>CACNEB010000001.1 GCA_902619375.1 uncultured Alphaproteobacteria bacterium
ATTTAACTGTATTTAAAACTTCAAAAGATAATTTAGACACCTTCATTAGGTCTAAAAATAATACTGAGCAAATTGGAGATGTGCTTTACACAGAGTATTTTATCGATTTTCAGTTAAGTGGTATCGTTTTGTTACTTGCTATGATTGGTGCAATTGTTTTAACACATGTGTATAGACCAACCATTAAAAGACAAAACATAGAAAGTCAAAACTCAACTACAGCCGAAGATAGAGTAAAACTAGTAAAAATTAAGTCTGGTGAAGGTATTAAAGATGACTAGCCTTACGTATAATCATTTCTTCATACTTTCTTTAATTGTTTTTATTATTGGATGCTTCGGATTATTTTTAAACAGAAGAAATATGATCCTAATTTTAATGTGTATTGAAATTATATTATTGGCTGCAAATATTAATTTTGTATCTGCTTCGGTTTTCTTAAATGATATTAATGGTCAGGTATTCTCCATTTTTATTTTAACAATCGCCGCTGCAGAAGCAGCCATTGGCTTAGCTATATTGGTTATTTATTTCAGAAATAAGGGAGAGATTGATATTACCAAGATCAATCAACTAAAAGATTAATGTTAAGTTATAAATTACTTTTTTTTCTTCCTCTAATTTCAACCATTTTTACATATCCTTTTGGAGCGTTATTAGGTGAAAAAACTGCCCAATATTTCTCTTCTACTCTAATATCTATAGCAGCTATTTTAAGTTGGTTCTTATTTATCAGTTTTTCTAGCTCTTCATCGTCTGAAATTATAATTCCTGTACTAGAGTGGTTTTTTGTTTCTGGTCAGTTCTTTAATTGGGGAATTTCTGTTAATTCTCTTACTCTTTTGATGTTAACACTTGTTCTCACAGTTTCTGCATTGGTTCATATTTATTCAATTGAGTACATGTCTCATGATAACTCAAAAGTAAGGTTCATGACTTATTTGAGTCTATTTACCTTTTGTATGGTTGCCTTAGTTGTAAGTGATAATTTAATTCAGTTATTTTTTGGATGGGAGGGTGTTGGTCTAGCCTCTTATTTACTGATAGGTTTCTGGCATCATAAAAAGTCTGCAAATTTAGCTGCAATGAAAGCTTTTTTAGTAAACAGAGTTGCGGATTTTGGATTTCTTATTGGCATTGCAACTCTCTATATATTTTTAGATACATTATCTATTAATGAAATAATTGCAGGGAAAGAGAAATTATTTAGTTATCAAATTAATTTTTTAGGATTTGAAATTAATGCTTTAATTTTTTCTTGTTTTTTCCTTTTCATAGGTGCTATGGGAAAATCTGCTCAGTTTGGCTTTCATACATGGTTACCTGATGCTATGGAGGGACCTACACCTGTCTCAGCATTAATTCATGCTGCAACAATGGTAACAGCTGGTGTTTTCTTGACTGTAAGATTTTCAGAATTAATGGTCATGTCTGACTTCATTATGACTTTTGTTTTAATAATAGGTCTATTAACAGCATTCTTTGCTGCATCAGTGGGCTTCTTTCAAAAAGATATAAAAAAGGTGATAGCTTATTCAACTTGTAGTCAGTTGGGTTTCATGTTTGTGGCTTGTGGTTTAGGTGCGTTTAATATTGCAATTTTTCATTTAATAACACATGGTTATTTTAAGGCATTACTCTTTTTATCTTCAGGATCTGTTATTCATGGTGTTCATGATGAGCAAGATATGGATAAAATGGGAAATCTTTTTTCAAAGATGAAAATCACCGCAGTAATGATGTGGATAGGTACATTAGCTATTATAGGTTTTCCATATTCATCAGGTTACTTTTCAAAAGATCTAATTTTAAGTTCATCATTTAACTTAATTAGTTTAGGCCCATTCGTTTATGTAATTTTGGCTATAGTCTCTGCCATGACCGCATTTTACTCTTTTAGGCTCATATTTAAGGTGTTTCATGGGAATTATAATGGATCTTATGATTATGAAAAAATTCATGAATCTGGTCCTTTTATGTTGGTTCCGTTGTTATTACTTTCCGTAGGAGCAATTCTAGCAGGCTTCTTCCTAAACGATTTATTAGCGGGATATAATTCAAAAAATTTCTGGAATGGAATAATATTTTTGAGTCAAGATAAGCAATACTACTCCTCTTTTTATCCAATTTTATCAAAATCTTTGGTAGCTTTTGGTGTAGGGCTAGCAGTTTATTATTATGGTTATAATTTAAACAAACTTGCTGACTTAAAAAAACGTTTTTACTCAATCTATAATTTTATTTTGAACAAATGGTATTTTGATGAACTTTATAACAAAATTTTTGTTTTACCACTTTACAATTTAGGTAAGTTTTTATGGACTAAAATAGACCAAGGTATAATTGATAAGTATTTACCAAATGGAAGTGCCTCGATAGTTTCTACAATTTCAAAAGCATTTAAAAGGATACAAACAGGGTATATCTTCGACTACACTTTTATAATAATTTCTGGTTTCACACTCTTTATAACTATCATTTTTTATATATCCATAACCTAAGATGAGTTTCCCAATATTATCACTATTAATTCTAACGCCTATTATAGGAGCATTAACACTCTCACTTTCAAGTAGCACGCAACTAAAAAATAAAACTATTTTTCTATCAGGTCTATGGATAACAACAGGTGAATTTCTTCTTAGTTTATTATTACCAATTTTTTATGATAAATCAAAAAATGGTTATCAATTTATAGAGTTTCATACTTGGTTTGATAAGTTCGATATAAATTACTATGTCGGAGTTGATGGTGTTTCAATACCACTTATATTACTGACAACATTCTTAGTCCCTATTTGTTTATTATGTTCTATTAACTCTATTCAAAATAGAGCCAAAGAATTTGTTATTTATTTTTTATTGCTTGAGAGTTTTATTATAGGAGTATTTGTTAGTATCGATCTTGTAATTTTTTACGTTTTCTTTGAAGCTGTTTTAATCCCGATGTTTTTGATAATTGGAATTTGGGGAGGAGAGAACAGACTTTATGCTACCTTCAAATTCTTTCTCTACACACTAGCAGGATCTGTTTTAATGTTACTTGCGATTATTTATATTATTTCTAAAGTGAAATCAGGCAATATTGAGTTAATTTCGGACTTTACATTTGATCAGCAAATTGAGTTAGTTCTCTTTTTATGTTTTTTTGCATCTTTTGCAGTAAAAGTACCGATGTTTCCTTTTCATACATGGTTACCTGATGCACACGTTCAAGCGCCCACGAGCGGATCAGTAATATTGGCTGGCGTACTTCTTAAATTAGGTGCATACGGTTTTATAAGACTATCTTTACCTTTTTTTGAGTATGCCTCAATTTATTTTCAACCAATGATTTTCGCACTAAGTTGTGTAGCTATTGTTTACACTTCAATCGTAGCTCTAAGACAACTAGATATGAAAAAAATGATTGCCTATTCCTCTGTTGCTCATATGGGATTTGTTACCATTGGCATTTTCACTTTAACTCAAGATGGAATTAATGGTGCGTATTTTCAGATGATAAGTCATGGAATTGTTTCTGCAGCATTATTTTTAATAGTTGGTGTGGTATACGAAAGACATCACACCAGAATGATATCTGATTATAGCGGTGTAACAAATGTAATGCCTAAATATTCATTCTTTTTTATGGTTTTTATGCTCTCATCTGTGGGTCTTCCTGGAACTAGTGGTTTTGTTGGGGAGTTCTTAGTTATAATGTCAACTATAAGTGTTAGTGTTTATCTTACTTTTTTTACCGCTATTGGAGTAATCTTAGGAGCTTCATATATGCTCTTATTGTACAAAAATATTAATTTTGGAGATTTAAAATCAGATATTAAGCAATTAGCTGATTTAACAAATATTGAAATTTTCTACTTCTCCTGTTTAGCATTTCTCACAATGCTTTTAGGAATTTATCCAAAACTTTTATTTGAAATGATAAATAAGAGTATTTCCTTAAGCATTATATAATGATTAATTTATTTCAATTCATACCAGAAATTTTTATTTTATCTTTGATTTTGATAACTTTATGTTTTGGATTATTTAATAAGGACAGGGCTATATCTTTAAATACTTTAGGTTTCATTTTGTTGAGTATTTTGCTTTTAAATTATGGAAAAGATTTTTATAGCTCCACACAAATATCACTTAATACGATTAATTTATTTGTTTTATCTAAGATTATTTTATCTATTGGCTCAATCGTATTCATTTTACTGTTAAAAAGACCCTTGAAGAATGAAAATTTATATAGATACGAATATGTGTTATTTTTACTGTTCGCTATTCTTGGCTCATTTGTTCTCATTTCTAGTAATAATTTTTTAACAGCTTTTATTGGTTTAGAGCTACAATCTTTATCCTTATACTTGATGGCTGCTTTCAATACTAAAAATTTATCTTCAAATGAAGCAGGTATAAAATATTTTTCTCTTGGTGCTTTATCATCAGGATTTCTTTTATTTGGTATTTCAATGATTTATTACGATACTGGGTCTTTTAATATACAAAACCTAGATAATTTCACTGCAATAAGCGAAATAGGATTATCATTAGTTCTTATTTCTTTATTTTTTAAAGTTTCCGCTGCTCCATTTCATATTTGGACACCTGATGTGTACGAAGGATCTCCAACTATATCTACACTCTTTTTTGCAACTTTACCTAAATTTGCATCATTAATATTTTTATTCAGGGTTTATCAAGACCTTAACATTTCTGATATCAAATCTCTTAATTATATTTTTCAAATGGTGTGCGCTATTTCATTATTAGTAGGAGTATATGGAGCAATTACACAAAAAGTTATAAAAAGACTTCTAGCCTTCAGCTCTATCAACCACATTGGTTTTATGCTTCTCGGAATAATGAGTTATCAATTTATGTCTGAGGGTACATTATTTTTTTACTTGATTATTTATCTGATTACCACGTTTGGTATTTTTGCTGTTTTACTGAACTTGAGAACTGTAGATGGGGAATTTACAAAAATATCCCAACTAAATGGTTTAAGATTTACCTCAAATTCAAAATCCATAAGCATGTTGGTATTTTTCTTTTCTCTCGCAGGAATACCACCTTTTGCAGGTTTCTTCGCAAAGTTCTTCATTCTTTCAGCTTCTATAAATGATGGGTTTATTTTTTTATCAATTATTGCTGTTTTAAGTTCAGTAATTGCTGCATTCTATTACTTAACAATTATTAAGAATATGTTTTTCAATAAATCAGAAATAGAGTTACTAGATGATAATAACAAAACAGGCAAAGTTATATTTATAGTGTCTGGATTAATTATAACTTTATTTTTCATCTATCCAGACCCTTTAATTAATTTAGTAGATAATCTTTTTAAATAAAAATTGTATAAAGTTATCTTTGACTCGATTAATTCTACACAAGATGAAATTATCAGCTTTAATAATTATAAAAAAATATTAAAAAATAATAATTTATATATCCAATCCTTTAGGCAAATTAAAGGCACTGGAAGGGGTAAAAAAAAATGGTTAAGCCCTAAAGGTAATATTTATTTAACAATTAATCAAAAATTAAAAGCTTCATATGCTTTAAGAAATAGCTTTTATATTTGTTACATACTCCACAAATTTTTTAAAATTAATTTCAATATTAACTTAGACTACAAATGGCCAAATGATTTGTTTTATAGAAATAAAAAAATAGTTGGTGTTGTTGTCAAATCAACTATCTTAGGTAAAAAATCATATCTAAAAACAGGTATTGGAATAAATATAAACAATTCTCCAATAGTCGACTCAGTTTCTCTATTTAGCATTATCAATAAAAAATCAAATATTCTCGAATTATCAAATATAATTATTGATTTTATTGAACATAATTTAACAAAAAAAATATCTAATAAGAAATTAGTGAGATATCTTAATAAATATATGCTCAGTGACTTTAAATTAAATCATCCAATTTTTGGAAAAAATATTATTGAAATATTATCAGTAAATGAAGATTTATCTTTAAAGATAAAAATAGACGACACTACTAAAAATATTTTCTTTGGAGAACTAGTTTGAATTTATTAGTTGATATTGGAAATACATCTATAAAATTTTCATCATTTGTTGATAAGAATTTAAAAAAAATCTCTCAAATTAGATACTCAAAGAAAGATTTGAAATCAGTCACTCTTTTTTTTAAGAATAAACTTAAAACTCATTCTAAAATTTATATTTGCTCTGTTGTTTCAGAAGTAGACAAAGTTATAATTAAAAATTTAAAACCCTATCGAAATCGTTTATTTTTCATTAATAAATATAAATTATCTCGTTTAGTTCATAAAACAGTTAATTTACGCCAACTAGGCAGTGATAGAATTATTAATGTTTTATCCGCAATAAATATTTATCCAAAATCTAAATTCATTATCATAGTTGATTTAGGTACTGCCACGACATTAGATATCATTATAAATAAGAAATATTATGGAGGTGTAATTTTACCTGGTCTCACCACCTCTTATGAAAATCTAATTTCTCTAGCTTCTGGTATAAAGAGTATGAAATTTTCAAATAAATCTAGCATCATCGGTAAAAATACTAATCAAGCTCTAATGTCTGGATTTAATGTTGGTTATAAAATAATGATAGAGTCTTACATAAAATTAATTAAAACTACCTATAAAAGAAATTTTAAAGTGATTTTTACTGGTGGATATGCTAACTCTATCGAATATAAAAAAACTAATTTTATTTATAGAGAAGATTTAACTCTTTTAGGTATTTTTTTTTATCATATTTTTTTAAATGAAAAACTTAGAATTATTAAATAATAAAAATAATAATTATTTTTTGCCCATTGGAGGGATAGGTGAAATAGGGGGTAATAACTATTTATATTCCTTTAAAGGAGAACAGATAATAGTTGATGGTGGTATTTCATTTGCAGATGATAGTCTACCAGGTGTAGATATAACTATTCCTGATCCATATATTTTTTTGAATACATCCATTAAACCTAAAGCAATGATACTAACTCACGCGCATGAAGATCATGTTGGAGGACTAGAGTATTACTTCGACAAGATTGATTTTCCAATCTATTGCAATCAATTTACTTTTTCCTATATAAAACATAAGTTCAATAAAATTAATGATTTTGAGAAAAAATTTGTAATAGTTGAGGACTTTCAAGAAGTAGAGTTTGAGAATTTTTCATTTCAATTAATTCCGACAACTCACTCTATACCCGATCCCACAGGTATATTTTTTAAAACATTGGAAGGAAATATTTATCATACAGGTGATTGGAAAATAGATAAAAATCCAGTTACTGGCTCACCTTTTGATTACAAAAATTATCAGTTATTAAAAGATGAAAATATAGACTTACTTATAGGTGACTCAACTAACGCCGGTGTAAATGAGATATCACGCTCAGAGTCAGAGTTAGATCCATCATTTGATAATTTATTTAATAAACTTCAAGGTAGAATTATAGTTACTTGTTTTTCCTCAAATATTGCAAGACTTAAAACCATTATCTCAAATGCTATTAAGCATGATAAAAAAATATTTGTTGTAGGAAGAAGTATAAAAAGAGCCATTAATACTGCTATAGAAGAAAAGTTAATTGAAAATTTTGAAATACTTAACGAAAAAAAATTTCAGGATTTTAATAAAGATAAAGTTCTTTTAATTTGCACAGGTAGTCAAGGTGAAAAAAACTCTGCTCTTTGGAAAATTGCAAATAATACACATAATCAAATTAAATTAAGTTCAAAAGATAATATAATTTTTTCATCAAAAGAAATTCCTGGCAACGAAAAATCAATTTCATATTTAAAAAATTCTTTTAGTTACTTAGGCTTAAATATTATCTCTGATGATGAGGAGTTTGTCCATGTTTCAGGACATCCAGGAAAAAATGAAATAAAAGAATTTTATTCTTTCATTCAGCCTAAATCTTTAATTCCTATGCACGGAGAATATCTTCATTTAAAAAAACATTTAGAAATAGCTAAAAGCTTAAAAATTGAAAAAACTAATCTTCTTTTAAGTGGAGATTTGTGTCAATTAGATTTAGTAAATAAAAATCATAAGTTAATTGAACAATTTGTTATAAAAAAACTACCTGTTGTTCAAAATCTAATTATTGAAGAAGATAATTTTATAAATGAAAGGGGAAAGATCCTTTATAATGGTGTAGTTAGTATTAATTTAATTCTAAACAAACAATTTGATATTATTAAATTTCAAATATCTGATAAAGGCTTCCCTTTTTCCTACAATAAAGAGGCAATTCAAGATGAAATTAAAGATATCTTGTTAAATAAAATATTGTTTATCAATGAGGAGATAGATGAAAATTCGCTAAGTGGGTTAGTAGAGGAAGTTTCAAGAAAAACTTACAATAGAAATTTTTCATTAAAGCCTGAATTGTTAATACACATATCTTTGATATGAAGTTTTTATTTTTACTTTTTATAATCTGGTGGGTTATTTTTATGACAATATTACCTATTAAAAGATCTGATTTCGAAGAGGGTATGCCAAAAAAGTCATATTTAGGAATAAAATTTTTAGTTTCATTTGCTCTATCAATGGTCGTATCTTTTTTTATAATAAAATATGAAAATAACATATTCGAATACTTTAAATGAAACTTTCAAATCTTTTATTTAACTCATTAAAAGAGTCACCAAAAGAAGCTAAAATCATTTCCCATCAATTAATGTTGCGTTCATCGATGATTAGGCAGCACACCTCTGGTATATACACATGGTTACCATTAGGTTTTAAAGTCCTAAAAAATATTGAGAATATTATTCGAAATAATCAAGACGAAATAGGTTGTAATGAAATGTTAATGTCTACTATTCAATCTTCAGAATTATGGAAAAAAAGTGGAAGATATGCAGACTACGGAAAAGAGATGTTAAGAATTACTGACAGACATGATAACGATTTATTATATGGACCAACTAATGAAGAGGTAGTTACAGATTTATTTTCTGATTATGTAAATTCTTATAAAGGCCTTCCAAAATATCTCTACCATATTCAATGGAAATTTAGAGATGAAATTAGACCTCGTTTTGGCGTAATGCGAGGTAGAGAATTCTTAATGAAAGATGCCTATAGTTTTGACTTAACCGAAGAAGCTGCTTTTGAAACTTATAAAAAATTTTTTAGAAGTTATTTAAAAACCTTTCTAGATCTAGGATTACAACCGATTCCTGTTAAAGCTGCGACGGGCGCCATTGGTGGAGATTTATCTCATGAGTTTCAAATATTAGCTAATACTGGTGAAAGCGAACTTGCTTATGACTCTAAATTAGTTGATTCCAATTTATACGAAAAAAGTTATGAAGAAATTACAACAATGTATTCTGCATCTGACGAAATGATTGATAAATCAAAATCTGATGTGATAATTGGAAGAGGTATTGAAGTAGGCCACATATTTAATTTTGGTACAAAATATACTAAGCCATTAGAATGCTTCGTGCTAAATCAAGATGGAAAAAGAATAACACCATATATGGGATCCTATGGAATAGGAGTTTCCAGATTAACAGCTGCAATAATTGAGGCATTTCATGATGATAAAGGTATCAAATGGCCTATTAATATTTCACCATTTAAAATAAACATCATAATGCAACCAAACCCTAATTATATATCAGATGTGGAGAGTATTTATAATCTGCTTATCTCTAAATATGATAACGTTAGTTTAGATGATAGAGATATAAGTATAGGAAGAAAAATTAAAGACTCTGAATTGATTGGAATACCTTGGACATTGATTATCGGGAATAATTTTAAAGAAAAAGGTCAAATTGAACTGATTAGTAGGTCTAACAGTGATAAGATATTCTTAAGTAAACAAGAAATTGAGAATTTTGAATTTGAACAATACACTCCATAAACTATCTTTCTCCTACATATTTAATTTTAAAAAAGATAAAGCATTCTCAGTATCGACAATTTTATCATCACTAGCATTAATACTAGGTATTTCAATTTTAATAACAGTAATGTCCGTGATGAATGGTTTTAGAGAGCAATTAGTTGAGTCATTAAGTGGTGTGAATGGAGATATTACTATTTATGACGCTAACAAAGATAAAATCAAAAAAATACAAGAAAAAAATCCTTCAATATCTTTTGTTGAAAATATTCAAAGTAGAGTAATCACAAGTAATGAAAATGGTATAGAGGGTCTATTAATGAAATCTCTTAATAAAGAAGATATCTATAAAATACCTAAAATTAATCAAAATATATTTGAGATAGAAAAAAATATCGACAATTGGGTTTTCATTGGAGTTGAATTAGCGAGGTCTTTAAATTTAAAAGTAGGGATGCCTGTTCAAATTAATATTCCTGGAAATTCTATGACAATTTTAGGCCCTGTTTTAAATTCAAGACAATTAACCATTAAAGGAATATTTAATACAGGAGTATATGACTTTGATAAATATTTTATTTTTAGCAATATCGATCAGTTTAAAAATATCAATAGCAATAAAGTTATAGATGTTTATTTGAATAATAAAAACTTTGATTATAGCGATTTAGATGGCCTAAACTACTCAACATGGGAGGATCAAAACCAAACTTTAGCTCAAGCATTATCTACTGAAAAAAATGTTATGTTTGTTATTCTATTTTTTATTATTGTAATTTCTTCCTTTACAATAATTTCAAATCAAATTTTTTTTATTAAAGAAAAGTATAAAGATATTATTTTGCTAAAAGCATTGGGTATAAAGCAATCAAAAATTTGTTTTATATTTTTTTTGAATTCTTTCTTCATATCATTTTTCTCTATTGTTATTGGTACTTGTTTAGGATTGCTTTTATCTACAAATATAGACTCTGTTGAAAACTTTTTATCATATTTATTAAATTTTGAACTTTGGAATAATGAAATAAGATATTTAACATCAATGCCCTATAGTATTAAACTAAACGACATAGTGTTTATCGTAAGTATTTCTCTGTTTTCAAGTTTAGTTGCCTCTTACATTCCAATATTGAGAATATTTAGAATTAAACCAAATTTAATATTAAGATGAGTTTATTAGAATTAAAAAATATTTCTAAATCATATCTATCTAAGGTAGGAAATTTTCAAGTAATAAAAAAATTAAATTTATCAGTAGATCATAATCAAAATATTTTTTTATTTGGTCCATCAGGATGTGGTAAGTCAACTTTATTGAACTTAATATCAGGATTAGATAGTTCAGACTCTGGAGAAATTTACTTTGACGGCAATTTAGTAAAAAACCATTTTGATCTTTTGAAAGATGATATAGGTATTATTTTTCAGGATCACTACCTGATATCTGAGTTGAACATTTTCGATAACATTAAATTAAAAAGTAACGATATAAGAAAAATTGAAAAAATCTTATCCTATTTTAATTTGAGTCAATTTAAATTTAAATACCCCAATCAGTTATCAAATGGACAAAAACAAAGAGTTTGTGTTGCAAGATCCCTAGTGAATAGCCCTAAACTATTAATAGCTGATGAACCTACAAGTTATTTAGACAAAGAAAATGCAAATTTGGTAATTGATCTGATATTAAATAGTTCTAAAAAATTCAATTTATCAACAATAATAGCTAGTCATGATATTTCATTTCGTCCACTTTTTGATAAGTCTTATACAATTGAAGATAAATCAATAAAAGAATGCTAATACCTCTAAGAAATTATTCAAATTATTCTATTTGTGAGTCAAATATTAAAATTGAAGATCTTGTAAATTTTGCTGAGAAGGAAAAATTACCTGCAATGGCATTAACAGATTACAAACTATTATCAGGTGTTCTTGAATTTTCAACAAAATGTAAAAACAAGGGAATTCAACCGATTATAGGATTAGATGTTGATTATATTTCAAAATTAAACCACAAGTCACGACTTACTTTTCTATGCAAAAATGAGATCGGTTTTAAAAATCTTAATATATTATCTACAAAAATAAATACTGAGAATGAATTTCATTTATCTTTGGGTAACATTAATAATTTTTCTGAGGGTAATATTTTAATTTTAGGTGGTTTATTTAGTTATTTCCAGGATTTGAATATAAATACAAATAATTTAAAAATTATTTTAAATGAAATAAATGCTCTAAAAAATTTCTTTAAAAATGATATTTTTTTTGAATATGATGAAAACTTAGATAATAAACCATTAAATGAAATATCTAAAAAATCAAAAATTAATTCCTTTTTATCTTCATTTAGTTTTTACAAACAAGATAAAGATTATGATGCTATAAAAATACTTCATTGTTTAAAGAATGGTGAATATTTACAAAATACTTCGTTTAATTTAAAAAATAATTATTCTTTAGCTTATATCAACCAAGAAAATAATAACTTAATCCCATTAATAAAAAATTCAAATTTAATTGCAAATAAAATTAATTTTCTAATTGAAGAAAAGCCTATTACATTGCCAAATTTTAAATCAGATTTTGACTCCGATGAAGATAAAGAGATTGTTCAACAATCTAGAAGTGGTTTAGATTTAAGATTAAAAAAAATACTTTCAAATAGAAGTATTGAGGAATTTAACAGTCAATCAAAAATATATAGGGATCGTTTAGAATATGAATTAAATGTTATTATAAAAATGAAATTCTCTGGATATTTTCTTATAGTTAGTGATTTTATTAGATGGGCTAAGTCAAATTCAATTCCTGTAGGTCCTGGAAGAGGGTCAGGTGCTGGATCTATTGTTGCGTGGTCTTTGTTAATCACTGATGTAGACCCAATTCAATATGGTTTGCTTTTTGAAAGATTTTTAAACCCAGATAGAGTGTCAATGCCTGACTTCGATATCGATTTCTGTAAATCAAGAAGAGATGAAGTTATAGAGTACGTGCAAAAAAAGTATGGGTATCAAAATGTTGCACAAATTATTACCTTTGGATCCATGATCTCCAGGGGAATATTAAAGGATATAGGTAGAGTAGAGGGTGTTCCATATTCTGAAGTAGAGAGAATGGTAAATAAAATACCTTATAACCCAGTTCATCCATTAAGTATTAGTGAGTTGAAAGCTAATCATTCTGATCAATTAGGTGATTTAGCTGACTCTCCAATGATGGATAAAGCAGAGTCAATGGAAGGTGCACTAAGAAATGTATCTACACATGCTGCTGGAATAATCATTTCTTCGGATAAGCTTTACGGAAATATTCCTTTATTCAAAGATGATGACTCAGAAATAATGGCTACTCAATACAATATGAAAGATTGTGAAAAAGCAGGCTTACTAAAATTTGATTTTCTTGGCCTAGCTAACCTCACTATAATTGATGAGACGCTTAAATTAATTAAAGCTAAAAATAAAATTTCTATTGATTTAAATGAAATACCTTTCAACGATGAAAAAACTTTCAAATTATTAAGTGATGGCTATACGTGTGGAGTGTTTCAAGTTGAAAGTGCTGCGATGGTTGACACTTTGATTAAACTCAAACCAACAAGTCTAGAAGAGGTTATAGCAGTTTTAGCTTTGAATAGGCCTGGTCCTATGCAATTTATTGATAGCTTTATTAAAAGAAAAAAAGGTGAGGAAAAAATAATATATGATCACCCTTTACTTGAACCAATTTTGAGAGAAACTTATGGAATAATTGTTTATCAAGAACAAATTATGAAAATAGCCCAAGTAATATCAGGATATACATTAGGTCAAGCCGATTTATTAAGAAGAGCTATTGGTAAAAAAATTAAAGCTGAATTGATGAATCAAAAGGATAATTTTATTAAAGGTGCTGTAAATAAAAAGGTTAGATCTAAAGATGCTGAGAAACTATTTTCCTTGATTGAAAAATTTGCAGAATATGGATTTAATAAAAGTCACGCAGCTGCATACGCTTTTATAACTTATTATACTGCATATCTAAAAGCACATTTTCCTTTAGAATTCTATTGTGAGCTTCTAAATAATTCAATAAATAATACTGATAAAATTTTTGTAATACTAAATGAAATTTACGAGCAAGATTTAAAAATATTACCACCTGATATAAATTATTCAGATTATAAATTTGTAGTACATGAAGATAAGATTGTCTATGGTTTAGCAGCATTAAAGGGAGTAGGTGAAGATTCTATGAAAGAATTAGTGCTCGAAAGAAACAAAAATGGTAAATTTAAGTCTCTGTCAGATTTTAATATTAGGTTATCCAGATCTGTCTTAAATAAAAGACAAATAGAAAAACTTATATTATCAAATTCTTTAAATTCATTTCATATGAATATCTCAAAACTTTTTGCTAATGTAGAAAATATTATACAAAAAAAAACTGGAGCAACATTATTTAACGACTTATCTGACGATCACTTTTTTTTAAATAAAAATTATACTACAGTAGATCCAATAAAAGCTGAGTTTGAAAGCTATGGATTTCTTTACTCTCAAAAAAAACAAACAAAAATACTCACAAACCTTAATCAATCGTCTTTTAAAGAAAAAATTAAATGTAAACTTGAATTCTTAGAGGATTTTTATTTTTATGTTGTAAAAGCTCAATACAAAACTACTAGAAATGGTAAAAGATATATTCTTTTAAATGTAATAAATGAAAGTGGTTTTTTTGATCTAAGACTTTTTGATGATAAATTTGACATAAGTTCACTTCACGCACATTACATAAAGGCCAAAATTAAGTCAGCGATTAAAAATGACTTTTATAATATTAATATCGATAATTTACTTATAATTGAGACTTCTGATCTAGTTAAACAGATAAATCATTTTTCCTATGAGGAACTCCTAGATTTCGATAAAGAATGCAGTTTAAAAAGTATTAGAGTTCATAATAATAATAAAATATTGGATATTGCTTTGAATTAAATCTTGATTATTTAGATTAATTCTTTAAAACATCAAAAAAAAACAAGTTAATAGACATCCGGTGCCAAAAGGTTTCCTTTCTATTAACTAAAGTTTAACCGGAGGCAAAATGAATATTGAAATATCTCTTGAAGATTTACTTAAGAACGGTTCTCACTTTGGTCATAACAAAAAAAGGTGGAACCCAAAAATGGAAAAATATATATACGGGGAAAAAAATGGTACACATATTCTAGATTTAAGAAAGTCACTACCTCTAATCGAAAATGCTTTAAAATTTGCATATGAATCAGCAAAGAATAAGAAAAAATTTCTATTTGTTTCAACAAAAAAACAACATAGTGAAATTATTGAAAATATAGCAAAAGAAACTAATAATTATTTTGTTAATTTTAGATGGTTAGGTGGAATGATTACTAACTGGAATACTGTGAAAAATTCAATCAACACCCTCAATAATTATGAAAATATTCTTAAATCTGATGACACAGTTTTTACTAAAAAAGAGTTATCTGACCTAGAAAAAAAGAAAAATAGATTAGATAAAACATTGGGAGGTATTGTTGAAATGAAGTCCACACCTGATGTAATTTTTATTATTGATACAAATAGAGAGCATATTGCAGTTTTAGAGGCAAAAAAATTAGGTATTCCAATTATCGGTATAGTGGACACAAACTGTGACCCAGACATAATTGATTATCCTATTCCAGCAAATGATGATGGTGTCAAATCTGTTCAATTTATTCTTGATAATTTTAAAAAAGCTATTTCTTCGCTTGAAGAATCCTCCTTGGATGAGAGTAATGCCAAGAATGAGTAGCATGGAATTAATAAAAAAACTTAGAGATATTACTGGTAGTGGAATAGTTGATTGTAAAAAAGCTTTATCCCAAAATAATGATGATATTGATGCTGCAGTAAAATGGCTCAGAGAAAAAGGAATTCTTAAAGCTCAAAAAAAACAAGATAGAGAAACAAACGAGGGTGTTGTTTCTTTTTACAATAATTCATCGAACACTGATTTCACTGTATGTAAAATTAAATGTGAAACTGATTTTGTTGCAAAAAATGATGATTTTTTAAACTTTGCTGAAACATTATCAAAATCCATACATGAAAATAATAATATAAATAATAATGGAACTGACAAAGATTTAAGTGATTTAAAGGTAAATGATAAATCTTTAAGTGACAGTCTTACAGATTTAATCTCTAAAATAGGAGAAAATATTCAAATTGTTTATTATAAGAAATATTTATCAAAAAATTCTATTTTCATAAGTTACCTTCATAATAAATATAATTCAAATTGTTCTAAAATAGGCTCTGTAGTTGAAATCTCAACTGATAATCAAAATTCTGCATTAAAATTAGTTGATGAACTTAAAGTAATTGCAATGCAAATTTCTGCTATGAAGCCAATGGGCATAGATGAAAAATCAATTAATTCAAAAATTATTGAAGATGAAAAAGATATTATTTTAAAACAATTAAATAATGTTCCAGATGACAAGAAAGATCAAATTATTGAGGGTAAATTAAATAAATTTATAAAAGAAAACACTCTCTTGGGACAGTCTTTAATAACTGATCCCAAGAAGAGTGTGAATACATTTTTGAATGAAATTTCAAAAAATAATAATATAAAACTTAACATTATATCTATGGATTTATATACTATCTAATAATATGTATAAAAATATCATGTTAAAGATTTCAGGAGAGTCTTTAGCAGGATCCAATGAACAAGGTTTTGACTTTGATGTTTTAAACGATTTAGCAAAAAGTATAAAAATTCTTCAATCTAAAAATTTAAAAATTTCAATTGTTCTAGGTGGAGGAAATTTTATTAGGGGTTCATCTTTTTCAAATGGGGTAGTAGATAGAGTTACATCAGATTATATGGGAATGTTAGGCACAGTAATTAATTCACTTGCTCTACAATCAAATCTCAAGAAAATTGATGTTGAATCAAGAGTTATGACAGCAATTAGTATAAATAGAGTAGCTGAACCATACATCAAAAATAAAGCAACAAGTCATTTAAATAAAAATAGAGTAGTTATCTTTGCTTCAGGCACAGGTAATCCATTTTTTTCCACTGACACAGCAGCAGTTTTGAGAGCATCGGAGATGAAATCTGATGTTATTTTCAAAGGTACTAAGGTAGATGGTATTTACGATAAAGATCCTATCAATAATAAGGATGCAAAAAAAATATCTAAAATCTCATATTCTGATTACCTAAACAAAGATATAAAAGTTATGGATGCGACGGCAATAAGTTTAGCAAAAGATAGAACACTACCTATAATCATATTTTCAATCCTAAATACCTCTAATATTATAGATATTTTAGAGGGAAAAGGATCCTTTTCAACAATTGGATAATTAAAATGTTTAATGATATTAGATGCTCTAAAGAAATGGAAATAACTCACGAAGCTTTTATAAATGAATTAAAAAATATAAGAACAGGAAGAGTTTCCCCAGATATTTTGAAATCAATTATTGTAGATAGCTATGGTTCAAGTATTCCTCTCACACAATTAGCAAATATAAATAACTTAGATAACATGACACTGAGTATTACACTTTGGGATGCTTCTTTAATAAAGAATGTTGAAAAAAATTTATTGGAGTCAAATTTAGGTGTTACACCTCAAACAGATGGACAAAATATTATATTAAAGTTCCCTGAGTTAACTTCAGAAAGAAGAAAAGAAATAGTAAAAATTATCTCAGATATTTCTGAAAAATTTAAAGTATCTCTAAGAAATATTAGAAGAAAATATATAGATGAAGTTAGAGAATTAGAAAAAAATAAATCATTATCTATTGATGAAAGTAAAAAATTTCAAGATATAATACAATCTTATACAGATAACTTTGTTAAAAAAATAGATGTAACCTCTAAGTTAAAAGAGTCAGAAATTTTAAAAATTTAATTTGTCTAATTCACTGAACCACATATCTTTTATAATGGATGGTAATAATAGATGGTCAATTAAAAATTCAAAAACTAAGTTTGATGCTTACTCGAAAGGTGCTCAAAAACTTATATCTGTTAGTGAATATATTTTTAAAAATTCTAATGTTAGATATATATCTGCGTTTGCTTTATCAAATAATAATTTATATAGGGCGAAATCTATAATAAATATTTTAAAAAATATCTTATCTGATTATTTAGATGATGAGAAAAATATTTCAAGATTAAATTTTCAAATTATTTTTTTTGGTGATTTAAGTTTTTTAGGAAAAAAATTAGAAAAATCTAAAAAAAATAAAAAAAAAAAATTATTAATATTTTTAAATTATAGCGGCAGAAAAGATATAAAAATGCAATATACTCAAAGAAATATTATTTCTAATTATGATAATAATAGTTTTAATAAAAATTTAGCTACAAATAATATTCCAGATCCTGAAATTTTAATTCGAACAGGTGGTTATCAAAGGATAAGTGATTTTATGTTATATCAAATTGCTTTTACAGAATTATTCTTTTTAAAAAAATTATGGCCTGACATATCTAATAATGATGTAAAAAAAATTATTTCTAATTTTAAACTAATAAAAAGAAAATTTGGTTTATAATCTAAAAAGAATTTATTCAGGAATATGTGTATTTTTATTCTTAGTCTTTTTTTATATATCTAAATTTGATTTATTATTACTATTTATTTTTTCAATTTTAATTACTTATGAAATATACAAAAACAAGCTCTATAATTTTAAAACTTTACCCTTTTTAATTTTTTTTATATTTATTTTTATGAATTATGAAAGATTAATGAGCTTTGGTAATTTTCCCATTACTATTTTGATTATATTAATTATCCTTTTTTCAGTTTATTTTCACTATAGCTTTATATTTTTTAATCTAGTGCTTTTATTTTTTATATTTTCTTCTTATCACCTTTTATATAACGATAGATATTTTTTTTATTTAATAATATTTATCTCTTTTGTAAATGATACTAGTGCTTATTTTTTTGGAAATTTATTAAAAGGACCTAAAATTTTACCAGAAATAAGTCCAAAAAAAACTTGGTCAGGAACTTCTATTTCATCATTAATATCATTTTCTTTACTTTTCTTTTTTTTCAATTTCCCATTAATTATATCAATTTTAGTTTCTCTATTGTTTTTTTTTGGTGATATATATTTCTCATATGTAAAAAGAAAAAATAATATAAAAGATTTTTCAAATATTATACCTGGGCATGGCGGAATTCTTGATAGGATTGATAGTTTTTTATTTCCAATCATTTTAGTAAGTTTATCTTTATAGTATGAAACCAAAAATTTTATTATTTGGCGCTACTGGAGTCCTTGGACTTAAATTATTAAAATATTTAAAAAAAATTAATATTAATGTTAATACAGCTGTATGTTTTAAAAACGTAAAACTTTTAAAAAAATATTCTTCTGATTACTGCATTAAAAATACATTTTCTATTTCAAATAAAGTAGATAAGGTATTATTAGAAAATAATATTCGAAAAAATAAATATGATATTATCTACTTTTTAGACTCGAACTTAACTAGTTTTCCGTTAATAATTTCATCTTTAAAATCTCAAAGAAAATGTATCTACGCAATTGCTAATAAAGACCTAGTCATAGCTGGAGGAAGAATGTTAATAAATAAAATTTTATCAACTAGTAATTTTGTTTACCCATTAGATTCAGAACATTTTTCCTTAATAGACTTATTTTCTCATAATATAAATAGTGTTAAAGAGGTTTTTATTACAGCATCAGGGGGGCCTTTTTACTTTACGAGCAAAAATCTCAATAATGTATCAAAAAAAGAAGTTTTAAATCACCCTAAGTGGAATATGGGCAAAGACATAACTACTAACTCTTCAAATTTTATTAATAAAATTTTTGAAATTTTCGAATTATCAGTAATCTATAATTTGCCTCTTAGTAAAATTGATTTTCTTATTTCTAAAAATGCATTAGTGCATAGCGTAATAGTTTATAATGATGGCAGGTATATATTTAATGCATTTAAAAATGACATGTTGATACCATTAATTAAGCCGTTAGAGTATTTTGGCTATAAAAAAAATTTTAATACTAAACTAAACTTGGAAGATCATAAAAGTTTCAGATTAGAATATAGAAAAAAAGATAAAAGATTTAAAATATTTGATAAAATTAACATTATAAAAAAATTTAGTCATTGTGAGCAAATAAATTTTTTGATTTTAAATAAAAAGGCTCAAAATTTATATTTTTCCAGCAAGCTAAGATATATTGATATTATTGATTACATATTTACTAATTTAAAGAACTTAAATAAAAATTATAAATTTCGTAGTTTAAATGATATTGTTAAATATATTAACAATGTTAACGATAAAATTAAATAAACATTTTTTATTATATTTAATAATTAGTATCCTCTCCATTGAGTTATTGTTTGCCAAACCAATTAAATTTGAGGGATTAAGTAGACTTAGCCAAAATGATTTGCAAGCATTGACTGATTATCAATTATCAGATGATAATTTTACAAATAAATCTGTTAACGAAATTGTCAAATTATTTCTTAATTCAAAACTATTCTACGACATAGAATTAATTGAAAATACGGACTATTTTCTTTTAAGTTTTACTGAAAATTATTTAATAAAAAATATTTATATTAATAATAATGTAAGATTAGAAGATGAAACATTATTCAATGTTTTAACCTCTAAATCGGAAACATTTTTGGATAAAAATTTAATCATTAATGATATCAAAAGTTTAAAAAATTCTTATCTCTCTATTGGTTTTAAAGATGTTTCAGTAACTTCTAAAATTGAAAATTTGAATAGTTCACATGTTAATTTAATCTTTGACATTAATGAAAATAAACCTTTTAAAATAAGGTATGTTAATTTCTTAGGTAATCTTCATTTCTCAGATAGGTATCTAAGAGGAATAATAAATTCTAAACCAGTCAAATCTTTCAATTTTTTCACTACTGGCTCAAATTTTAATGAAGCGCTGATTCAATTTGATCTTACTAAACTAAAGAGTCTGTATGTTGATAGCGGTTATAATAATGTGAGAATTAATTACAGACTTGAAAAACATAATGATGATTTTGTTCTTAAATTTATAATTGAAGAAAATAATAGAGCAAGTGTTAGTAATATTACAATTGAAGACACATTTAGTAATACTGAATTTACTAATTTCCTTAACAAAACATTAGATAAACTTAAATCTGAAATTTCTGAAAACGATAATTATTACGACAAAAATAGATTAGATAAATATCTCAAAAAGCTTAATAAAAATTTACTAGCTAATAATTTAAATGAAAAATTATATAGATATACATTATCAAATAATAAAAATGACACTGTTGATATTTCTTATTTTTTATTTGAAAGTGAAAAATTCGTCATAAATAGAATAAATATTTATGGAAACTCAATTACAAAAGATAAGACAATAAGATCAAGATTGAGTTTTCAACCTGGAGATATAATTTTTTCTAAAGATTTTCTAAACGAAAATAAAAAAACTCTTAATAATGAAAAATTTATTACTGCAACAAATATTGATTTAATTAAATTAGAAGATAGTAAGGTAGATGTAGATGTTGAAGTTACCGAAAATCAGAAAACAGGTAATTTATTTTTAGCTGGTGGTTATAACCAAGATCTTGGAGTAGGTTTTAGTTTAGGTATTTCTGATGACAATATATTTGGTAGTGGTAATAAAATTGACTCATCCCTAGGCTTCAGTTCAGATAGTATTTTATTTGATGTGGGGGTAACGCAAAAACCAATATTAAACCCGAATATAACATTTAGGTATAATATTTTTAATAATGAAAATGATTACAAAGACTCTTTTGGATATAAATCAAAAACTTTGGGATTAGGTCTAGGAGTGAAATCATACTTAAATAAAAATATTTCGAATAATTTTTCTTTCAAATTATCCTCAAATGAAAATTATGACTCAAAAAACTCAGCATTATCTATAACTGATAATATTGGTAAGTTTAATAAATTTTCAATCTCATATAATATTGCAAATAACACTCTCAATAATGATATTTACCCTACCCATGGGACTCTTAACTCAATAAATATAGAACTTGCTCCAGAAATTTTTAGTGACATAAACTATTATAGAGTATCTGTTAAAAATAATTTCTATTTTAAACAAAAAAATTCAGAAAGTAATTTTTTTGCTTTAAGCTCATTTGATTTAGTAGACACATTAAACGGAGATAGATTAAAAACTGTTGACGCACTAAGTTTAGGAGGTAGAAACTTTAAAGGTTTTGATTTTAGAGGTATAGGCCCTAAAGACAGTCTTTCGAATTATTTAGGTGGTAAAAAAAGGTATATTTTAAGTATTGGCCATACGTCTACTTTTTTATTTGATAAAAAGGATAATATTCTTTTTAGTAATTATTTTTCTTTAGGCTCATTATGGGATAATGATTACAAAAATGATGATCATAAACTAAGAACTTCTTTTACAACTGCTTTTGACGTCTTGACGCCTATTGGCCCACTAACTCTTTCATATTCTATTCCTATAGCAAAGGAGCAAAATGATAAAACAAATAATGTTTCTTTTTCAATAGGAACTACTTTTTAGTGCAAAATTTTAAAAGAATAAATTTTTATAAAATAAATAAAATTAAATTATCTAAATTTATTAAAATTCATTCAAATAATATAATCAAAAATTCAATAATAAATGATTTTACTATTGAAAATTTATCTTCAAGTAATTTATTAATTGATAATTCTATATTATTTCTTAAAAAAAATTTTTTAAATAAAAATACAATAGATAAAAAGAATGTTGTCATTGTTACTGATAGAGATGAATACTTTGATTTATTCGAAAATAAAAATTCAGTAATTTTAGTAGCTTCTTTAGATAATATTTATAAAAATTTTTTAGATACAATATTTATTTCTGATGACCATAAGAATTTTGAGGATAAATACAAACTTATAAATGGTTCTTATATATCAATTGATGCTGAAATTCATAAAACATCAAAAATTTACCATGGATGTGTTATAGGTAAAGGATGTAAGGTTGGTAAAAATACGATAATTAAAGAAAACTGTTCGATAAAATATTCTATTATTGGTGACAATACCATTATAAATGAAAACTCTACTCTTGGTTCAACTGGTTTTGGTTTTCCAACTAACAGTGGTTCTAATGAATTATTCCCACATCTTGGCTATGTATACATAGGTAATAATTGTAGTATCGGTTCTAATTGTACCATTGATAGGGCAAAAATAGACATCACACATATTGATGATTATTGTATGCTTGATAATCTTATTCATGTAGCTCACAATGTTATTATAAAAAAAAATACAACTATTGCAGCTCAAACTGGAATTTCAGGAAGTGTATCCATAGATGAAAATACCACTATAGGCGGTCAAGTTGGTCTTGCAGGTCATCTTAAAATTGGTCGAGACTCAATAATAGCAGCAAAAAGTGGAGTAACTAAATCAATTAAATCAAAATCAGTTGTTGCTGGTTTCCCAGCAATTGATATAAAAAAATGGAAAAAAATTATGGTCAAATTAAAATCATGGACATAAATAAAATTCAAGAAATACTACCTCATAGGTACCCATTTTTATTAATTGATAGAATTATTAGTTTTGAACCAGATATATCTGCTCATGCACAAAAATGTGTAACAATTAATGAGCCTTTTTTTCAAGGCCACTTTCCAGGTAGACCACTTATGCCTGGTGTTTTAGTCATAGAGGCTATAGTTCAAGCAGCGTGTTTTACAGTTGCGATGAAATTAAAAGATTCTATGAAAAACCCAGGTGTATCATTTATGACTATAGATAAATGTAAGTTCAGAAAACCAATAATACCAGGTGATGTTTTAGATCTTAAGGTCAATCGCTTAAATAAAGTTAAAAATGTTTACAAATTTGAAGGTAAATGCCTTGTAAATGATGTTATACATGCACAATGTATATTTTCAGCGATGATACATGACGTCCCTGATACATCCAAGTAGCACAGTTAGCAAATCTGTACAAATAGGCGAAGATGTAAAAATAGGTCCGTTTTGCAATATAAACGGAAACATTACTATTGGTAACGGCACTGAGTTAAAATCTCATGTTTCTATAACTGGTAATACCACTATCGGTAAAAATAATATTTTTTATCCCTTTTCAAATATAGGATGTGACCCACAAGATTTGAAATACTCTGGTGAGGATAGTTTTTTAGAAATCGGAAATTTTAATACATTTAGAGAAAATGTCACAATTAGTAAAGGCACTAAAGATGGAGGAATGACAACTAGCATAAAAGATAATAATCTTTTTATGACAGGAGTGCACATTGCCCATGATTGTAAAATAAATAATAATAATATATTCGTAAACCAAGTCACACTTGGTGGGCATGTAAATATATTAGATAATGTTGTTATAGGTGGATTATCTGCAGTCATACAATTTGTAACAATAGGCTCATATTCTATGATTGGTGGAATGAGTGGGATAGATAAAAACGTATTACCATTTAGCTTAGCTATTGGCAATCGAGCAAAATTAAGAGGTCTAAATTTAGTTGGAATAAGAAGAAACAATTTCAATAAAAATGAGATAGATAAAATTAGCTCAATTCATGAGAGTTTTATTAATAAAAAAATAAACCTTTCAACTAATGATAAAGTAGAGGGTATATTTCATGAATATAAATCAATTCTAAATGAAAAACTTGGCCACATCCAAAAATGATATCTGCCTTATAGCTGGATCAGGTTCATTTGTATATGAGGTAGCAAATTATTTAAATAATAAAAGTTTATTAAATCAAATTATTTTAATTAACGAGAATAATCTTATAAAAAAAAAATTTAAAGATAAGTGTAAGTTTTTCAAAATTAGAGATTTAGAAAAAATTACAACATTTATCAGGTCTAAAAATCTAAAAAAAATTATGATTATAGGCTATGTTGAACTTCCCTCCATCGATAAGATTAATTTATCAATAAAATCTAAGCTTTTAATATCAAAGGATATATTCCTAAAAAATATTAATGATCAATCTAAAATCTTAAAAAAATATTTATCTAATAATAAACTAATACTTCTCTCTCAAAAAAAAATATTAAAAAAAATGCTAGTTTCTTATCAAGATGAGTTTTTACACAATGAAAATAAAAAAATTATTAGTAAATTAAAAATTAAAAAAGGCTTTATAAAAAAAATATTCTCAATGAATATAGCGCAATCCTTTATTTTAAATGGTGATAGAGTTATAGCTATGGAAGACATATTCGGTACAAACGATATGATTAATAAAATAGGTAAAATTAATGCAAAATTTAATAACTTAATTTTTGTAAAATCTAAAAAATCAAATCAAATTGATGAAATTGATTTTCCTATAATAGGTATGGAAACACTTAATTTACTAATAAAATATAAATTTCGTGTAATCTGTTTATTTAATAATAGTATTTTAGTATCAGAAAAAGATAATTTTTTAAAAAAAATTCGAGCTCATAATATTTCTCTAATTATATTATAAGATGAAGATTTTATTTATAACTCTAGAACAATCTGGAAGACAAATTGTTAAATCAATACTTGAGGACAATTTTTTTAAAAATAATAAAAATCAAATATACACTTTTGGTATGGGTGATACCTATTCAGATTATAATGACTTAACAAATATCAAAATTAATTCAATTATGGGATTTGTAGACATTGTTCGTAATTTAAAATATCTTTTCAATCTCAGACTTAAAATCAAAGAAATTGTTGATATACATTTATTTACTCATATTTTTTTTGTAGATTCATTTGATTTTTCAAAATTTTACATTCAAAAGTTTAAATCAAATAAAATAAAATATTGCCAAATTGTAGGCCCATCAGTTTTTATCTGGAAATCAAGTAAAGCAAAATTTATTAATAGTAATTTTGATAAGATTTTTTCAATATTTAGTATTGAAAAAAGTTATTATAACCCAGATATCTACGACTATATCGGCCATCCTCTAAAGAATAAAACTTATTATTCAAATAATTATAATGAAATAAATAATATTGGTATTTTTTTAGGCAGTAGACAACAAGAAATATATAAAAATATTCTTATTATTAAGAAATTACTTTTAAATCTCAAAAAATATAAAGATCTTGTTTTTAATTTTTTTGTTACAACTGAATATTATGAATTTATAAAAAACTACTTTAAAGATATTTCTAATATACAAATACATTTGAATGATAATTCTTACTATAAAAAAATATCTAAACTAGATTTTGCTTTTGCTTGTTCGGGGACTGTTCATTTAGAACTATGTTTTTCAAATATACCACACTTAATATTTTATAAAGCGAATATTATAAATTACTCTATTTTTAAATTATTCGTAAGATCTAAACACTTATCATTAGTTAATATTTTCAATAAAAAAGAAATTGTAAAAGAGTTTATTCAAAATGATTTTACAGTCACTAACTTGTCCAATTTTTTTACAAATTTAAAATTAAATAAAGATAAACTTTATAATTATAGAAAAAATATGTTTGATGGGATTAAAAGTAGTAATTTTGAAAACTTTCGTTCAAGTATAATTACTGATTATTTAGAAAAGTTTTCTTAAGCCACAGTAAATTAAATATTGATTTTTTTTCTCTATCAGGGACTTTTTTATATGACTTATCTTTATCTCCGGTAAATAATTGTCTGGGTCTTGTTATTTTAAATTCTTTATCTTCTATCATTTCTTTCCATTGTGATAACCAGCCTACTGTTCTGCCAACTGCAAAAATTGGTGTAAACATTGTGGTAGGTATATTTAGTGCTTTTAAAAGAATTCCAGAGTAAAAATCAACATTTGGGTATAGATTTTTCTCTTTAAAATACGTGTCATTCAAGGCTAATTCTTCAATCTCTTTCGCTATTTCGAGTTCTTTTGATTTAATTTTTAGATCCTTGAATAAATCTTCTGTGCTTTTCTTTAAAACTTTAGCTCTTGGGTCATAGCTTTTATAGACTCTATGTCCAAAGCCCATCAATCTAATTTTATTTTTTTTATTTTTTACTTCTTCTATAAAGTCTTTGGGTTTTAACTCATTTAATACAATTTCATCAATCATATCTATAACAGCTTCATTTGCACCGCCGTGAGATTTCCCCCAAAGTGACGAAATTCCAGCTGATAAACAAGCATATGGGTTCGCTAGAGATGAGCCAGCAGTTCTTACAGTTGATGTTGAAGCATTTTGTTCATGATCAGCATGAAGAATAAAGATTTGATCCATTATTTTTGAAAAGAGTGGATTGATTTCATATTCCTTTGTTGGTGTTGCAAAGCACATATGTAAAAAATTATCTGCATAATTAAGTTTATTGACAGGATAAACAAAGGGTTGACCTACTGAGTATTTATAAGCCATTGCAGCAATGGTTGGCATCTTTGCTAAAATTCTATGTGATGCAATCATTCTATGCTCAGGATCTTCAATATTTAAAGAGTCATGATAAAATGATGATAAAGCTCCAACTATTCCAATCATCATCGCCATTGGGTGCGCATCTCTTCTAAAACCCCTATAAAACTGAATTATTTGTTCATTTAGTAACGTGTGGTTTTTAATTATTTCTTCAAACTCATTTTTATCACTTTCTGATGGCAACTCACCATGCATGAGTAAATAACAGACTTCAAGATGAGAACTGCTATTAGCAAGTTCTTCAATAGGATAACCTCTATATTGAAGAATACCTTTTTCTCCATCAATGTATGTTATTTTAGAATTACAAGCTGCAGTTGATGTAAAACCAGGGTCATAAGTAAATAGACCTGTCTTCTTGTATAGTGATGATATGTTAATTACATCTGGCCCAATAGATCCTTTGATCCCATCAAATTCATACTCCTTGCCAGTTTTAGTATCGACTAATTTAAAACGTTTTTCATCAATCATTTAAGTATAATAATAACTTTTCTTTCACTTTTTCAATACCAAAGAATAAAATAATCTTTTCAATTGGTATTTTGGACTCAAAATTTACTGTAATTTTTCTGATTATCTTACCTATTTTCTTTAAAGGTAAGTCATTTTCCTCAAGCATTAATACAGCATTATCAGCATCATGCAAACTTTTAATAATTGAATAAATTTTTTTAATTAAAGCTTTTTCATTTTCATCAATTTCAAGGACAATATTTTTTTCAAAAAAGTTTAAAAGTTTTGATACCTCTATATTGATATCTTTATATTTGTTACATCTTTCTAATATGTCCTGGAAAACAAGTTCTAACTGAAAATTAGATACTTGTTTTTCTATATCTTTTTCTAAAAAATTTTTAAATTCTATAAAAGATAATTTATTTAAATAATGACGATTAATGAAATTTAACTTTTCAATATCAAATTTAGCTGGTGATAAAACTACTTTAGATAAATTGAAATTATCAATTGCATCTTCAATATCTAAATATTCGATATCATTGAAATTATTACCTAATTTAATGATAAAATTAAATATTGAGTCTGATAGGTAACCTTCACTCAAATAATCGTTTACATTAGTTATATTATTTCTTTTTGATAACTTTTTGCCATTAATGTCGTGTATCAGAGGTATATGGGCATATTTTATATCTTTAAAATTTAAAGCATCCGATATCATTATTTGTTTAATTGAATTAGTAGTATGATCGTTTCCACGAATGACATTAGTCACATTCTCTAAATGGTCGTCAATTAAGTTTGATAATATAAAAGTTGGGCTTTTGTCAGATCTTGCAATTGAAAAATCTTCTATAGTATTAGATGGTACTTTTATTTTTCCTAAAATTAAATCATCATACTCAAAAAATTCATTATCTCTGTTCACTCTAAACTTATAAGGCCCATCCTTTGAATGATACGCCATATCATTTGACATCAGTTTTTCTAAATATTCTTGATGAATACTTAAATTTTTAGATTGATAACTAAGATTGTCATATTGAAGTTTAAATATATTAAATATTTTTAATATTTCTTCTTCATATATTTTTTTTGATCTTTCCTTATCTGTGTCTTCTATTCTTAAAAGAAATTTTCCTTCATTTTTTCTTGCAAATAAAAAATTGTAAATTGCAGTCCTTAAACTTCCCATATGAAAATTTCCAGTAGGAGAGGGGGCGAATCTAGTGATTATCATTAATATTTTCTGACTAAATTAATCATCTTACCCAATATTTTAATCCTATCTTTTTTATACTTGATTGATGAAAAATTTTTGTGATCACCAAATATTTCAATTTCATCTTTGATTAATTTAATTTTTTTTAGAGTTATCTCACTATCATCTATCTGAATAGCATGAATATCATTTGAATTATAATTTGTAACTTTTTCTAATATGATTATATCATCTTCAAAAATACCATATGACTCCATTGAATTACCACTTACTTTACAAGCGACACAGTTCCTTTTATTCGATTTTATAAAACTATTTACATCAATATATTCTATTTGTTGACTCAAACTATCTATAGGTTTACCCGCAGATATCGCATTATAAAAAGGAATTAAATTATTTATTTCAATAGACCTAGATTTTAATTTGTCTTTTTTTATGTGACCTTGTTCTTCTAAATATTCTAAATATTGGAATATGGAGGATTTAGATTTTAAACCCATGTGTTCTCTCATTTCCTCATAATTAGGAGATATTTTATTTTTCTCAATATATTTTCTCAAAAAATCTAAAAGCTTTTTGGTGTTTTTAGTCATTTATTTGATATAACCTTAGTTTATTAGTTCTATCATAATAAATCAGACAGTTTGCATATAATATATTTTTTAAATTAGAACTTTCTTGATTATTAAATACTTTAATACTTTTCTGATCTCTTAAACCAAATAAAAAAGATTTTCTTTTCAAAATTTTAAAATTAAATTTTACATTATTGATATCAATTAAATCATATTTAATCTGCGATTTTCTATTATTATAAATCTCGATTAATGATTTAATAATTATATTGGTCAATACAAAGGAAGAGCATGGGTTTCCAGGAAAAAACATATAAATTTTATTTTTCTTTATAAATAATTTAAAAGGTCTACCTGGTTTTAGATCAAGACCATCAATAATTAAATTAAAATTTTCAAAATTGATATCATCTTTACTTTTACCTGTGCCTCCAATAATAACTGTAATATCTGATTTTGAATTGTTTATTTCTTTTAGTAATAATTTTTGATCATCTTTTATATGAATACTCTTTTCAACAATATGATTATTCTTTTTTATAAAATTATTTAAATAATAACCATTTGTAGGGAGAATAAAATGATCTTTAGTAAATTCGCTACCTGTCGAAATAATTTTAAATTTTAATGGTTGTAGTATTTTGACTTTTATATTTTTCAGGCTTTTTATACTGCTTAATTCATAAAAAGATAAATATTTATTCTGAAAATCAATTTTACTACCTTTTTTGAAGATATGTCCCTTTTTTCTTATGAATTTATTATTTTTATTAAAATTAATTACATAAGCATTTCCTTCATTTATAAAAATTTGTTCTTGGGGAACTATATATTTTATACTATCAGGAATTAGTGACCCAGTTTTTACAATTAAACACTCATTTGAATTTACCTTTATTTTATTAAAAATATTTAATTTCGATTTTCCAATAATTTTAAATTTTTTTCCAACATTTGTAATTGCTATACCATCCATTGATGATTGATTTTGAGGAGGTATATTTTTCTTAATCACTATATTTGATTTGATTAAATGATTATTATTTAGATTTTGACTAAAAATTGACGAAAATTTATTTTTTGGAAGATAACTTGAAATTAATTTAATTGTCTTAAAAATATCATCCAATATTGTTTTTACCTCCTCTTTTTTTTATTATTTCAATTTTCTTAATAATTATCTTTTTTTTAAAGGACTTAAGCATATCAAAAGTTGTAATAGAGGCACACGAAACAGAATTTAAGGCTTCTATCTCTAATCCTGTTGAGTAGTTTGATTTAACAACACTTTTTATTTCTATATATACTTCGTCTCTTAAATTAAGGGTCAAACAAACATAATCTATTGGAATATTGTGTGTTAAAGGTATCTGGTGTGAGGTATTTTTGGCAGCATAAATACCTGCAATTTTGGCTGTGTTAAATAAATTATTTTTAAGTTCTTTATCACCTTTGATTACTGAATAAAGTTTTTTATCAATTTCAATTAAAGATCTTGCCTCAGCAAATCTTTTTGTTTTATTTTTTTTTGATATATCAACCATTTCAATATTTTTATTTTTTTTATTGAAGTGTGATAAACTCATTAAGCCTCATACAATCTATTTATATATTTAATTTTATTATCATTTTTTAAAATACTACCACCTATTAAAAAAGAAGATATTCCACTTTCTTTTTTAATTTTTTTTATATTTGAAACTGTAACTCCACTTTCGCTAATTATTATTTTATTTTTTAATATTTTAGATAGTTTTATTGATTTATTTATATCAATCTTTTGTTCTTTTAGATTTCTATTATTAATTCCAATCAATTTTGCATCTATACCCTCAATTTTCCTTGCTTCAGTAATATTTTCAACCTCTATTAATACATCTAGACCAATATCAATTGCCAAATTATATAATTTTTTTATATTTGATTTAGATAAAATTTTTGCAATTAACAATAAAGCATCTGCACCAAATTCTTTAGTTTCAAATACTTGTGTTTCATTTATTATAAAATCTTTTCTAATAATTGGCTTATCAGTAATTTTTTTTGCAATTGTTATATCATTTAAACTTCCACCAAAATTTTTGTCAGTCAAGATGGATATACAACAACATTTTGATTTATGATATTGTTCGAGAATATCCTGAATATACTTTATTTTATTAAAATTTTTAACCGAAGGACTATATCTTTTAAATTCAGCGATAAGAGCATTTTTATTAATATTTAGATTACTTTCTATTGCACTAAGAAAGTATTTCGATTTTCTATATTTAGAATTCTTTTTTTTATTAGTTTTTTGTTTTAAATATTTTGTATGATTAGTTTTTTCTAAAACTATTTTATCTAAAATATTCATTATTTTTTAATTTTGTTTAAATGATTTAAAGCCTTAGACGTATCAAGAGAATTACTTAATATATCAAAGCATTCATCAAATTTAATAGTCGGTTTTATTGTTTGCATCGCGTAAATTGAATTAATAATAGTTATATCTCTGTAACTATCCTTTTTTCCCTGAAATAATTCAATCAGCCTGCTTGCATTATAAGAGGGAATACCTCCTTTAATATCCTTAAAATTTAATTTAGATGAAAGGTATTTTTTATATTTCGTATGAGATATCTTCTTTTTAGTGATATTTTTTCCTCTTTTAAAATAAAAATTTGTTGGAGCAAATATACTTATTTCGTCTAATCCATCATCTGAGAAAAAAATTGTAGAATTTTTATTATCAATTTTAGATAGTATTTTTAACATTATTTCTGCTGAGTTTTTATTCACAGTACCTAATATTTGATATTTAGCTCCTAATGGATTTAATGTAGGGCCCATATAATTAAATATCGTTTTTATACCTAATTTTTTTCTAACTTCTCCAACTTTACTAAGATTTGGGTAAAAAAAAGGTGCATTTAAATAGACAAATTTATCATTTGATATTTTATTAATTATTTTCTTCGAATCTTTTTCACTAGATATATTCAATTCAGAAATAATATCAGAAGAGCCACTTAATGAGCTAGCAGCACGATTACCATGTTTTGCAATTGGAATATCAACAGATGATAACAATATAGCTACTGTTGTTGATATATTTAATGTCTTTAACCCATCACCTCCAGTCCCGCATGTATCCAAAGAATTAGAATATTGTTTTATTTTATTAGAATTTTTAAAAATAAATTTTCTTAAAGATAAAAGTATATCGCTATTATTTATTAATTTATTTAGTTGATGAATAATAATCGCTTGATGAGAAATATTATCTGAGTCAAATAAATACTTAATAGCATATTCAACATTTCTATTAGTTATTGAGTCATCTATTTTAAATTTCATATACAATCCATAAAATTTTCTAAAATCTTTGAACCCACAAGAGTTTCAATACTCTCAGGATGATATTGCACACCATAAATAGAAAATAATTCATGTTTAAAACTCATTATAATTTTATCATCTTCTGAAATGCTAGTTATTTTTAAATTTTGAGGAAAATTATTTTTATTTAGGTATAAAGAGTGATACCTAGTTGCACGGAATTTTTTATCAACATTTTTATATATCTTACATTCATTTATTTTTTTTAAATTTGATACTTTTCCATGCATTGGTGTACTTAATGTGTCTATTTTAGCTCCAAAATAAACTCCTAAAATTTGATGACCTAAACATACACCTAATATTGGTATAAATGAGTATATTTGATGGACTAAATCAAGACACTCTCCTGCATTAAAAGGATTACTTGGTCCAGGTGATATAACAACTCCTTTGCTATTAATAATTTTATCAATATTTTTTAAAATCAAGTCATTTTTGATAACTAAAACTTGATCTCTTTTACTTAAACAATGATACAAATTATATGTGAAGCTATCGTAATTATCTATGAGAGTAATCATTTTATGTTATGAGCTAAATTGTAAGCTTCAAATAAAGCATTAGCCTTATTGATACACTCAATATGTTCATTCTCAGGTATGCTATCAAAAACAATACCTGCTCCACTTTGCGCATATATTTTTTTATTTTTAATCATTGCAGTTCTTAGATTAATACAACTATCCATATCTCCATTTGCATCTAAATAAAAAACCGAGCCTGAATAAAATTCCCTATTAATATCCTCATGTTTTTCTAATATTTCTAGTGCTCTAATTTTAGGTGCTCCAGAAACAGTCCCTGCTGGCAAGCCAGCAAAAAGAACATCTATAGGTGTTAAATTATTTTTTAATTCTCCAGTAACATTACTGACTATATGCATTACATGAGAATAATATTCTATTATATTTTGTTCAGTTACTTTTACAGTATTATTTTTTGAAATTTGACCAACATCATTTCTACCTAAATCAACTAGCATTAAATGTTCAGCTAGTTCTTTTTTATCCTTAAGTAATTCATTTTTTAAATTATTATCTTCAATCTCATTTTTACCCCTTCTTCTAGTTCCGGCAATAGGTCTAAGAGTAATTTCTTTATTTTTTACTTTAATCATAGTCTCAGGACTAGAGCAGATAATTTGATAATTTTTTAGGTTTAAAAAAACAAGATAAGGTGAGGGATTAATTGATCTTAATGCTCTATAAAAATAAAATGGATCAATTAAATAGTCATTAGAAAATCTTTGAGAAAGAACAGCTTGAAATATTTCACCAACTTTAATATCTCTTTTTATTTCCTTAACTCTTTTAATGAATTCCTCTTTCTTAATATGGTTTTTAAATTTTTTAGGTTTACTGAAATTTAATTTTTTATTTTTGGAAAAAGGTTCTTTAAGTATTTTTTCTAATTTTTTAAGTGATCTTACTGGATTTTTCTTGATATTTGAAACTTCAATTAAATGTGTCTCATTAAGAACATTATCTATGATTATTAGATTTCTTGGTTTTACAAAATGTGCCAGTGGTATTCCAATTTCATTCTTATCAGGCTTATAACTTAATTTTGGAAGGGTAAACTTACATAAATCAAATGATACATTTCCAATAAATATGGGTAGAGGTATATTCTGATCATATATAGTTTTAATTTTTAAATTTTTATAAATATCCCTTATAAAAGAGTCTGGTGATTTAATTTTTTTCTTTTGATTATTTACAAGCACATAATTATGAAAAATTTCAACATTTTGTAATATATTAAAAAGAATAATAGAGTATCTTCCTTTATTATCACCCCCAATGACTGACTCTAAAATGGAGACATCTTTAAATTTATTTGCAAGTTTATTATAAATTGTAATTGTATTTTCAGTATCTAGAAAAACTTTTTTACCGTGAACATACATATTAAAGTTGTAAAAGTTGTTCGTTATCAACTTTTATATCTAAAGTATCTTTTATTTCTTTGATAATTTTTGAATATATTAAATTCACTATATTTTGTTTTATATTTAAAGAGTCAATAGATCCAATTGAATTTATATCTAAATAAATAACTTCATTTGATAACACTACTTTTAATTTTTGATCTTTTTTAATAATAATTATTTTTTCTAAAATCTCTGGCTCAATAAAATTATTTTTAATAGTTAGAGAGTCAGTAAAATAGTTGACCTTTACTGTTCCTGCTTTTTTTAATAATTCATCATTATGCGAAATTTCTATATTTTTTTTATAATTACTAAAAGAATTTAGAAATTTTTCTTTGAAATCTAATGGTAGATCTTCTTTAAATATATTTTGAACATTAAATTGAAATAAGAAATTATCTTTTTTTATTTCTCCAGATGATTGATTAAAGTTAATAAAACTGTATTGATCAGGAATATTTTCTAAAAAATTAAATGAATTACTAAAGAAGATTTGATTTGTACTATAGCTATCTAAATTTTTAACATCATCTGTTATTGTAAAATTTTCTATTTCTAATTTAGTTAAAGTTGCTACTACATCCTCATAAACATCCTCTAACTTCTTTTGATACTCTTCTTCAAAAGATAAAAGTTTTACAAAAAAGTATTTTTCTCCAATTTTAATATTATTACCTTCATCTCCTATGCTAAGTTTTTCTAATATTTCAAGAATTTGAGGTAATATTAATTTTTCATCAACTTTTTCGAATAATTTAAATTGAGAGTCATCACTCTGTTTCAGTTCATTAAAATTTTTATTTGAAATACTATCTAAAATAATTTGTTCATAGCTATAATTTTTGGGCTCAATATACTTATTTATATTTGCCTCATAATATTCATTTATAATGTCATCAGTTAGTAGTTCTTCTTGAATATAATTTTTGAGACTTATTTCATTTATTGAAATTTCATATAATTCGTTATTTGAGTAAAAATCATCCTCTAATTGATAATTGAGAAGATTATCGTCATTCTTAATTTCATATATATTTAATTCTTTTTCTACCAGTAGATCTGGATTAATTTCGTGACTAACTAACGTCTGCGCATCAAGGCTATCATTGAATAAATCAATATAAATATTACCCTCAATTTCCTTTAAGTAATTTTGAAGCGATGCTTCATCTAGATTTCTAAACATTTCGTCATTATTTAAGGATTTTTTTAAAACTACTTTTTTTGAGTTTTCACTAATACTAATTTTTTCATCTAAATAATTAAGAAAAACTAGTTCATTAACATATTGATTAGTAAATTGAACTTTTGAAAATAATTCCTCTTGTTCTGATAAATTTGAAAGGCCATTTTCTGATTTATAGTTTTCGTATGCTCTAGAAAACTCAGTTGTTGATATTTTTTGGTTTCCTACTTTTAAAACATAATTTTTACCTACATAGGACCCAAATCCAATAAATAAGAAACTTATGCCTAGTGCAGCACTAAATATTATAACTATTAGTTTTTTAGTTTTCATTTTTATAAGTATTTTGATATCAGTTAACCTAATGAAATATATAATATTTAATTGGAAATCATATTTAAATATATCTGAAAGTATGAACTTATCAAAAGTAGTGTCTAAACTACCAAGTACTAAGAAATACAAACTTATTTCTAGTCCTAACAACTTTTATAACCTAACTCTCAAATCTAGATATCCAAAAAATATCTATGCAGCACAAAATGTAGATTTACATGGAAAAGGTGCTTCTACAGGATCTATAGATATTCAAGATTTAGTTAGCAATAAGATAAGATTTTGTATTCTTGGTCACTCAGAAGTTAGGTCTAATTTTGGTGAAACAGATTTGATTATACAAAAAAAAACTGATCTTTGTCTGCATAATAAAATTACACCCATTATTTGTATTGGAGAGCCTTTAGATATTTATAAATCAAAAAAAACTAAAAATTATTTAAAAAAACAAATAAATAAAATATTCAAAAAATCGAATATTTATAACGAGGTTATATTAGCTTATGAGCCTTTATGGTCAATTGGTACTGGATTAACACCAAAAATGTCAGAAATTAATGATATTTTGCAATTTTTGAACAAAATATTAAAAAATTATTCTTTTAAAAAAATAAAAATTTTATATGGTGGTTCCGTAAATTTATCAAATATAAAAGAAATTTTAAGTTTACAAAAATTAGATGGGGTTTTGGTAGGATCTGCTTCAACAAAACCTTCATTTATTAAATACTTTAAATAACATTATGATAAACCTTTTTTTAATTATTAGTGCAATTATTGGAGTGGTGCTCATTTTAATTATACTTTTTCAAAAAACTGAAGGTGGAAGTCTTGGTCTAGGCACTCAAACATCTCTTACAGGTGGAATGACAGCAAATAAATCCTCTTTTTCAGGAATGACTAAAATTACTTATGTTTTAGGTTTTGGTTTTCTATTTTGGTGTTTGTTTATGGGCGCAATTATTACAAAACAATATTCATCTTCAACTGATTTAGAAACTATTCAAGAAGAAATTATTTTAGACGATTCTATAAAGGAAATGATTCCAGAAGTGCCTAATCAGTGAAATTAATTTTCGTTACCGGAGGTGTTGTTTCATCGCTAGGTAAGGGAATAGTCACTGCATCACTAGCCTCTCTTCTTAGATCCAGAGGTATTAAACTAAAAATTAGAAAATTAGATCCATATTTAAACGTTGATCCTGGAACAATGAGTCCGTATCAACACGGTGAAGTTTATGTCACTGATGACGGCTATGAGACTGATTTAGACTTAGGCCATTATGAGAGATTTACAGATATAAAATGTTCTAAAAATGACTCTATTTCATCGGGTAAAATTTACTCGACTATACTATCAAAGGAAAGAAAAGGCGAATATTTAGGATCTACAGTACAAGTAATACCTCACGTTACTGAAGAAATTAAAAATTCGATAAAAAAATCAACTAATAAGGATGATGTTATTATTTGTGAGATAGGGGGCACTGTTGGTGATATTGAAAGTCTTCCTTTCTTGGAAGCCATAAGACAATTTAAAAATGAAAGACAGCTAGACACACTTCTCATACATTTAACTTTACTTCCATATATAGAAACATCTGGTGAAATTAAAACAAAGCCCACTCAGCACTCTGTAAAAGAGCTTTTAAATGCTGGAATTCAGCCTGATATAATTGTTTGTAGAAGTAATAAAAAAATAAAGTATGAAGAAATCCAAAAAATTAGTTTGTTTTGTAACGTACCAACTAATGCTGTAATTCCATCCTATGATGTTGGGAGCATTTACCAAGTGCCTTCTTTATTATCAAAATCCAAATTAGATGACTTAGTTATAAAAAATTTAAATATAAAATCTAAAAAGAAAAAAGATCTCTCAAAATGGACAAACTTTGAGGTATTAGAGTCAAGAGCAAAAGAGGAACTAAATATATTTATAATTGGAAAATATGTTCATTTAAAAGATAGTTATAAATCTCTCTATGAAGCTATTTATCATGCAGGTGTTCACAATAAAGTAAATGTTAAAATCAAATGGATTGACTCTGAGACAATAAACAAAAAAAATGTTGATGAGTTATTAATTAAGGCCTCAGGTATTCTTATACCTGGTGGTTTTGGTAATAGAGGTATAAGTGGAAAAATAGAAGCTATTAGGTATGCTAGAGAAAATCAAATTCCATTCTTAGGAATATGTTTGGGCATGCAATTATCAATTATTGAATTTACTAAAAATGTCTTGAAAATGAAAAACTCAGGTAGCTCTGAATTTGGCAAGCATACTAATAATGTCATATCGTTAATGACCGAATGGAGTAAAAAAAATCAAAAGGTTACAAGAACAAAAGAAAATGACTTAGGTGCTACTATGAGATTGGGCTCTTATCCTTGTTATATAAAACATAAATCTTTAGCCTCAAAGATTTATAAAAAAAAATTAATTCATGAAAGACATAGACATAGGTATGAAGTGAATCCTAAATATAGATCTTCAATAGAAAAAAAAGGTCTTGTCTTTTCTGGATTTTCAAAAGATAAAAAATTATTAGAAATTATTGAAAATAAATATCACAAATGGTTCCTAGGTGTTCAATTTCATCCTGAGTTGAAATCTAAACCGTTTAAGCCTCACCCTATATTTTTCTCATTCATAAAAAATAGTTTAATGAATAAAAATGCCTAGATCTGTCCAATTATCTAAAAATCTTATTAAAAATGATACTGATAGACTAACTTTAATATCTGGCCCATGCTTATTAGAAAATGAAAAATTAGTCAGAAAAGTTGCACAATCTCTTATTAAATATACAAAAAAAGAAAAGTTTAATTTAGTATTCAAGTGTAGTTTTGACAAAGCTAACAGAAGCTCTCATAAAACAATACGTCATAAAATTTCGCTAGATAAATCAATAGATATATTAAAAAATCTCAAAAAAGATTTAAAAATATCTATCACTTCCGACGTTCATGAGACTTTTCAAGTTGATAAGTTGGCTGAATTCCTTGATGTAATACAAATTCCAGCTTTTTTATGTAGGCAAACAGATTTAATAAAAGCTGCTGCACAAACAAAAAAGATTGTCAATGTTAAAAAAGGACAGTTTTTATCACATAAAGAAGTTTCAAATATCATCAATAAAATTGAAAATGAAAATAACAAAAAAATATTGATAACTGAAAGGGGGAATTCATTTGGATATAATTATTTAATAAATGACTTTAAAGGTATCCATTTAATGAAAACATTTGGATACCCAATTATTTTTGACTCAACTCACAGTGTGCAACTACCTGGTGGATTGGGTAAAAAAAGTGGAGGTGCTAGAGAGTATGTGACACCATTATCGAAAGCTGCTTCATCTTTAAGGATTGCAGGTTTCTTCATTGAAACTCACCCTAACCCAGAAACGGCATTAAGTGACGGTCCTAATATGGTATATTTAAATAAGATGCCAGAACTCTTAAATGCTATAAACAAAATAAATAAGGCGGCAAAATAAATGAAAATTAAAAATATAACAGCAAGAGAAATTTTTGATAGTAGGGGTAACCCAACTGTAGAATGTGAAATGATATTTGAAAATATACCATATCCATTTCGTGGAATGGTTCCATCAGGTGCATCCACAGGAAAATTTGAAGCATTAGAATTAAGAGATTTAGACACAAATAGAATGAGTGGCAAAGGTGTCTTAAAAGCTGTATCAAATGTTAACAAACTCATAAAACCAAAAATTTTAGATAAAAGTTTTGCTGATTTCAGAGAATTTGACCAACTCCTAATAGATTTAGATGGTACAGAAAATAAATCAAATTATGGAGCAAACGCTATTTTATCTCTTAGTCTTGCTTACTATAAGGCTTGGTCTTATGCAAACTTTGGTGCAATATTTCTTTCCCAGGGTTTAGATAATTTAATTATTCCTGTTCCAATGTTGAATGTAATAAATGGCGGACAACATGCTGATAATGATGTTGATTTTCAAGAATTTATGATTTTACCAATAGGATTTAAATCTTTAACTGAAGCTTTATCTTCAACACATTCTGTAATAGCGAATATAAAAAAAGAATTAAAATCTAGATCTTTAAATACTAATCTTGGCGATGAAGGGGGTTTTGCTCCTAATTTAAAATCTCATTTAGATGTTTTAGATTTAATATGTAATTCAATTTCAAAAGCAGGCTTTAAATTAAATGATCACTTTAAAATTTCATTAGATGCAGCTTCTAGTGAGTTTTACTCTGATGGAAAATATAATTTCGAAGGTAACTCATATTCAACAGAAGAAATGATTAGTGTTTATGAAAATATTTGTAAAAACTATCCTATTTTTTCAATTGAAGATGCACTTAATGAAGAAGATTATGAAGGTTGGGTAAAAATTACAAATAAACTTGGTTCAAAGATACGATTAGTTGGTGATGATCTTTTTGTTACAAATATACAAAAGTTACAAACTGGTATAGATGAAAAACAAGCTAACAGTATTTTAATTAAATTGAATCAAATAGGCACAGTTAAAGAAACTTTAGAAGCTATTAACCTAGCGACAGATAATAGTTTTGCATCTATTATGTCTCATAGGTCAGGAGAAACTGAAGATTCTTTTATCTCAGATTTAGCTGTTGCTTCACGCTGTCCTTTGATTAAAACTGGTTCATTAGCTAGATCTGATAGAGTTGCAAAATACAATCAGTTACTTAGAATATCAGAAAATGACAATATTAAAGGGTATGCTGGTGAATTAAGTGAAGTTTTTAAAAGCTAGTAGTTTAATAAATTTCTTTTTTATATTTGTATTGATTTACCTGGTATATCACACAGTTTATGGAAAGTTCAATATTGGAAATTACTTAATTTATCAATTTGAGGAAAAAATGTATAAAAAATTGCAATCCAATCTCGATCAAAAAATGTTAGATATTAATATTGATTTACAATCTATCTATTCTAATAAAGAGGATTATATTGATGAAATTACAAAGCAGAATAACCCTAATATTCAAGATGGAGAGACCATATTAAAATTAGATTAAGATGAATAAAAAAAATAAAAATAATTTTACAAACGACCAGTTACTGAAGTTTTACGAAAAAATGTTTTTAATTAGAAAATTTGAAGAGAAAGCTGCTCAATTATATGGAGCTGGAAAAATTGGAGGTTTTTGTCATTTATACATTGGCCAAGAGGCTGTTGTCACAGGAATTCTTTCTTCTATTAACTCAGAGGATACCGTTATCACTGCTTATAGAGATCATGGACATATATTAGCTCGTGGAGTAGATCCTAAACTAGTAATGGCTGAATTGACTGGAAGGAAAGATGGAATTTCAAAAGGCAAGGGTGGATCAATGCACATGTTCTCCAAAGCTAATAGATTTTATGGTGGACACGGTATCGTTGGAGCACAAGTACCTTTAGGCGTTGGCATAGGTTTCGCACATAAATACAGAAACGAAAAAAAGATTTCAAGAGTCTATTTAGGGGATGGAGCTATGAGTAATGGCCAAGTTTTTGAGGCATTTAATTTAGCATCACTTTGGGAGTTACCAGTATTATTTATTATCGAAAACAATAAATACGGAATGGGTACATCTATTGGAAGGTCTGCAGCAGGAGGTGAGTTGTACGAACGAGCAACTGTATTTGGTATTAAAGGTGAAAAAGTAGACGGAATGAATTTTTTTAATGTAAGTGAGTCAGCTATAAGGGGAAGAGAATATATCGAAAAAAATTCTAAGCCCTACATTATTGAAATGGATACATATAGATTTAGAGGCCATTCAATGTCTGATCCTGGTCTATACAGGACTAAAGATGAAGTTAATAAAATGAAAGAGATAGACCCTGTGTTAATGATGAAAGAAACTTTATTAAATGATTATAATATTCAAGAGGACATGATTAAAGATATTGAAAGTGATATTAAGAAACAAATTAAAGATGTAGAAAAATTTTCACTTGAGTCGCCACTTCCAGATTTAAAAGAATTATACACCGAGGTATATTTATGAAAATACTTCTACCAGCTTTATCTCCAACAATGGAAACAGGTAACTTAGTAAAATGGTTAGTTAAAGAGGGAGATAGTGTAGTTTCAGGAGATATTTTAGCAGAAATTGAGACTGATAAAGCTACTATGGAACTAGAGTCACCCGATGATGGTAAAGTTGAGAAAATACTAGTTAAAGAGGGCACCGAAAATATAAGTGTTAATACTGAGATAGCTCTACTTAAAGTTGATGGTGAGGAAATAGAAGAGATACCAGAAAAACCTATTGCAAAATCTCCGCAAGTCTCCTCTAACGCATCTGAACCTCTTTCATCAGAAGTAAATATTTCAATGAATTCTCTTTTAAATCAAACAAAAGAAAATTCAGGTGGAAAGAATTGGTCTGAAAAAGAAATATCTATGAGAGAGGCATTGAATCAAGCTATTGAAGAAGAAATGATATTAGACGAAGACGTTTTTCTTTTAGGAGAAGAGGTAGCTGAATACGATGGTGCATATAAAGTAACCCAAGGGCTTCTTGATAAATTTGGATCAAAAAGGGTTTTAGATACTCCTATTTCTGAGCATGGTTTTACAGGTTTAGCTATTGGAGCAGCCATGGCAGGACTTAAACCTATATGTGAATTTATGACTTTTAATTTTTCTATGCAAGCGATTGATCAAATAGTTAATTCTGCTGCTAAATCTTTATATATGTCAGGCGGAGAAATAAATGTTCCAATAGTTTTTCGAGGCCCAAATGGTGCTGCGGCTAGAGTTGGAGCACAACATAGCCAATGTTTTATATCTTGGTTCTCTCATATTCCAGGCTTGATAGTAATTGCTCCTTCAAATGCAAGAGATGCAAAAGGTTTATTAAAATCATCTATTCGAAATCCCAATCCTGTTGTTTTTTTAGAACATGAATTACTTTATAAAGAAAAAACTAAAGTTCCTGAAGAGAACGATTTTTTAATTCCTATTGGTAAAGGCAATCTTATTAAAGAAGGTAAAGATGTCACTATTATTGGTTTTTCAATGACTGTTCAAAGAATATTAAACGCCCTTCCATCAATTGAAAAACTGGGGATTAGTCCTGATATTATAGATCTAAGATCAATTAAACCTCTAGATGAAGAATTGATATATAATTCCGTTAAGAAAACCAATAGAGTTGTAATTGTTGAGGATGGCTTTGGTAATACAAGTTTTGGATCACACTTATCTTATTTAATCCAATCAAATTGCTTTGATTTCCTTGACTCAGAAATAATTAAAGTTAGTGGAAAAGATGTCCCAATGCCATATGCAGAAAATTTAGAAAAATTGGCATTACCCAACACTGATGAAATTGTATCTGCTGTTAAAAAAGTGTCATATATAAATTAATGTTATATGAAGTTAATTTACCTTCTTTATCTCCCACAATGGAGGAGGGTAAAATTGTTAAGTGGATAAAAAAAGAAAAAGATCCAATATTAAGTGGTGAGGTTTTATTCGAAGTTGAAACAGATAAAGCTACAATGGAGTACGAGTCACCAGAAGATGGGTATATTGCTAAAATAATATCCAAGGAAGGTGAAACAGCAAACGTTAATCAATTAGTTGCAATAATTTCAGACGATTTGACTTTTACACAAGAGGATATAAATAATTTTCTTAAAAATAATAATTCAGATAATAAAATACAAACTTTAGCAATAAATCCTTCTAAAAATGATAAAGATTTTGTTTCAGACAAAATATTAATTACACCCTTAGCTAAAAAAATAGCTCAAAAAAAAAATATAGATATTTCAAAAATAAAATCGATTTCAAGAAGAATACATACTGATGATCTTGATATAAATGAAAATTTTGATAACGGGGCTATAAGAGTATTTATATCCCCACTTGCCAAAAAAATCTCAAATGAAAAATCTATAGATTTATCAAAATTAAAAGGTACTGGTCCAGATAATAGAATTATTTTAAGAGATGTATCAGACTCAAATCATTTGTCTGAAAGCCCTAATGTTAATAGATTACGACAAGCTATTGCAAAAGCAACAACACATTCCAAAAATAACATTCCACATTTTTATTTAAATACTAGAGTGAATATGGCTACCCTATTAAAATTTAGAAAAGATCAAAAATTAAAAGGTAATAAGTACTCTTTAAATGCGATATTAATGCAATCTATATCAAATGCATTCAAAGCATTTCCAGACTCAAATTGTACATATAAAGATAATGGTGAATTTTTTATTAATAAAGATCATAATATTGGTATTGCCGTTGACTCTAAGTTTGGCTTAAAAATGCCTGTAATCAAAAAGATAAATAATTTTAGTTTAAATGAAATTAACTCCAATCTTAATGAAAAGATAAATTTAACAAGAGATAATAAACTTTCTCCCTCTGATCTGTCAGATGGTGTCATAAGTATATCTAATTTGGGTTCATTTAATATCCGTAGTTTTGATGCTATTATTTTACCAGGACAAACATACATATTAGCAGTTGGACAGATTTTTGAGGATGTTTTTGTGGACAAAGGTAAGATTGAAATAGGGAGTTTTATAAATTTGACATTATCATGTGATCATAGAGCTGTTGATGGAGTTTTAGCATCACAATTTTTTTCTAGTATTGTACAAAATTTAGAAAATATTTCAGATGACAATTAATTATGATTTAACAATAGTTGGTGGCGGTCCTGGTGGTTATGTTGCTGCTATAAAAGCCGCACAACTTGGTATGAAGGTTGCTTTATTTGAAGAGGATAAACTAGGAGGTGTATGTCTTAATTGGGGATGTATTCCAACTAAATCATTACTACATTCAGCAGAATTCATGGAAGAGGCTAATCATTTTGGGCTTGATAAGAAAGATCTTACTAAAATTGCTCTAGATAAAGTTGTTGAAATGTCAAGAACAGCATCTGATAATTTATCAAAAGGTGTCAACTCACTTATGAAAAAAAATAAAATAGATATTTATAAACATCGAGCATATCCAAAAAAAATTGATAATGAATTTTTTGTAAATACAACTTCAGATGAAATTTCCTCTAAGAATATGATTATTGCTACAGGATGCAAACCTAGAACAATTGGTGACATTAAATTTTCTAATTTAATTTGGAGTTCTAAAGAAGCAATGATACCTAAATTTCTTCCAAAAAAATTATGTATTATCGGATCAGGAGCTATTGGAATAGAGTTTGCAAGTATTTATAATGCTTTAGGTTCGGATGTTACAGTGTTTGAGTCTCAAAATAAGATATTACCTCAATTTGATAACGACATTTCAAATGAAGCAAAAAAAATATTTGAAAAAAAGGGTATTAAATTTGAGTTAAATGCAAAAATTGAAAATATTTTAGAAGATAAAAAAAACGTAACCTTTAAAAATATTGACCAAAACGTTGCATGTGATGCATTAATACTATCTGTAGGTGTTATACCTAATATAGATAAAGATTTTATAAGTTCCCTTAACTTAAATCTATCTGATACCGGTTATATAAATACAAATCATAATTATGAGACAAATATTAATGGTTTATATGCCATTGGTGATATTATTGGTGCCCCATGGTTAGCTCATAAAGCAATGCACGACGCTATAAATTGTGTGACTCATATTTCAACAGGTAATGATACTCATAAACCAAAAGAAAATCATATCCCTGGTTGTATATATAGCTTACCACAAATAGCCACTGTTGGTTTCACTGAACAACAACTTAAAGACAATAAGACTCCATACAAGACAGGTAATTTTCCCTTTTTAGCAAATGGTAAATCACAAACTATGTCTAACTCATATGGTTTTGTTAAAACGCTCTTTAATTCTGAAACGGGAGAGGTATTGGGTGCACATCTTATCGGACCTGATGTTACAGAAATGATAGCTACATTCGGCTTAGCTATTTCATCTGAGTCAACAGAAGATGAATTTATTAATACTGTTTTTGCACATCCAACTTTATCTGAGTCTATTCATGAAAGTGTCTTATCAGCTTTTGAAAAACCCTTACATTTTTAAAAATGATCAGACATCCAGAAAAAATTAAAAAATTTAATCCTACGACGTTAAAAAAACCTAATTGGCTAAAAGTAAAAGCACCAACATCAAAAAAATATTTTGAGACACTAGACATAGTTAAATCTCATAACTTAGTTACTGTCTGTCAAGAAGCTGCATGTCCAAATATTGGAGAATGTTGGGAAAAAAAACATGCAACTTTTATGATATTAGGAGATACCTGTACTAGAGCATGCGCATTCTGTAATGTAAAAACTGGTAAACCCTCTGAGCCACCAGATCCAATGGAACCTCTTAACGTTGCCAAATCTGTTTTAAAATTAGGACTTAAACATGTTGTGGTAACAAGTGTTGACAGAGATGACTTACCTGACGGTGGTGCTCAGCATTTTATTGATACTATTAAGTACATAAGAGAACTATCTAATAATACAACAATAGAAATTTTAACACCCGATTTCTTAAGAAAAAATAGAAATTATATTGATATAGCAAAGGTAAAACCTGATGTTTTCAATCACAACTTAGAAACCGTACCAAGAATTTATAAACAAATTAGACCTGGTTCAAATTATATTGAAAGTTTAAAACTTTTAAGAGAGGTGAAGGAGTTCGATAGATCAATATTTACAAAGTCTGGTATTATGGTTGGGTTAGGTGAGGAATACTCAGAAATAATTGAGGTATTAAAGGATATGAAAAGATCTAATATTGATTTTGTCACTATAGGTCAATACCTTCAACCATCTATTCATCATGAAAAAGTTCATAAGTTTTACACTCCTGAGGAGTTTAAAAGTCTTTATAATGTTTGTTTAAATCTAGGATTTAAAATGATTTCTTCGTCACCAATGACAAGGTCTAGTTATCACGCAGATGAAGACTTTGAAAAATTAAAAAATGTAGTTTAGCTATCTCTAAGAGAAATATTTGACCAACAGGCTATAAAATCACCTCTACCTATAAGACCAGATTTTTCATTCGTAGTTGCTTTGATAGAAATAATATTTTTATTAATATTAAGGTTCTTTGATATACTGTCTAAAATCTTTTTAAAATGAGGATTAATTTTAGGTTCCTCTGATACAATCATTAGATCAATATTATTAATCATCTTTTTCTTTGAATTCATTTTGTTTAAAGCATAATTTAAGAAGTCTATTGAATTTCTATTTAAGTTCTTTTTGTTATTTGGAAAATAAGTACCTATATCTCTTAAAGATAGTGCGCCTAGAATAGAGTCTGTTATAGCATGTAGTATTACATCTCCATCTGAATGAGAAATAACTTTTACTTTTGATTTTATTTTTGCGCCACCAAGTTTTAATAAATTATTTTTATTAGTCATGATAGTTCTGTGAATATCATAACCAATTCCCACAAAGATATTATTTTCTATTAACTTATTTAATGTTTCTAATTCACCTTTGTAAGTAATTTTTATATTTATTTCATTTTGTAAAATATATTTTAATTTGTATTTATTTTTTTCGTACCTAAATAATTGGCTGTCATCATTTAATTTTTTTTTATTATATTTATTATGCAAATAAGTAATTTTATTTTTTAAAAATCCTTGTGGTGTTTTTATAAGTTTTAATTTGTCTCTATCTAGGTTTTTATGTTTGACTACAACAGTATCTGAACATTTATTATAAGGTACCACACAGTCGTATTTTTTATTTATTAGATTTTTAGTTATTTCATTAATTATTTTTTTTGAATTTAAAGGTCTTGCTGCATCATGTATTATGACGTATTTTGATTTGAAATTAGATTTATTTAGGGCATTTTTAACACTTTCAGACCTAGTTTTTCCTCCTTTTATTATCTCTAAATCATTATTGCTTTTAATATCAGTCTTTTTGATATTTTTAACAACAAGACTGATTTTTTTAAATTTTAGTTCTTTAATAAATTCAATATTATAGTTTAATAAATTTTTATTTTTAAACTTAGCTAATAGCTTATTACTATTTGATGAAAACCTTAAACTATCGCCACCAGCTAAAAGTATGAAATGAATTTTTGAGTTAATTGATGTCAAGTTATTTTAATAAATTTTCAGCATTTATATTATTATCTGTTTTTATAACCCTTTTTGCGTTAACAGTATATTCACTTATTTCTTCAAATGAAATAGTTCGTAACGCTGAATTAATTCAATATCTTGTAATTGCTGATTTTGTTTTTTTATTAATATTACTCCTATATTTATCTATTTTTTTTATAAATTATCTTAAATATAAAAAAAGAGAAGTTGTTGGCTTACGCCTTTTTAATAAATTTTTTCTTTTTTTTGGTTTATTTTCTGTGATTCCAAGTGGAATAATTCTTATAGCTTCAGCAATTTTTTTTAATATTGAAGTAAGTACTTGGTTAGGCCCAGCTTTTAAATCTACAGTAAATAACTCGTATCAATTAGCTCAGAAATACATAGATCAAACTGAAAGAGATCTTATAACAGACTCAAAATTTATAAGAAATTATGTTTTAGCTGAAAGGCTCATAGATAGAGATATTATACAAAGATTTAATATTACTACTGTATACAATTACAATAAAGAGAATCAATTTATTGAACATATATCAGATGAAAAAATATTTATATCTGACGATAATTTAAATGCAGCTAAACAAGAAAATGAAAGTGATATAACAATTTTCTTCTCTAATGATCAATTATTTTCAAAAGTAAAACTTAATAATTCAAATTATTTATTATTATTAAAAAAAATTGATTTAGAAACTTTAAATTATTATCAAAATATTATTCAGTCATATGAAGCAATTAATTCGTTTGATACAAATAAAAGAGATATACAAATTACTTTTTTCACAATTTATATAATTTTATCAACTAGTTTAATTTTCATTTTTATTATTATAGGATCAAATTTTAGCTTTAGACTCGCTAAACCTATTAGAGACCTAAATACTGCAATAATAGATTTAAGAAAAGGAAAATATCGTCAATTAGAGTTTAAAAATTCTACTGAAAAAGATGATATTAGCGTTTTAACAAATTCTTTTCATGAAATGAGTAAAACAATCATAAGTCAAAAAAATAATTTACAAGATGTTAATTCAACAATAAATGATCAACTAAGTTTTATTAACAATATTATTGAAAATTCCCCATATGGAATATTTGTTTTGAAAAATAAATTGATGATTTTTGAAAATTCAGCCTCTTTAGTTTTCAAATCTGATAAAAATAGTTCTTATCATAATTTTATAGATTTTTTATCAAAACATTTTAATTCAAGAGATAAGTTCTTTCAGAAATCATATGAGATAAATTTGGATTTGATAATTGAGAATATTCAAAAAGTATACTTTGTGAAATCAATTTTTATTGATAATAATTCACTTTTTGATCAAATAATTATATTTAATGATTATACTGATTTGATCAAAGCAGAAAAAAATAATGCAATTGCCGATTTAGCAAGAAAAATTTCACATGAAATCAAAAATCCTTTAACACCAATGCTTTTGTCAACAGAATTTATTGAAAGTCAACTTAAAGATGAAGAATTAAAAAATTCTATAATCTCAATAAAAAGGCAAATATTTTTGATACAAAATTTAGTAAATGAATTTTCTACTTATGCCAGATTGCCAAAAGCAAATATTACTAAATTAAATTTATCCGAAATATGCTTTGTTTATATAGATGAATATAAAAGAAATTACGATAATATTAAAATTAATCATAATATTGAGAAAAATTTGTTTATTAATTTTGATCAATCTTATTTAGATATCATATTTAACAATCTTTTTAAAAATTCAATAGAAGCACTTCAAAATATTCCAAATCCAAACATCGAATTATCTTTAAAAAGAAGTAAAAAATCTTTAATTTTAACTTTTTTTGACAATGGACCTGGCTATGATGGAAACACAGATGACTTATTAAAGCCATATTTTTCAACCAAAAAATCTACTGGTTTAGGTCTTTCTCTAATTAATAAAATAATTACTGACAACTCCAACAAGATGAATATAACAACGAACAGTTATTCAGGATTTAAAATTGAAATAATATTCAATGACAAAAATATTAGTAATTGATGACGAATTAGAAATTTGTAAACAAATTTCTTTAATTCTTTCAAAGCAAGGTTATGACGTTACCTATGCAAATTCATTTAAGGAATTTAGTGAACTACAACAAAGAAATTTTGACTATGATGTTGTCCTAGTTGACTTATGGTTAAAAAATAGCACTAAACAGGGTATAGATATTATTGAGTTCTTAAATAATAAATATGATAATCTAGTAATTATATCTTTTAGTGGGCATGCAAATATTGATAATGCAATCGAGTCTGTCAAGGTAGGAGCAAATGACTTTATTGAAAAACCATTTGAAACAAAAAAACTCATTCATATTATTCAAAAAAATTTACTAGAATTACAACAAAGAGTAACCATAAATAATTACAGAAATAAAATTTCGTTTCACTCTAAAATTGATACAGTAGGTTCCGGCCAGTATATTAATGATTTATTCAAAATAATTTCAAAAATTCGCAATAATTCCTCTATTTTAATTACTGGCCCCAATGGTATTGGTAAAAATTTTCTTGCAAATACAATACATATGAATTTATCTTCAAGTAATCCTGATACGTTTATTAATTTAAATGAAAATCTTATGAATGAGGCTGACTTACTAAAATTAAGCTCTCTTCATAATTATTTTACTATTTACATAAATGATTATGAAAATTTTAATAAAATAGAATTGTTGAGTTACTTAAATTTGGTAAAAAGCAAAAAAATAAATGCTTCTATAATATTTGATACTAAAAAAATTGATATTAAAGATCCATTTATTAATAATATTGATCACAAAATTATATTAAAACCTTTAACAGCTAGAAAAGATGAAATTTTTGATATTTTTAAACACTATATAAATATTTTTGCATTAAAGAAATTTGAAAAAAGAATAAACATCGATAATGAAATAGAAAAATTATTAATTAATCACACTTGGCCAGGAAATATATTTGAAATTATGAATTTATCTGAGAATGCGATAGGTTTATTAAGTGAAAACAACAATATCGTCTCAAAAGATTTGATAGAGAATTTAATCAAAAATTCAACAGATAACGAAGATTTATACGATTTAAATTTTAAAGAGGCAAAAGATAAATTTGAAAAAGAATATTTAATGCAAAAACTTAAAATAAATAATTATAATATGACATTAACAGCAAAGATGCTCAAATTGGATAGAGTTTCTTTATATCGAAAAGTGAAATCTCTTAAAATTGAAATAGATTAATGAATATTCTTATTTTAGGCTCTGGTGTAGTAGGTGCAAATTTAGCACAAAAGTTATCTGAACAAGGAAAAAATGTATTTCTCTTAGATGATGACCCAAATGAATTAAAAAATTTATCAGAAAGATTTGATATAAAAACAATTTTTGATGATCCTTTAAATCCATCCTTCTATAAAAATTTTGACTCTAAGATTGATTATTTCATAGCAGTAACTAGAAGTGATGAGAAAAATATTATTACTAGTAAATTTGCAAAAGAATTTTTAAATGTTGATAAATCAATAGCAAGGATAAGAAATCAAAGTTTGATTTCGAAGGAAAATAGACCATTACTAATTGAAAAAAATAGTTTTTTAGACCACATAATTTCTCCCGAATGGGAAGTATCAAATAATATTTTTGAAAAAATTCATCTCCCAGGTGCATTTTTTAGTGAGTCTTTAATTACACAAGATTATTTGCTAATTGGAATGCAATCATCTGATTTATTTAAAAATCATACATACGATGAGATTAAAACCTTTTTTAAAGTTAATAACTTATGTTATCTGGGTCATAGTAAAGAGGATGAAATTTTTTTTGATTTCAAAACCATATCAATTTCAGATCAACTTTATTTATTAATTAAGAAAAAGTTTATTAATAAACTTATAAAATTTTTTGGTTTTAAAGATTATATTCTTGATGTCTTAATTGTCGGTGGAGGGAATATAGGTGAGAATTTATCGAAGCTTATTGAGAATGATGAACAAGAAATCAATCTTAAAATCTTGGAAAAAAATAAAGATAGATGTGACTTTTTAGCTGGTATCTTAAAAAATACTTCAATATTTTATGGTGATGCTCTTGATCAAACTTTGTACGATGAGATAAAGTTAAACAAATCTGATTTAGTTATTACTGTTACAGATAATGACCAAATCAATACAATTTTATCAATTATTGCAAAAAAAAGAGGAACTAAATCAGTTTTTTCAGTTGTTAATAATGAGTCTTACTCCTCATTTGCAAATGACTTAGGTATTGATGTGATAATAAACCCCAGGGAGTTAACAACTTCACGAATTATTGAAAAAATATCTGAGGGGTCTCTTTTATCATATCATTCTATTTTGAGAGATAATTACTTAATCTATGAAGTAAAATACACTAGTGAAATATTTGAAAATATACAAAAATCTAAATACATAAATCATATATGCACAATAACAAATGATAATATAGTAATTAACAATGAAGATTATATGCCTCTAAAGAATGATGTTTTAATATTAAGTGTTCTCCAAAAAGACTCGCATAATTTAGAAAAAATAATCAATGATTATTAATAAAATTTTTTTTTTAGAAATTCATTCATATTTAAAAAAAATTGCTATTGATATAATTATTCCAAAGATTGGAAAATTAAAAGAGGAGGAAGTATCAACTAAAATCGATAACTCAAAAGTTACAAGTTATGATGTAATTATAGAAAATGAATTAATAAATTATTTTAAAAATATTGGTTTTAAAAATATAATCTCTGAAGAGGGTAATTCTGATTTAATTAAAAAAAATGAATATTTGACTGTAGATCCGATTGATGGAACAAGAAATTTTATTAACGGTATTAATAAAGTAGCGATAATGCTATCATTTATAAAATCTACTCAATGCGAATTTGCTATAATATATGACCCTATTAATGATGTATTTTATCACACTCATAACAACTCAATATTTAAAAACCATAATCAAATAAAACCCCAAAATTATAACAATCAAATTGGTTATTTGGGCGAACACGCTAAAATTTATTTTAAAAATATTATTACTTCCTACACAGAAAAAATAAGATCAAGATCAATCGGTTATGACGTAATTGAAGCCATAGAGGGTGAAAGATCTTTTTTAACAGTATATGGATCAAAAATTTGGGATTTATTTCCAGCTATGAGTTTTTTAAAGCTATTAAATTTTGAAACAAATCTTCCAAATATGGAATTTGATTATTCAAAATTAGAAAAAAAAATAATTTTTTATGCCAACCTATAATATTTTATTTGTTGGTCTTGGAAAAATGGGCTTCCATATGGCTGGATATTTGTCAAAAAATAAAAATGTCAAATTATTTGTATTTAATAGAACTAAATTAGTTGAACATAAATGGAAAAAAAAATATTTAGCTGAAAGTTATAATTTTAAAACTGATATTAAATTTGACTTTATTATTTCTTGCTTAAAAGATGATAACGCAGTTAATACTTTTTTTAATAAATTTGTAAAAACCTCAAATTTTCACAAAAATTCAATTATTATTGATCACTCAACTATATCATTAAAACAAGTAGATCTTCTTTCTTGGATATTTAAACAAAGAAAAGTAAAATTTTTAGATGCTCCTATTACAGGCGGTGAAGAGGGTGCTAAAAAAGGTTCTTTATCAGTAATGGTTGGTGGAACTGAACTAAACTTTAATAAATCAAAAAGTATAATTTCCTCTTACTCTAAAAGTATAACCCATATGGGGAAATTGGGCTCAGGTCAATTAACTAAATTTACTAATCAAATTTTAATTTGTGGTATTTTATACTCTATATCAGAGGCTTATCTTTTTAGTAAAAAAAATAATCTTGATCAAAAAAAAATTTTTAATGCTATAAAAAATGGCGCAGCTAATTCTTGGCAATTTACTAACAGGTATCCAACACTTATTAAAAATAAATTTAATTTTGGTTTTTCTACAGAATTAATGACCAAAGATTTAAAATATGTTTTACAACAAGCAAAAAAAACTAAATTAAACTTAAGTCTTACAAAAAGTGTCTTTAAAAAGTATAAAAGTTTACAAAATACAATTTATAAAAAATATGATACTTCAAGTTTAGTTAAGTCATTTAATGATTGATGAATTATTGGAAAAAAGGTTGTAATTATTTATTAGAGAATGACCCTGTTTTTAAGAACTATTATAATCCAAATCATAAATTAAAAACTAATAAAAATAAATTTGATGTTTTATTTAAATCTATCTGTTCTCAGCAAATATCCGTTTCTGCTGCTATGTCTATTTATAAAAACTCAAAAAGTATAATCGGTCCAATAAATTTTAAAAATTTTAAAATAAATAAAAGTAAAATAAAAAATTTACCTTTAAGTAAAAATAAGAAAAAGTGTTTAAATTCACTCCTAAATAATTATCATTTAGTAACTGATATAAAGTTAAGCGACAGCAGTTTTGAAAAAGTTAACAATAATTTAACTCAAATTTTTGGTATTGGTAAATGGACTGCTGAAATGTTCTCTATATTTTATTTAGGTTTGCCTAATATAATGCCACTTGGAGACCTTGGTTTTATTAATGCCTATAAGAAATATTATAGAGATAAAAATTTATCTAAATTTTCTCTTCATTCTAACAAATGGCGAAATTATTCAACTATTGTTACATGGTATCTTTGGTCATCTTACGACTCAGAACCCTTATATTTATAATTTTATCCTAAATTAAAAAAAACAATTTAATCTTTAAAAAAGGAATCTATTAATATTTATGCGATATATAGTTGAATTTAAAAATATTTTTAAATCCTATCCCGGAGTTATAGCAAATGATGATGTATCCTTTAATATTAAAGAGCAATCTATTCATGCTATCTTAGGCGAAAATGGTGCCGGAAAGTCAACATTAGTAAAAATTTTATATGGTCATGTAAAACCTGACAGTGGCGAAATTTTAATAAATTCTAATTTAGCGATAATCAATTCACCATCTACTGCAAAGAACCTAGGTATAAATATGGTTTTTCAACATTTCAGTTTATTTGAGTCACTTACTGTTGCTGAAAATTTAATTCTGGGTATGAACGAAAATATATCTTTAACGAAATTAAAAGACAAGTCTAAGACAATTTGTGATAAGTACGGTTTTAACTTAAATTTAAATTCACCTATAAGTTCCCTATCTGTTGGTCAGAGGCAATCCGTAGAAATAGTTAGATCATTACTAAATAATCCAAAAATTCTAATCATGGACGAACCAACTTCTGTTCTTACACCAGATGAAATTGGTAAATTATTTAAAATTATAAAAAATTTAGTTAAAGACGGATTAACTGTAATTTTTATATCCCATAAATTAGAGGAAATCATAAATCTATCTGATTATGTAACAATTATGAGGAATGGAAAAGTAGTAAGCACAATTTCAACACAAAATGAAAATCCTGAAACTCTAGGATATAAAATGTTAGGTTATAAAGTGTCTAAAGTAAAACAGGTTAGCAAAATTAATTTTTCTCAGGAAATTTTTAATATAAAAAATTTATCAACTCAGTCTAAAGATCCATTCACAATTAATTTAAATAAAATTGATTTAAATTTAAAAAAGGGACAAATTTTTGGAATAGCTGGAGTGGCAGGAAATGGCCAGAAAGAATTAATGGAAATTTTACTAAATGAAAACGATTATGAATTTAGTGGAGATATTTTTTTCAAAGATTTAAACATTAATAATTTATCTACTTTTCAAAGAAAATCTCTATCTATTTCATATGTTACTGAAGAGAGGTTAGGTCACAGTGCAGTGCCTGAGATGTCTTTATCTGAAAATATTTTTTTAAGCATGAACCATAAAAGTGAATTTAAAAAAGGTGATTTTATAAACTTTGAAAAAATTAACTCATTTGCAAGTGATGTTATAAAAAGTTTTAATGTTGATACTCCCTCTTATAACGTCAAAGCTGGTAAACTCTCAGGAGGAAATCTTCAAAAATTTATTATTGGAAGAGAAATTATGTCAAATCCTGAGCTATTAATTTTATCTCAACCTACATGGGGCATAGATGCAGGTTCCGAAGCATTTATTAAGAAAACAATTGTAGAGTTATCACAAAAAGGAGTATCTATAATAATTATTTCACACGATTTAGATGAATTACTTGAAGTATGTCACGAAATATCTGTTTTATATGAGGGGTCTTTATCAAATCCCTTAAATGTAGAAGATATAAATATTACCAAATTAGGTAAGTATATGGGCGGTCTATTTGATTAAAGTTCAATTAAGGGAGGATTACTCAAATTTAATATTTTATTTGTCACCATTAGTTGCCGTTGCTTTAACTTTATTTTTTGGTTCTTTTATTTTTTTAATTTTAGATTTAAGTCCTATCGAGTCTTTTAAAATTTTTTTTATCAGTCCTATTTCAAATTCTTATGGTATTTCTGAACTGTTTGTAAAAGCCACACCACTTGCAATTATAGCTTTAGGATTATCTTATTGTTTTAAAAACAATATTTACAATATTGGAGCAGAGGGACAGCTAACAATGGGAGCAATATTTGGTGGCGGTATTGGACTTCTATTTAACGACTCGACAAGTGTTTTTTTACTTCCGTTAATGATTTTATTTGGTGCAATAGGAGGGGCATTTTGGGCAACTATACCTGCTATTCTTAAAACAAAATTTAATACAAATGAAATTTTAACGAGTTTGATGTTAACTTATGTGGCTCTTTTTATACTAGATTATTTTGTTGTTGGTCCTTGGAAAGATCCTGCAGGATATGGTTTACCAAAATCGATGCCTTTTCCTGATGCAGGAAGACTTCCTGTATTATTTGACGGTCTTCGTGTTCACATTGGTGTCTATTTTGCAATAATAATATGTTTTATAACTTATATTGTTTACAACAAAACATTATTTGGATTTAAACTTAAAGTCTCTGGCTTAAGTTCAAAAGCATCAAAATATGCAGGTTTTAAATATAAAAATTTAATTTTTTATACTTTTATTATTAGTGGTGCATGTGCAGGACTAGCTGGACTATTTGAGGTTTCAGGGCCTATAGGTTTGTTATACAGAGATATTTCTCCTAATTATGGTTTTACTGCAATCATTGTAGCATTTTTGGGAAGATTGAATCCTATTGGAATTATTTTATCCTCTTTGCTAATTGCATTAACATATTTAGGCGCTGAGGATGCACAATTATTTCTTAAGATACCCTCTGCAGTAGGTTTTGTATTCCAGGGTTTAGTTCTATTCTTTTTGTTAGGCACAGATTTTTTAAATAAATATAGGGTGTTTATTAAATGAGTATTGAATTAATTATAGGTATTTTAAATATAGTTTTAATCTCTACAACGCCTCTTGTTTTTGCTGGTATTGGTGAGTTAGTCACTGAAAAAAGTGGAGTACTTAATCTAGGATTAGAGGGATTGATGTTAGTTGGAGCAGTAACAGGATTTATTACTTTAGTTTTAACTGGTAATTATTTTTATTCCTTATTTTTATCAATAATATCAGGAATAATTTTATCAGGAATATTTGCTTTTCTAGTTTTAAACCTTATGACTAACCAAATAGCAACTGGATTAGCATTAACTATTTTTGGTATTGGCTTAAGCGCAATGCTTGGTAAAAAATTTGCTGGAACACCCATAGATGGATTAAATCCTTATTATTTCATAGTGATTTCTTTTTTGTTAGTATTTTTAGTAGGTTATTTCTTATCAAAGACAAAATCTGGACTTATTGTAAGAGCAGTAGGCGAAAATCATAACTCAGCTTATGCGTTGGGATATAACGTTATAAAAACAAGATATTTAACGATTATATTTGGTGGTGTTATGAGCTCTCTAGCAGGTTACTACATTTCTATTTGTTATGCACCAATGTGGCAGGAGGGAATGACTGCCGGTAGGGGTTGGATAGCCCTAGCTTTAGTTGTTTTTGCAACTTGGAAACCTTGGAGATTATTAGTAGGTGCATATATTTTTGGAGGGGTTGCTATAATGCAAATGAACCTTCAAGCATTTGGTGTAGAACTTCCTGGCCAATTTTTTAATATGATGCCCTATATTGCTACTTTAATAGTCTTAGTATTTATTTCATCAAATAAGGTAAGATTAAAACTTAGCGCTCCATCTTGTCTGAATATACCTTATGAAAAAAATTCATAAGGTTATCCACTGTAATTTTTTCTAATATATAACGAATCTTTATTTTTATTATATAAATTTACTAAAAAATTTATTTATTAGGGAAATTAAAATGAAAAAACAATCATTGGTATTAGTAGTAATTGCAGCCATTGTAGTAATCGCAGGCATTTTTTTTATTACTAATCAAAATATACAAAAAGACGTTTCAGATGACCAAAAAAAGATAGGCTTTATCTATATCGGACCACCTGGGGATCATGGCTGGACTTATATGCATGATGTTGGCAGACAATACTTAGAGCAAGAACTTGGTGACTCCGTTTCAACTACTTATATAGAAAATGTACCAGAAAATGCTGATGCTGTTAGATCAATTAGAAAGCTTGCAGAGTCTGGACATGATTTAATATTTACTACCTCTTTTAACTATATGGACCAAACTTTAGAGGTTGCAAGCGAATTTCCTGACGTGAAATTTGAACACGCAACTGGTTTTAAAAGGGCTGATAATGTCTCTACATATTCAGCAAGGTTTTATGAAGGTAGGACAGTTATAGGTCATATTGCGGGTAAAATGACAGAAACAAATACTATCGGCTATATAGTATCTTTCCCTATTCCTGAGGTTATTAGAGGAATAAATGCGTTTTATTTAGCAGCCTCAAAAGTTAACCCAGATGTTAAGATAAAAATAATTTGGGTATATTCTTGGTATGATCCTGGTAAAGAGGCGGATGCAGCAAATACTCTTATCAATCAAGGAGCTGATATAATAGTGCAACATACAGACTCGTATGCACCATGTCAGGCAGCTGAAAAAGCTGGTGTACTAGCTTTTGGACAAGCTTCAAATCAAGAGGCATTTTGCCCAAATGCACACATGACAGCAATAGAGGACATTTGGGGCCCATACTATGCAGCTAAAGCACAAGCGGTTGTTGACGGTACATGGTCTTCCGAAGATACATGGCAAGGGTTTAAGGACGGTATGGTAGAAATGTCACCCTATAATGAAAAACTACTATCATCAGATTTAATAGCTGAAGCAAAAGCGATAGAAGAGGGAATTGAAAATGGCACTATTCACTCTTTTGAGGGACCTATTTACAATCAAGCTGGAGAGCTAGTTGTTAAAGAGGGCGAAGTTGCTGACGATGGTATGTTGGCCTCAATGATGTTCTACGTTCAAGGTATAGACGGAGAGGTACCTCAATAGAGTAAAATAAATACTTAATCCTGTTCCCAAGGAAAAACAAGCCAGTCTTTATCACTGAAATCATATAGATGAAGATCGGCTTGTTTTTTCCCTGAGGTCTTTGCATATAGGACTACAAACTTAGAGTTTGGCATCATTTCTTTGACTATTTTTGCCGTGTCGCCGCTATCCACTAGATCGTCAATTACTACAAGTTTTTTTTCAGATTTAATTCTTTTGAAAATTTTTATATCTGTATTTTTCTTTCTATCAGCGTAAGTTTTTAGAGCAATTACATCTATATCCTGGATTCCTAAATAATTAGCTATTATTGAACCTGGTATTAGACCGCCTCTTGATATTAAGATGAGTTTATGAGGTTTGTATTTTTTTTTTATTAATTTTGCTAATTTAATACAATCAGTATGTATATCGTGATAGCTTAAAAATACCTGTTTCATTCAGGGATTATAATAAAAAAAAAATGAAAAGCAATTTAGCTATATTAAGTTCTGATCAAAAATCAATTGACTTTATAAAAAAAAATAAATTAAACATCACACTTAATTTATACGCTAATAGTTCAAGAAATGTTGATGTGGCAGAAACATTTGCAGAAACTCATAAAATAAAAAAATATTATGGAACATACGAAGATCTATTAAGTGACAAAGGTATAGATTTTGTATTAAATTTCTTACCTTCAGGCATCAAATTTGAATATATTTATCTTTGTTTAAAAAATAATATAAAGGTTATTACTGACTATCCAATTATTAGTAATTCAAATGATTTAGATCATTATAATGAATTAATTAATTCTAGATTAATAAATAATCTTTTTCTAATTGATGAAATAAATATAAAAAAACTTTATCAAGAATCTATAATAAAAAGCAATATTCATTTTTCAAAAAATATTTTTCAACATAATGAAACTAATAATAGTTTAGATAAAAAAGATGTATTATTTGAATTAAGCCCAGAGCTTTTTTTTTTAATTTATAAATATCGTAATCAAAAAATTTCAATTTTTAAAAAAGAATTAATTTTTGATAATATAACTAACAAATTAATTTATTTTAAGTGTGATATTGAAATAAATAAAAATTTAAAAATAAAAGTAAATCTAAACAGCAATAAATTGAATAAATATTTGAATAACGAAGTAGAAAGGAGTGAATTATATTTAAATTATCCCATTTATAACGTGAATGATTTAAATTCTTTTATAATGTCGAATAATTCTTTTGAAAATTTATCTATTTTTTCATATTATCCGTACAAATTATTACAAGGGGTTATTAATGAGTGAAAACATATCTTTTTCAGTTTCTGGTTCTGAAACTTACTATCACAAAGACTGGTTAAAATCTAAAGGTTTTAAATGGATGAAATCATCAAAGAAATGGGAAAAATTAAATATACAAGAAACAGAGGCTGATCAATTATCTGAATATTGTAGAGAGTTCGGACTCTATTATGAGAGATCTGATAAAGGAATGCCATCTTTTGATTATGAGAGCTATCTTTGGGATGGCAACATTCCCGATAAATCTATTTGGTATGAGGAAAAGTCTCTTCCTGAGTCTACTAACGAAGAAAATTAATGGATTAAAACTGAAAAGATTCCATAAAAAAAGAATATCAAGGCTACAATTAAAGCAATATAATATGGTGCTTTGTTGTTATTCATAAATGAAGCCATTATTACCAAATACTTATGTACTAAACAATAAATATCTACAATCAATAATTTCTCCAAGTACAGATATTATTGATTATAATTTTAGTTCTGATCAAGTTCATAAACTAAATCTTTTACAAATTCTTAGACCAGATGTTTATTTTAATAAAAAGCTCTCAGAGGAAGAATTTTTTGATTTATCTAAAAACTACTATCAAATGCTAATAAAAGATAAAATTATATACAAATCTGAGAATGAATATTTTTTGTATCGGATTGACTCTGATAGTCACTCACAAACTGGTTTAATTTCTCTACTAAATATTCAAGATTACATTAACAGAAATATTAAGCCACATGAAAAAATATTAGTTAGTAAGGGTAAAGAAAGAGCTGATCAATTGTCTAAAGTAAAATTCCAATTGTGCCCTATTTATCTATTTTACGATGATGAAAATATAGATTTAAATCTTGATATTCATCATGATAAAAAACCACTAATAAAGTTTAAATCAGGTAAGTATACTCACTCAATATATAAAACTAGTACTGATTTTACTGGTATAAATTTTAAGGAACTTTTTGTTGCAGATGGCCATCATAGAATAGAGGGCTTTGCTCAATTAGACGTAAATAAAGATACTAAATTTTTATCTATTGTTTTTCCAAAATCTAAATGCTTAAACCTAGCATATAACAGAAGCATTAAATTCCCAGATACCTACAAAAAAGATTCGTTTATATCTGACCTAAAAACATATTTTCATGTTGAGGAGTTAAAATATCATGAGAAAATAGATCGTTTTTTCGTTATCTACTATCAAGGTAAGTATTTTAAAATAGATTTGAAGAATGATTTTTCTACAAATGGCGCAGATTGTATTGATTTTGGAGAGTTTGTATTGAAGGAAATATTAAATATTCAGGACGAAACAAATGATCAAAGGGTCGAATTCGTCCCACCCACATTAGGTACTGATTATTTGATTAATCAAGTTGATACGGGTATAACAGATTTATCTACGTTAATGAGACCAGTTAGTATGGATTTAGTAATAGAATACTCTAAGAATTTAAAATTTATGCCACCTAAAGCTACATGGTTTGAACCTAAACCCCTAGACGGTCTATTTTTTTACGAAATTCTTGAATAATACAAAAAATCTAAGGAGAGACATTAAATATGCAAAAACCTACCATTAAACCAAACCATCCATACTTTTCCTCGGGGCCTTGTTCCAAAAGACCTGGATGGAAACTAGAAGCTTTAAATGATGCCGTTCTAGGTAGATCGCATAGAGCGAAAAGTGGCAAAGCAAAACTTAATGAGGTAATTGTAAAATCCAAGGAAGTTTTGGAGTTACCAGATGACTATTTAGTAGGTATTGTTCCCGCCTCTGATACTGGGGCAATAGAAATGGCTATGTGGAGCCTTCTAGGATTAAAAGATGTTGAAGTATGTGGTTGGGAGACTTTTGGATTAACTTGGGTAAAGGACATTACAAAGCAACTAAAATTAGAGAATGTAACTGTTCATAAAACAGATAACTATGGAGAGCTTCCTGATTTATCAAAAGTGAATTTCGATAATGATGTTGTTTTTACATGGAATGGAACAACCTCCGGTGTTTGCATACCTAATGCAAACTGGATACCAGATAATCGGTCAGGTTTGTCAATTTGTGATGCTACTTCAGCTGTTTTTGCTATGGACATGGATTTTAAAAAATTAGATGTAGTGACATGGTCATGGCAAAAAGTTTTGGGGGGAGAGGCTGCGCATGGCATGATTGCGTTGTCACCAAGAGCTGTTGAAAGACTCGAGTCATATGAACCACCTTGGCCAATGCCTAAAATTTTTCAATTAGCAAAAAACAAAAAGTTTTCCAAAGAAATTTTTGAGGGAGCAACTATTAATACCCCTTCTTTGCTAGCTGCTGAAGATGCTTTGGATGCTTTGAATTGGTGTATTGATATAGGTGGACAGAAAGAATTAATATCTAGATCAAAAAAAAACCTTCAAGTCATAAAGGAATGGATTGATCAAAGAGATTGGGTTGAGTTTTTAGCTGTTGACCCAAATACATATTCTTCAACAAGTATATGTTTTAAGTTTACACATCCTGACTTTGTGGCTTTAGATAGTGATAATCAAAAAAAACTTGTAAAAGAAATATGCTCTACATTAGAGAAAGAGGACGCTGGGTACGATATTAATGCTTATAAGGATGCACCAGCAGGCATAAGAATTTGGGGAGGCGCTACTGTTGAAGCCTCTGATATTGAAAAAGTTTTACCATGGATTGAATGGTCTTTTTTTGAAACAATGGGAAGGTATAAATAATGAAGATTTTAATTTCTGATAAGATGAGTGACAAGGTTGAAGATGTCTTAAAGTCAAAACAAATTGATTATGATATCAAAACCGGGATGTCTCCTGAGGAGCTTAAAGATGTGATTGATCAATATGATGGCATTTTAATAAGATCTGCAACTAAACTAACTTCAGATATACTCGCTGACTGTAAGAACCTTAAAGTTATTGGTAGAGCGGGAGTTGGTGTAGATAATGTTGACCTAGATCAAGCAACAAAAAATCGAATTCTAGTGATGAATACACCTCTAGGAAATCTAGAGGCAACAGCTGAGTTAAGTGTTGGTTTAATGTTTTCAGTTATGAGAAATATTCACCTAGCTAATGACTCAACTCATCAAGGAAAATGGGAAAAACCTAAGTTTCTTGGAACTGAGCTAAAAGGAAAAGTACTTGGAATAGTGGGCTATGGCAACATAGGCCAAAGAGTTGCTGAAATATGCTCAACAATTGGAATGAAAATTATTACTAATTCTAAATCAGCAAGCGATGATGATTTATTAAAATTTAATGTTAAAAAGGTCCCGACAGAAGATTTAATTAAGGAAGCTGATATTATTACTCTTCATACAAAATTAAATGATGAAACAAAATATATGATTAACAAAGATACATTATCAACTATGAAACCCACATCAGTGATTATAAATTGTGCTAGGGGTGGTCTTATTAATGAAACTGATTTAAAAGATGCTCTCAATAATGAAATTATTGCAGGTGCTGCAATTGATGTTTATGAAAATGAGCCTGCAACAGACAATGTAATGTTTGGAACAAAAAATTTACTTCTTACACCTCACTTAGGAGCATCTTCAAAAGAAGCTCAATCTAATGTTGCTATAGATGTAGCAAACCAAGTTGCTGATTACTTAAAAGATAATAAGATTGTAAATAACGTTAATTCTTTTTGATTTTATTTAAATACTCGTAAATTGAAATTTTGGTTAAAACGTTTTGCATAGATTTGTTTTCATTAATTTTTTCTAATTCATTTAGACTTAACTTAAAAATCTTTATTTCTTCATTTTCATTTCTATTATAGAGTGATTTTAGTTTAATCTTTTCTACTTCAGCATAGTACACATGAACTATCTCATCAGAGTAGCCTGGAACTGGACAGTATGTTGTTAGTTTGATGAGTTTTTTTGTTTTGACTCCTATTTCTTCTTTAATTTCTCTTTTAATTGCTGTAATTAATGACTCTCCCCTGTCCACTAATCCACCAACTATTTCATACTTCAATGTTTTATTTCTGACAAAATAAAAAGGTCTAAATTGTTTAATTAAATAAAATTTTTTCTCTTCCGGGCTAAAACATAGAGCAAATACAACATCTCCAACATTTAATATTTCTCTAAAAATTTTATAGGGTTTAACTTTTTTATTATAACTCTTTACTAAAAAATGATACTTCCAAAATTTAAAAAAACCGTTTGATAAAAGTATTTTTTTTATTTTACTTACTTTTTGCATATGATTTAACTATTTGACTATTTATATGACAAAAGTATATATATTCAATACTCGGGGAGTAGCTCAGTCTGGTAGAGTGTCTGCTTTGGGAGCAGAAAGTCGCAGGTTCGAATCCTGTCTCCCCGACCAAATTAAAAATTATGAAAAAAGTTACGATTAAGCGTCCCTCAAAAACCAATATGCAATCTGGTTTAAAAAAAACTAAAATGTGGATAATAGAGTTTGATTTTGATCCCAGTCTTCGAAAAGACGTGTTAATGGGATGGAATAGTTCAAAAAACACCACTAAACAACTAAAGCTAAGCTTCGATAATCTTGATGATGCGATTTTATGGTGTCAAAAGAACTCATACCAATACAAAGTTATTGATCAATCCTATAAACAAGTAAAACCAAAGAGTTATGCCAGCAATTTCTCTAATAATAGAAAAACTTCTTGGACACACTAGTAATTAAATATTCATTTTTCAAAATATAATACTATTATCAGTCCATATTTATTAATTAATAAGGGGGAAAGAAATGATTAAGTTCATTACTACTCTGCTTGCTTTATTCGTGTTTAGCACTTCATACGCTAATGAGGTTAAAGTTGGCATAATTTTAGGTTTTACGGGACCTATTGAATCATTAACGCCAGGTATGGCGGCAGGAGCTGAGTTGGCATTTAAAGAAGCATCAGACTCTGGCGAATTACTTGGTGGTTCTACAGTTAACTCAATTAGAGCTGACTCAACATGCATCGACTCAGCAGCAGCAGCTTCTGCGGCTGAATTTTTGATATCTCAAGGTGTAACAGCCATTATGGGAGCTGATTGTTCAGGAGTTACCGGTGCAGTTCTTTCAAATGTTGCTGTACCTAATGGTGTACCAATGATATCACCATCTGCAACATCTCCTGCTTTAACTACTGCAGAAGATGATGGTTTGTTTTTTAGAACAGCACCCTCTGATGCAAGAGGAGGAGAGGTATTAGCTGATATCACTAATGATAGAGGTATTTCAAGTGTTGCTATAACTTATGTTAATACTGACTACGGTGTTGGTTTAGCTGATGTATACGAAGCTGCAGCTATTGCAAGAGGTATTGAAGTAACTGCTAAAACTGCTCACGAAGGTGATAAAGCAGATTACAGTGCTGAAGTAGGTGTACTTTCTTCAGCTGGAGGAGAAGCTTTAGTTGTAATTGGTTACTTGGATCAAGGTGGAAACCAGATTATCCAAGGTTCATTAGACAGTGGAGCTTTTGACACTTTTGTTCTTTCCGATGGAATGATTGGTGAGTCGTTAACAGATACTTTTGGTTCTGACCTAGATGGTTCTTTTGGTTCTATGCCTGGTTCGTTAGGAGCTGGTGCAATGAAATTCAAAGCTTATGCTGAAGCAAATGGAGTAGATCCATCAGTGTATGTAGGTGAATCATATGATGCAGCAGCACTAATAATGCTAGCTATGTGCAAAGGAAAATCTGATGATAGCGCATCAATAGCAGCTAATATAATGAGTGTAGCTAATGGCCCCGGCACTAAAATTTATGCCGGTGAGTTAAAAGAAGGTCTTCATCTTGCATGTTCTGGTTTTGCAGTAGATTACGACGGAGCAACTGATGTTAATTTCACAGAAGTGGGAGAGGCATTTGGAGCATTCCTTGAAAAAGGAATTGAAGGCGGTAAATTTATCGACGTAGCTCAAAGATAATTTTCAATTTTTAGCCCCATCTCTCTGATGGGGCTAAAGATAACAAATAAATATTTAATTTTTAATAATTTTTTCTGGTAGTAATCCTTTGGGTCTGTATCTCATCACCAAAAGTAAGCCTAACCCCATCATTAAATATCTAAAGTATGGAACACTATTTAAAAGATGTTCTTTAATGTAATTAGTTTCATCTAAATGACTAGTAAATATGTTAATTACGAGAAGAGCGAATGGGGCAGATTGTATCCAAATAAACCAAACAACAAAACCTCCTAATATAGCTCCATAATTATTTCCTGTACCCCCCAATAAAACCATAACCCATATTAAAAAAGTATATCTTAAAGGTTGATAACTTGATGGAGTGAAAAGACCATCATAGGTAACTAGCATTGCACCTGCGAAACCAATGATAGCTGATCCCAACATAAAAATAAAAAGGTGTTGCTTCACAACATTTTTACCCATCGCTTTTGCTGCCTCTTCATTATCTCTAATAGCTCTCATCATCCTACCCCATGGAGAGTTCAAGGCTTTTTCAGAAAAATACAGAATTATTAATACTACAGCTAAAAAAATTAGACTAAAGCATAACTTTACAAAAACTCCAGAAGAGGAGATTACAAGTTGGTTAAGTAAAGAAGCTCTATCATCGAAATCCAAGACATTTGATAGTTTTGAAGAGTTTAAAAACTCAACAAGTTTTATAAACCACTCAGAGTTTTGTAAATCCACTTCATACGGAACTGGTCTCTTTAAACCAATGACATTCTTTACACCCCTCGATAGCCACTCCTCATGTTTTACAATTGTTATTATTATTCCAGAGACTAGTAAGGTTGATATTGCTAAATAGTCAGACCTCAATCCTAAACAAACTTTTCCTACAACAAAAGCTACTAGGGCACACAAAACTGCACCAACAAACCATGAAAATATAATTGGCAAATTAGCTCCACCTAAAAAACCTGATGTGGCTGCGTTAATTGACTCAATTTTACTGATTGATGGTCCAGCTATAAATTTAAGTAATGGTATAGATAAAATTATGATAAAGAATATAAAATAATTTTTATATTTATAATTTGGAAGTTTTTTATTAATTATTAAAACACTAAAAACAACTGCTAATAAAAATAAACCGGATACTAGAATTCCAATACCGCCAGCACTCCAAGCTTCAGGTACAGGGGGAACTGAAATCAAAACAGTTGCTAACCCCCCTATGGCCAAAAAACCCATTACACCAAAATTAATCAAACCAGCAAAACCCCATTGAATATTTACTCCCATAGCCATTACAGCAGAAATAAGACAGAGATTTAACATTGATAATGCAATACCCCATGACTGAAATAAACCTACTAAAAACGTTAAAACAGTCATTACTGAGAAACAAATTTTAAAGTCAGAATTTTTGATCATATGACTTTTCCTTTAAAGATACCATTTGGCCTAAAAATAAGAACGACTATTAATATTGCAAAAGAGATCGCAAATTTATAATCAGTAGAGATAAATTGTATTAGTGTGCTTGGTTCTAAACCCTCAGGCATGATGTATTTAAAAAATTTTTTGTAAGCGTAAGTGAGACCTATTTCAGAAAAAGCTATTAAAAAACCTCCATAGAATGCTCCTAGAGGGTTTCCGATACCCCCAACAATTGTTGCTGCAAAAATAGGGAGGAGGTTATTAAAATAAGTGAATGGTTTGAAGCTTTTATCTAATCCATACAAAGTTCCTGCAATAGTCGCTAAAATTGAAACAATTATCCAGGTCAGTAAAACAATTTTTTTAGGGTCGATACCTGATAGCAAAGCTAAATCCTCATTATTTGAATAAGCTCTCATAGATTTACCTGTTTTTGTTTTATTTAAAAAATAAAAAAGTATCGAGCAAGTAATAATAGTTGTAATTAATGTTATCACTTGAGTTGATTTTAATGCTAGTCCTTCATTCAATCCTGTCATTTGTTTAAATTCTCTAGCTTTCATAATAAACTTATGACCATCCATAAAGTTAATATCGTTTGGTCCAATGATAATTCTAACAACTGCGTTTAAAACAAACATAATACCAAGACTAACAACTATAAAAGTTACTGGGTCACTTTTTTTATTTCTGTAATATTCAAATACCGCTTTATCAAAAAATAAACTCACCACAATTGTCAATAGGATACCAACTGGTAATGCTAGTAAAGCGGTTGGAAGTAAACCAAACGTAATTCCTTTTGACTGTAAAAACCAAGTAACAAGGATTACAATCATTGTTCCAAAAGCCATCAAGTCTCCATAAGCAAAGTTTGCAAATCTTAAAACACCATAGATAAGAGTTACTCCAATTGCACCCAAAGCCAACTGTGATCCATAAGTTATTCCAGGCACAATAATAAAGTTTGTGAGAAGTATGATTGAGTTTAAAAAATCCATTTATCCTCCTAAAAAAGCCTTTCTAATCTCTTTATCATTTAAAAGATAATCGCCTTTGCCTTCGTAAGCATTTTTCCCTGTAACTAGAATATAACCTCGGTCAGATATTTCTAAAGCTTGGCGAGCATTTTGCTCAACCATTAGTATAGCTATGTTTTGTTTTTTTATATTAAGTATGTGCTCAAATAATTCCGTCATAATTACAGGTGAGACCCCTGCAGTTGGTTCATCTAACATTAAAACATCAGGTTCAGTCATTAAAGCTCTGGCAATTGCAACCTGTTGTCTTTGACCACCTGATAATTCGCCAGCAAATTGATCTCTTTTCTCTTTAATTATAGGAAATAAATCATACATCTCCTCTAATCTCGTTGATAAATTAATATCATTTAAAAAAGCACCCATCTCTAAGTTCTCTTTTACAGTTAATTCTGTGAAAATATTTTTAATTTGAGGTACAAAGGATATACCTAGCTTTATTCTATCTTGTGTTTTAAGTTTTGTTATATCTTTCCCGTCAAGTACGACATTTCCATTTTTTAAGTCAAGTATACCAAGCATTGCTTTCATTGCTGTCGATTTACCAGCGCCATTCGGTCCAAGAATGGACACAATTTCACCTCTGTTAACGTTAAAAGAGCACTCTTCGATAATGTTTACACCTCCATAGCCACCAGTTAAATTTGAAGCAGAAAAAAACATTATTTTTTTAATCCTTTACCTAAATAAGACTCGATAACCTGTTCATTTGACTTTACCTCTTCAGCAGAGCCTTTAAAAAGTACTGATCCCTCAGCTAAAACAATTACAGGGTCACATAGCTCATTTATAAAATTAAAATCATGTTCAATCATACAAAATGTGTAACCTTTATCCTGATTAAGTTTAAAAATTGAGTCACTTATGTCTCTAAGGAGTGTTTTATTAACTCCTGCACCAACTTCATCTAAAAAAACTATTTTAGCATCTACCATCATTGTTCTGGCCAATTCTAAAAGTTTTTTTTGCCCTCCAGATAGATTTCCAGCTCTCTCATTCTTAAGGTGTTCAATTTTTAAAAATTTTAATACTTCCATGGCTTTATCTTTGATTAACTCATCTTCTTTATTAATTTTTTGTCTATTCATCAGCGAATAAAGAAGCTTTTCACCTTTTTGATTACCTGGCACTACCATTAAATTCTCAATAACTGTCATATTTGCAAATTCGTGTGCAATTTGAAATGTTCTTAATACTCCTAAATGAAATAAGTCGTGCGACTCTTCATTTGTTATTTCAACACCATTATAGAAAACTTTACCAGAATCCGGTTTAAGATTACCAGTAATTACATTAAATAAAGTAGTCTTACCAGATCCATTAGGCCCAATAATTCCTGTTATAGCTTTATCCTTAATTTCTAAGGAGCAATTATTTAGTGCAACTAATCCACCAAATGTTTTCACCAAATTTTCGACTTTTATTAAAATATTGTTCATTTAAAAATTAGTGCATATTAAAGTAGAAAATATAAAGTTGAAGTGGTAAATATTCCAATAAATGCGCTCTTAGCTCAGCTGGATAGAGCATCTGCCTTCTAAGCAGAGGGTCGCAGGTTCGAATCCTGCAGAGCGCGCCATACAAAAGATAAAATTTAAAATATAGAATAGCTTCACACTAAATTGAAATATCCCCAAAAGTAAAGGTTAATCAATTATTTATATAAGAATTTCAAACTATAATTATTATAGTAGCCATTATTAATATAAACAAAATAGATGGAAATTTGATCGTTTATGTCAATTAAATTTTATATTAAAGTTAAGCGATTTTGCTAAATAATAATTGTTGTAGTTTTGATTTCTTTAAGATTTTTTCTACCAATATTTTATCATTACTCGTATTAATAGATTGAGTTGATTTATTTACAAGAACTATTTTTAATTTATATTTTTTTTTTAAAACTTTAATTTGTTCAATCGACATTTTTTTTTCAATTTTAGATAAAATTGGCGGATTACTATAAATTTCATTCAAAATTTCTTTTGGGTAAAGCATTGTTCCTAAAATTTTAAAAATAGAATGTTTTCTAATTTTATTAATATCATTGGGATCTCTAAAAAGTTGGATCACATACATTTTTGGATCTACAAGGCATTTAACAATATTTAGATCATAAATTTCATTTTTATTGCATTTTGAAGCAAGATTTAAAACAGTTCTTTTTAAGTCTATTTGATAATCACTTAATTTTGATAGATAACTAGGAAGAATTAAAGGCTCATCTCCTTGTAATAAAATAATTTTTTTATAAGGTAGTTTTATAACTATTTCATTAACTCTACTTGATCCATCAAGATGCTTTTTTTTTGAAATAAAGACACTACCATTATTTTTTAAAATAATTTTGGATATTTTTTTACTGTTTGTTACAACATGAACATTTTTAACTTTTGAGAGCAAAGCTCTTCTTCTAACATGCTCTATCATTTCTAAATTGTTAATTTTGGTTAATATTTTATTTGGAAACCTTATAGAATTTAAATGACAAGGAATAAATATCGCTACTGTCATAGAGATTATTGTGGCAAAACTCCACAATCTAAATTAATTGATTGTCCTGTTATAGATGATGATTTCTCGGAGGATAAAAACAACACCAAATCAGCAACATCTTTTTCAGAAGGAAGTGCGTTCAAAGATGAATTATTTCTTATAAAATCTTTAAAAAAATTTTTATTTTTATATGCAGGAGAGTATCTTTTAGAAATTACGTTCATTAATCCTGGTGTTTTAATCAAAACAGGACAAATACCATTAACCCTAATATTAAATTCTCCTAGTTCCTTACATAAAGATTGTGTTATTCCATTTAAACCAAACTTTGTTGCACAATATACAGAGTTATATTTTGTTCCTCTTTTACCAGCGATACTTGAAATATTAATTATATTACCATTTTTAAAACGCTTGAAATGTGGTACGAAATTTTTCAATAAAAAAAAAATACTATATAAATTTGTATGAAACATTTGATCTAGAAATTTTTTATTAATTTCCGTTACAGGTTTCCACATTGATTGACCAATATTATTTATTAGAATGTCGATTTTTTTATGTTTAACTATGATTTTTTTAGCAAGATTATCAACTTGCTTTTCTTTTGTTAAATCTATTTGATACCAGTAAAAATTTTTTTTGAATTTTTTTTTCGGTGCTGTTCTACTTAACAAAATAGTTTCGTAACCCTCAAAAATATATTTTTCAGCAATTGCTAAACCAATACCTTTGGATGCCCCAGCTATTACTACTTTTTTCTTTAAATCGTCATACATGAAAAACCACCATCTACTATTACTTCTGAGCCTGTTACAAAAGCTGAGGAGTCTGAACTTAAATATAATACAGCTGAAATCAATTCTTTTGGATCACCAAATCTTTGTAATGGAGTATGACTTATAATTTTATCTATTCTTTTTTTATCTAAGAAGTTTTTTTTGTTCCATTCAGTTGGAAAAAAACCTGGTCTTAAAGAGTTTACTCTTACCCCAGACATAGCCCATTCTCTTGCTAGATTTTTAGTAAGATTGGTTATAGCTGCTTTTGAGGCAGAATAGGCGTACGCCCTTGACAAAGGTGGATCAGCTGATGTTGACGATATATTAATTATAGAGCCATTTTTATTTTGAACCATAGATCCACCAATTAATTTGCAAGAGATAAATACAGAATTTAATTGAGATTCAATTACATCATTCCAATTAGCTAAATCAATGTCTAAGAAATCTTTAGAACTATTTATGCCTGAGCCATTAATTAAAATATCAACTTTACAGATAAGATTTATTTTATCATTTATCTCGTAGATAATTTCATAATTTGTAGTGTCTACACTAAATTTATAAATATTAGGTTTAGTTATTATAGATTTGATTTTATTTTCTAATATTTCTAATTTTTCTGCATCTTTATCAATAAGGAACAAATTTGAGCCTAATCTTGCAAAAGCTAAAGCCATTTCACTACACAAATGACCACCTGCACCAGTTATTACTACATTCTTATTTTTAAAGTTAAATAATTTATCTATATATTGCATTTAAATTTATTTTAATGAAGCAATAGTGTTTTCAACTTGTTCGGCCCATTTCCATAAAGCAAATAAATCAGATCCGAGTACTATAAAATTAAAACCTAAATCTATATTTTTTTTTATGTTCTCAGAGTTAACATCATTAATCTGTATCCCACAACTGACATTATTTTTTTTACATATATCAGATACTTTTTTACAGTTATTAATTACAATTTCACTGTCTAGTTGACCAGGAACACCTAAAGAACCTGATAGATCATAAGGGCCAATCATCACAGCATCAATAGTTTGATGAGATAAGATTTTTTCTAAATTCTCAACTCCTTCTTTATTCTCAATTTGTATCATGAAAGTAGAAGTCTCATTCCAATTAGAAAAATAGTTATCAATTGAAATACCATAATTCTGAGCTCTATTTACCCCAAATGTTCTTTGACCAATGGGGGGATACTTAAAACTTTTATATAAAAAATCTACTTCTTTGACACTACTAACTGTTGGAAACATCATTCCATCAGGGCCCGAGTCTAATAGCGGTTTAATTTGTTCAACGGAATGGGAGACTATACGTGGTATACATGGTACACCAAAAGATTGTGAGGCAGCTATAATTCTTTGAGCTTCACTAATACTAATTGTAGAGTGTTCCATGTCAATTACATTAAAATCAAAATTAATATTAGAAAATATTTCTGTTATGGATGGATGAGAAAATGAAATCCAACCAACAAAAAGTGTTTTTTGTCTGTTTGTTAGTTTATCTTTAAGTTTCTTTCTTAATTGATTATTAAAATTTCTATCCATCTATTAAATTATGTAAGTGTATTATTCCATAAAGTTTATCATTTTGATCAATAATTGGGACATCCCATATTTTATTTTTTTTCATATAGGTAACTACTTTTTCTTTTGTAAGTTTATTATTAATTAAAAAAAATTGTGGCTTTTTATTCATATAATTTGTGATATCGTCAATCAAGATAGCTGAGAGAGGTTTTTGAATTTTTAAAAATATTCTTCTTAAGTCACCATCAGTAAAAATACCTGTTAAATTTAAATTTTTATTTGTTATACAAACAGCCCCAATCTTATGAAAGTTCATTAAAGAGATAGCATCATAAACAGTCGCATTTTCGGTTAGCACAGGAAAATCACCCAACTTAATAATTATTTTTTCAAACTCAACAGACATTAGATAGATCCCAATTTTTATTAATTTCAAGAACAGTTTGGTGCAATCTTATAGCATGGCTTAATAAAGGCTTCAAATCTTTGATATTTAACTGAGTGTATGGATCGGATAAAGCTTTCTCTGGGTTATCATGAACTTCAAGAAATAAAGCATTTATCCCAGCTCCAACTGCTGCTCTTACTAATGCAGGTATGAATTCTCTTTGTCCTCCAGATAGATTACCAAGAGATGTAGGAAGTTGGATAGAGTGAGTTGCGTCATAACAAACAGGTTGTTTTGTTTCGGACATAATTTGAAAGCATCTCATATCATTTACCAACATGTCGTATCCAAAAAATGTTCCACGATCAGTTAAAAGAATTTGATCATTTCCGAATTCTTTTAATTTTTTGACAGAATTTCTAATATTCCATGGACTCATAAATTGTCCTTTTTTTAAATTAATTGGTTTTTTTGTTTTGGCAGCTGCTCTTAAAATAGAAGTTTGTCGACAAAGATATGCGGGTACTTGAACCATATCGCAAACGATACCTGTATGTTCTGCCCATTCCACACTTGAAAAATCAGAAGTTACTGGAATTTTAAATTCAGATCTTACTTCTTCAAGAATTTTAAGACCCTCATCTATTCCCACTCCATGAAAACTTTTTGGTGATGATCTACAATCCTTATCATAGCAAGATTTATAAATAAATTGAATTTTTAAATCATCACAGATCTTTTTAATATTTTCAGCCATATAAAAAGTATGATCTTTTGTTTCTATTGCACATGGTCCTGCAATTAATACTAATGGTAAGTTAGACCCTATTTTTATAGTATCGAAATAATTTCCATTTATTGTTAAAATGTCAGTATTGATGTAACTCATTTAATTTTAAAAGTCCTAATTCTCTTATTTATAATAGATTGAATGGTTGAGAGGCGCTACCTTTATATTTTTATGTTTTACTACCATAGCTAGTAAATAAATTTAAATGAGAGCTAACATATTCAATACTCACAATAAAGATATCCCTTTTATAACATAAGACGAAATAAACCTAGATTGTAGAGGAGATTTATTCTGTGGGTAATTTGCATAATTAATTATGACTCTAAATTTATAATAATCCGTTGTTAAGGGTCATAATATTTCTCTTATGTTTTTGTAGGAATATGACAAATTCAATAATTTATTTTTCAAAAATTGAAATATCTAATTTTTTATAATATTTTTTACAAAAGCTAAAATCATCTTCAATATGAAACATTCCTGGAAATGCAATACATTTAACGTTTGCGTTATATGCTGACATAGCACTTTCAATTGAGTCCTCAATTGTTAAACATTCATTTTCGCTTACACCCAAATTTTTTAGAGCCTTTAAATAAATATCAGGGTAAGGCTTTACTTTTTTTATTAAATTATTATTTCCTATAAAATTAAAATCTGTTTTTTCTATTTTTTCATTTAGTGTTTTGAAAATAGCATTTATATTTTCAATAGTTGTTGTTGACGCTAGACCAATTTTAATTTTATTTAATTTGGCATATTTAATTACGTCTAAAACACCTTCTCTAGGATCAATAACATTTGAATTTAAAAATCTATTAAAATATTGAGTTTTTAATTCTCTAATCTTTTTTGAGTCTACTGTTTGATGATTAATCTTTGCAAAATATTCAACTCTCTTTATTCCTCCTGATTTTTTAAGTAATTTTTTGTAATTACTCTTATCCCAATACCAGTCTAATCCTAACTCTTTAAATGCATAATTAAATGACTGTCTTTGAATATCAGACGTTTCTACTAAAGTTCCGATAGATCCAAAAATTATAGCTTTCATTGAATTTTTTTAAGAATTTTAAATTAGTTATTTTTATTTAGCTGTCCAACCACCATCTACCACTATTGATGATCCTGTAATCATTGATGAACCATTTGATGCCAGATATACAACCGCAGTAGCTACATCACTTTCAGTAGCTAATCTACCAAGAGGTATATTTTTTAAAGTTTCTTTTTTAAATTTTTTATTAATAAAAAACTTTTTTACCATTGGAGTTTCAACAAATGTTGGACAAACAGAATTGACACGAATATTTTTTGAAGCTAAATCCAGAGCCATTCCTTTAGTTAACCCTTCAATACCAAATTTTGTCATATTGTAAGTACTTCTATTTGGTGCTCCAACTTTGCCTAGCTGAGAGGACATATTAATGATACTTCCTGCAATTGTTTTTCTATTTTTAGACTTTAACATCTTTCTGGATGCTAATTGTGCAACATGAAAAGATGCTTTCAAATTTAAATCAACCATATAATCCATATCTTCTTTTTTAATTTTGTTAAAAAACTCAGGTATATTTGTTCCCGCATTATTTACTAAAATATCTAATCTATTAATTTTTGAAAAAACTTCAGTTATTTGATCAAAATCAAATAAATCACAAACATAAAATTCACATTTTCTTTTTAATTTGTTTATTTCTTTTTTAACTTTAATAAGATCTTTTTCAGTGCGACTTAAAATTATTAAATCAGCACCAGCTTCTGCTAAAGCAATAGCTGAAGCTCTTCCAATACCTTTACCCGCACCCGTCACAAGTGCTATTTTTTTCTTGAGACTTAAACTTTTTAAATACATTACTTAGGTTTAATTTTAGATACTGGTTTCCCATAGGCTACATTAATACCACCATATCTTCTTGCTCTAACATTACATTGTTCGGCATGGCCTATAAAACCCTCTAAATATGATAATCTTGATCCATATTCTGCAATTTTTGTAGCTGCTTCATCGGTTGTAATTTTTTGATAAGTATGAGTTTTTATAAATTTACCAACCCATAAACCGCCTGTGTATCTTCCAGCTTTTTTTGTCGGTAAAGTATGGTTTGTTCCTATTACTTTGTCACCATTCGCAACATTTGTTCTTGCACCCAAAAAAAGTGCTCCATAAGATGTCATATTTTTTAAAAACCATTCATCTCTATCTGTCATAACTTGAACATGCTCTGAAGCTATTTCATTAGCTTTCATTAACATCTCATCATAACTTTCACACAAAATTATTTCACCATAATCTTTCCAGCTAACACCAGCAGTATCTTTTGTTGGTAAAATTTCGAGCAGTCTATCTATTTCTTTTATTGTTTCTGTTGCTAAATCTCTAGAATTAGTAATCATTATTGCAGGTGAATTATAACCATGCTCTGCTTGTCCAAGAAGATCTGTAGCACATATCTCTGCATCTACAGTATCATCGCATATAATCATTGTTTCAGTAGGACCAGCAAATAAATCGATACCAACCTTACCAAATAATTGTCTTTTTGCTTCCGCAACGTATGCGTTTCCAGGACCAACTATCATATCTACTGGTTCTATGGTTTCAGTTCCAATAGCCATAGCTCCAACACCCTGCATTCCACCTAAAACGTATATTTCATGTGCTCCTCCCATTTTCATGGCTGTAACTACAGCAGCATTTGGTTTTCCTTGATAGGGGGGTGTTGTTGCTATTATTCTAGGAACTCCAGCAACTGAAGCAGTGACTACAGACATATGAGCTGATGCCACCATTGGAAATTTTCCAGCAGGAACATAACAGCCAACAGATTGAACAGGTATATTTTTATGTCCAAGAATTACACCTGGTTGAGTTTCCACTTCAATTTCACTTAAACTTTTTAATTGTGCCTCGGCAAACGATCGAACTTGTTTTTGTGCAAATCTAATATCCTCTTTGTCATTATCAGAAACTTCATCCACTAATTTACTTATTTCATCTTCAGATAATCTAAATGAACTAGGTGAGTATTTATCAAATTTCTCTGATAATTCTCTTACATAGCTATCTCCCTTTAATTCAATTTCCTTTAAAGTATTCTCAACTACTGCTTTAACTTTATTGTTTTCTTCAGCTCTTTGTTTTTCATTTAGGCTTTTTTTGATAAATTCAACTGTCATTTTTATTTCTTATGAACTAATTTGAGCACATCTATTCCCAATTGAAATAAAATATGGACAATATCTATTGGTACCCAATTTTCCCTAATAAGACCTTCATTATGTAAATAAAAATCCATCACTCTCATAGTAACTAATTTATAAGTAGGTTCATATCCGAGCCAATCACTTGAACCGTGTGTTGCTTGAATACTGTGCCAACCACCTGTCATAGAGTAATTACCATCACCTATTTCAATGTAATGACCAATTTTCCAATAATTTCTCTCTTTAAACGTTAATCTAAATGGTAGCTGATGATGCTCAATAAAACCTTTTAAACCTCTAGCAGTGCCTATACCACATGGTCCGTACCACATCATTTTCGGATGCCAATAATCTTTTTGAGGGTGGTTAATTAATTTCTGTCTTACACTATCTTTAGTAGCTCCAGTATCAGTTTCTGGTTTTATATCTAAACTTCTTTGCATCGTAAGGCCCTGATCAAGAGTTCTAGCTGATAAATCAGTATCTAGGTTTTCAAAGGTTGTTCCGTCACCAGTAATAGGTCCTGGCCACATTTCTTCTACACCCAAAGATGAATTAATTGGCCAAAAACCTGCTTGCCTTATAAAATCCATAATATCAATTAACACATGAGAATTGATTATTTTTTCATTTTCTATTTGATGAACCTCACATATTCGTAAATGAATAGTTTTACCATTGGAGGGAACTCCTAACCATGGATTGACAAAAGTGCCAGTCAAATGACCAACAGTTGAGACATAAACCCTATCTTGAAAACTCCCTCCAATTATTAAATTATCTCTTCTCTCTAAGTCTGGAAAAGAATTCAGTAAAGGTTTCCAAAGGGTATTAATTATTTCATCAATGCCTTTTATGTGATTTACAGGGTGGAATGCATAGATTTCAGCATCCTCATGATATGCATTCTTTATATTTTGACTTAAATCACTATCTTTGGACTCAGAAATTTTTTTGAGGAGATTTCTAATTTTTTTTTTATTTAATATATTTTCTTTAGGGTCCAAATTTATAATTTTTGCTCCACTTTTAATTGGAATACCGGTATCAAAATTTTTAATTTCGCTCAAGTTATATTGCCTCACCTATCTAATATCAATAAATATTACTTTGATTAACTTTATAATTTAAATAATATTTAACAAAATGATAAAATTTAAAATCTAATTAATGACGCAGGATATCAACAGTCGTTTGGTAAAGTTTAATGAGCTTGTTCCTAGTAAAGTTCCTTTTGTAGAAGGGAAACTTAAAGGGCATCAAGATAGACTGAACTATTCTATAGTTGGCCCTGGAGTGAGCGAGGATACCAAGCAAAACGTCAAGATAGCTGAAGAACATGGTTTCAATATCGGTGCAGTAAGTGCCGCTCCAATGAACGGATCGGGACTCCATAGCCACACTACTGCAGAAGTATTTTTGATATTTTCAGGCTCTTGGCGCTTTTATTGGGGCACAGATGGTAAAGAGGGCGAAGTAGTTTTAAACAAAGGAGATGTTGCTTCATTTCCCACTAATATGTTTCGAGGATTTCAAAATGTTAGTGACGAAAATGCATTAATATTTGTTGTTCTAGGAGAAAATGATCCGGGCGTGATAACGTGGACACCAAAAGTTTTAGAAAAAGCAAAAGAGTCTGGAATGGTTTTATTAAATGATAATACCTTAGTTGATCTTGATAAGAATAAAATTCCAGATGGAAAAGTTGCCCTTGAACCTATTAAAGAAAAAGATCTAGACTCTTTTGATCATTACACTTCTGAAGAAATCGAAAAATATGTAATACGTTATGAAAATAAGGATAGATATTTAAAAGATGATGAGCATTATGACTCTAATTCAATTTTAAATTACCTTGACCATTTTAATGTTCATAACAAAGATTTTGAGCCAAACATAGACCATAACACAGGTTTTGGTTTGACGATGTTAAAAGGTAATAATGCTCATATTCATCCGTACACATTAAAAGAGTCTGAAGTTTATTTATGTTTAGAAGGTGAATGGGAAGTAACCTGCAATGATCAAAAAACCATAATTGGACCAAACGACTCTTTCTCGTCTCCCAGAGGATCAAATAGAAGTTTAAAAAATATTAGTAATCAAGAAGGAAGTATCTTTATTATACGACAAAAAAACCTCTAATAATGAAAGGTTTTGATAATAAATTTTTAGATCTACCAGATTATATATTTAAAATAACATATCAAATTTGGGAAAATAAAGATGTTGAGTCAATTAGAGACTATTATGCTGAGGGTATTCCAGTTAGATCTCCAGACGGTGTAATATATGGCCCTGATGCTGTAGTGAAGGCTACTTATGCCACTTTGAATGAATTTCCAGATCGACAGTTATTAGGCGAAGATGTTATTTGGATTGGTAATGAAGAACACGGATATTTATCATCACATAGAATTTTATCTAAGGCGACGCATTTAAATGATGGTATTTATGGAAAAGCTACTGGTAAAACTCTCAAGTATCGAGTAATAGCTGATTGTGCTTGCAAGAATAACAAGGTTTACGATGAATGGCTTGTAAGAGACCAGGGTGCTATTGTGAGGCAGTTAAACATTGATCCTAAAAAACATGCAGCAAATGTAATTGAAAATCAAGGCGGTAAAGATAAATGCCCAGCTCCCTTTAATAACAATACCTCACATGAAGTAAAATATATACAAATACCGATCTCAACAAATAATACCGGAATAGATTATGCTAACATTTTAAAGGAAATATTTAATAATAATTTTAACATAATAGATAAAGTTTATGATCGATCAGTCAATCAAGAACAGCCTGGAGGCACAAAAGCATTAGGGGTAGATGAGGTAAAGAGTTTTTGGTCTTCACTAAGATCTATGTTTCCGGATTCAATATTTAGAGTTGAACATGTAAGCTATTTAGAGGAAAAAAATGAGTATAAAAAGGCATCCATTAGATGGTCATTAGAGGGAATTCATTCAGGACCCGGATTATTTTCTGATCCTAGTAATGCAAATGTTCATATAATGGGAATATCTCAGGCTGAATTTGGTCCAAGAGGGATCAAAAATGAGTGGGTTCTGTTTGATGAAACAATAATTTGGAAACAAATTTTATTAAAAACTGGATAACAATTGAAACTACTAACAAAAACAGAAAAGAAAATAATTGAATACATTAGAAATTTTGACACTCCAACTATCTCAAATTCACTAGAATTATTAGATCCAACTCTACGATCAAAAGGACACACACAAAAAACAATGCATTGTCTAAATCCGAGTTTAAAACCAATTATTGGTTTTGCCAAAACAGCGATTATTACATCCAGAAAAAAGAAAAATACAAATATAATAAAAAATAGAGATAAATATTACGAGTATATGTTCGAAGGAAACTACCCTAAGATTTGTGTTATCGAGGATAAGGATAAGACAAATACAATTGGTGCATGGTGGGGTGAACTTAATGCATCTATACATTTAAATTTTGGATTTGTTGGAGCTATAACAAACGGAGCAATGAGAGATTTACAGGAGATAAATAGAAAGTTTCAAATATTAAGTGGTGAAATAAGAGTAGGGCATGGATACAATCAAATTCATAAAATTAATTGCAATGTTGATATTTTTAATATGAAAGTAAGACCTGACGACCTTATTCATGCAGACATACACGGTGCTGTTATAATAAAAAGAGACTTTTTAATTGAATTACCATTGGCCATTAAAAAAATGATAAAAAAAGAAAAAATAATTTTTGATTTCTTAAGAAAAAATAAAAAATTTTCGAAAAAACAATTCTTAGATAAGTATAAACAATTTATCAATTCATAATTATTATGGCATCTAAAATTTTGACAACACACGTTGGTAGCTTACCAAGATCCAAAGAACTATCAGAATATCTCTTTACCAAGGATAAGGGTGAAGAATACAACAAAAAATTATTTGGAAATATTTTAAGCTCAAATGTTGAACAAATTGTAAAAAGACAACTTGAAGTTGGGTTAGATTTCATAAGTGACGGTGAGATGAGCAAGATTAGTTATGCTACTTATATTAAGGATAGAATTGATGGTTTTTCAGGAGAAAGTGAACGAAGAGCACCTGCCGATTTAGACGATTTTCCAGACTATAAGGAAAAGTTAGCTATTAGTGGAGGAACACCTACTTATTCAAGACCATGTTGCACCAATGAATTAAAAATAAAAGATAATTTTTCTTTGTTAAATGATATTGAAAATTTTAGCAACGCCTTAAAAAAGTATGGTCATGCAAAAGCATTTATGAATGCAGCATCACCGGGTGTTATTAATGTTTTTATGCCAAATAAATTTTACGCTAGCGATGATGAATATTTAAATAAACTCTCTAGTATTATGGCAAATGAGTATGAACAAATTACTAATGCAAATATTCATGTTCAATTAGACTGTCCAGATTTAGCACTAGCTAGGCATATGAATTTTAAAGATCTATCTGAGGAGGATTTTTTAAAAAAAGCTGAAATGCAAATTGAGTGTTTAAATCATGCTTTAAAAAACGTTGATATTGAAAAAACTAGAATGCATATTTGTTGGGGTAATTATGAGGGGCCACATACTCATGATATAGCTCTAAAAAAAATATTACCTATAATTTTAAAATCAAAAATTAAATATTTTCTAATTGAGTCATCCAATCCTCGACATGCACATGAGTGGAAAGTCTTTGAAGAAATTAAATTACCAAAAGATAAAGTGTTAGTACCTGGTGTAATTGACTCTACATCTAATTTTGTAGAACACCCAGAAGTAGTAGCTGAAAGATTAATAAAGTATTCAACAGTAGTACCTAAAGATCAATTAATGGCTGGGACTGATTGTGGTTTTAGTACTTTTGCAGGTTTTGGAAAAATTGATGAAAATATTTGTTATGAAAAGCTTAATGCATTAGTGGAGGGTACTAAACTCGCTTCTAAATTTATTTAGAATTTTCATTTTTATTTCTCTCAAGTAAATCAATACCCACACATTTTAAAAAATGAAGATGATCAATCAATATCCAATTTTCTGCTATTTTATCTCCATCTCTTCTATAAAGGTCAACAACTCTCATCTCCCCTATAAGATCTGTGTCTTGTTTGAAACCCATGTAATTACCTTTTGGTTTCATTTTTAAATTTGGCCAACCAAACCACCCACCATAATTGCCCTCTGAGTTTTCAAGTATATGTCCGGAGAAATCAATAAAATCTAGATTATCCTCAAAAGGGCCCGTGTGACCTTTTAAATAACCTTCATAGGTATATGATGCACCAATACCCCCAGGTCCCCACCATATCATGTCCTCATGCCAGTCTTTATGTAGATCTTGAATTGTTGTCCTCAACCCCTCACCAATTAATCGATTTGCCATTCTCATTATAAGGTCAAGAGTTTTCTTTCCTTCTATTTCACTTTGTTTATCAAAACATAAACCCTGATGTGTTTTAGGCCCTGGATTAAAGCCAATCATCCCCGTTGACTCTGGGACAACTGATAAATTTAAATGTTGCATAAATTTTAAAATGTCTAAAAAAAAAGCACCTTCTTGTATTTTGTTATCCTCTACTTTATAAAACTCGCAATACCATAACATTACAGTTTTAAAATTTGGTTGAATGTCAAAAAAAGGAAAATTAAAACTTCCAAGCAAATGTCCCATATTCACAACCCATTTTGAAGAATGATTATCAACTAAATTTGTGCCAGCATAAAAGATATCCATTCTTCTTTGGATAGGCTTAAACGATTTTTTTATAGGAAACCAAAATTTTGTTGCAAATTCTTCAATGCCTATTATTTCGTTAAAAGGATGCGTACATTTCATATTAAAATTATTAGATGTGTACTTAGAAATTATTTCAATTAAGTTATTTTCACTAGCATTATCAACTTCATTTATAAAATTTAATACTAATGATTTTTCTTTCTGAAAATCAGACATTAGTCTAATTATAATACAAAAGAAAAAATAATAATATTCATTTTATATAAAATCATTGCTTTGAATTTTATTTAATAGTATTAGTAAATTTATTCATGAAAAAAACTCTAATTAAAGATTTAAAACCAATCCCTTTAAAAGATCATCATATGCCAAAAAATTTTAATATCTCTCTTAAATCTTATGGTGGAGGTGGTAATGCTAAATCTTTAAATCCAAACCCTAAAAATTTACCATTTCAGTCAATGCGAGGATTTGAAAAACAATATAAAAATATAATTGATTATATTGTCAGAATTACTTACAGCATATGGGAAGAAAAAAATATTGGCTATATATACGATACTTATAGCCCAAAATGTCGTGTTTGGGATGAACTTGGATTGCAATTTGGATCTGAAAAAATTGTCTCTGATACAGTTCATACTAATAACGCCTTCCCGAATATTCGATTATATGCTGATGAGGTAATATGGGCAGGAGACGACAAAACTAGTTTTCATACTTCACACAGAACTATAATTACAGGCACTAATACGGGTTATAGTAATTTTTCCAAACCAACAGGTAAATCAGTTAGATTGTTCTGTATTGCAAACTGTGTAGCAAAAAATAATGAAATATATTACGAAAATGTTGTTTATGATACTGCAGGTTTAATAAAACAATTAGGCTTAGACTTAAATGAAGTAGCAAAACAAATTGCTAATAAAGGAAATATTGGTCCATTTGCTCCTGATTTTAGAAATTCAAAACCCAAAAGAAATATTAAAAAGTTAAAGCCTATAAGTTTCGCTATACCTGATAAAATAAAAAACATTAGAGAATTTGTGCATGCAGTTTTTGATACTATTTGGAATAGAAGAAATTTTTCTGCTATTGATAGCGTTTACACAAAAAATATTAAATTTGAAGGCTCAACTAGTCGAAAATTTATTGGAATACCTAAGCTTAAACATTTTATTATCTCATTAATTGCATCATTTCCTGATCTTGCACTTAGTGTTGAAGATCTATATTGGATGGGAAATAGTAAAGATGGTTATTTAGTTTCAATTCGTTGGGGTGCTGTGGGAACTCATAAAGGAAATGGAATTTATGGTAAACCATCTAATAAAGAATGTTATCTCTGGGGTATTACACAATGGGAAATTAAAAATAATAAAATTGTAAAAGAATGGACTGGTTTCAATGAATTGGCAATCTTAATACAAATTTTAGGGAAAAAAAAATGAATATAAATGAAAATAAAATACTGTTGCAAAATATGTACGATGCTTTGAATGCACAAGATTTAGAGGCACAGCATAAATATTGGAACGATGATATGATTTGGCATGGACCTCCAGGCTTTGGCGATATTCACGGTATTGAAAATTTTAAATATAAGGTTCTCAAACCTTTTTATGCAGCGTTTCCAGACTATCATGTAAAAAATGATATTGTTGTCGCAGAAGGTGAATGGATAAGTGCGACGGGTTATTTAACTGGAACTCATAGCGGTACTTATCTAGGAGTAAAACCAACTGGAAAGTCAATTAAAATGCAGTTTTCTGACTTTTGGACAATTAAAAATGGTAAATTTATGGATAATTATGTAATGGTCGATAACCATGGTGTTTTTGAACAAATGGGTCTTAGTTTTAAATAAAAAAGAATATCATAATAATTTCCGCGACCATTTCTCTTACATTTTAATTTTGTTTTATTTAGTATAGTTTTAAAAATAACTTTTTATTAACAAAAAGAAGAGGAAATAAATGAAAAAACTAATAATAGCCCTATTGATCTCTTTTGCATCTACTAGTGTTTTTGCAGGTAGCCATTCACCTTGTGGTGTAACAAGCGGTTCAATAAATATATTAGCTAACGAATTTACTACATACAGAATTTTTATGGATGAAGTAAAAAGTTGTGCTGGACCAGATGCGGATTTTAATGTCACGCACTCTGTTGACCATAATAAATTACAAGTAGCTGCTTTATCAGCAAACCCTGCTGAATTTTCAGCAAAATTAGTTACTAATGGTTCAATTACACCTTTAATGAATGACGGTTTAATTCGTCCACTAGATGATTTAGTTGCAAAATATGGGTCAAACTTAAATGATAACCAAAAGATTACAATTGATGGTAAGATTTATGCTGTAGCTTTTATGGCTAATGCACAACATCTTTGGTACAGAGAGAGTATTCTTAACGATTTAGGCATAGCTGTTCCTTCTACTTATGAAGAAGTAATTGCTGCTGCTGAAAAAATTAAAGCAGCTGGAGTAATGGAAAATCCATATGCAGGAGCTTTCAAATCGGGATGGAATCTTGGTCAAGAGTTTGTAAATATGTATCTTGGTCATGGTGGTGAGTTTTTTATATCAGGTACTGCACAACCTAACGTGAATAATGAAAAAGGTGTTGCAGCACTTAATGTTATTAAAAAATTAACTGAGCTAAGTAATCCTGACTTTTTAACACAAGATACTAATGCTGTTAAAGAAGAATGGGAGTCTGGTAATGTTGCATTAATGCATATTTGGAACTCAGGTGCAGCTTCTTTACTTGATGACGAAGGTGATCAAAATATCAAAGCTGATACACGATTAGCACCTTCACCAACTGTGGGCGGTGGAAACAAGCCAGCAACTACTTTGTGGTGGGATGGAATTGCAATTGCAACAAATACATCTGATGAAAACGCAGAGTCCTCATTTAGAGCTTTGGTTGGAGCCGCTTCATCAACTGATTTAGCAAATAACAACCCAAATGCTACTGTTTGGTTGATTAAAGGTTACACACCTGGCGATACAGCAGGGCCTGTTGTTGACGCAGCAAGTAGAGGCACAACACCTTACCCTAGTTTTCCACACATGAGCTTAATGCACGGTGCTTTAAGTACAGAACTTGTGGAATTTCTTCAAGGTAATGAGTCAGCCGAAAAAGCATTAGCTGATGTTGAAGCTGCTTACATAGCTAAGGCTACTGAGCAGGGTTTTTTATAAACCAAAGCTAATTAATTCTATTAAGTGTGGAACTTAGTAAAGTTCCACACTTTATTACAAAAAAAATATAATGCCTCACAGAACTTTCTTTTGGTTTATTTTACCTACAGCTCTGGCAATGATTTTGTTTATAGGTTTACCAATTGTTTCTAGTTTCTTTCAATCCCTTCATATTGAAAATGAACAGGTTCTTATGGAGGTGGAAAATTGTGATCCATTTGGGTGTACTACAAATGTTAGAGTAGATGTAGAAGCTACAGAAAAAATAGAGGCTGAAAATCCTTTGGGAAGATTTAATGGCTTTGGCACTTATACTGATAGAAATCACTTAGCTTTTGATGAAATAGAAGAGGCATGGGATAACACGTCATCAATAGGTGAATTCAAAGATATTGTTTTAAATCTTCCTTTTTATAAAGCATTATTATTTACATTAACATTTTGTTTTGCTGTTACCCCACCAGTGATAGTATTAGGTTTTATAGTAGCTTTAAGTGTCAATACTTTAGCAAAGAGTCTAAAAGGTCTAATTGTATTTGGTACAATTTTACCAATGATTGTAACACCTTTAATTGGTTCTTTAGTATTGTTTTGGATGATTGACTCTCAAGGAATAATTGGAGCCAGTATCCAAATTCTTTTTGATGACCCTAATTTGTCTTTAAAAGCCTCGAGTAATTTAACATGGATAACCTTAATTATTTATGGAATATGGCATAATACTCCCTTTGCTTTTGTTGTTTTTTATGCAGCCTTGCAGACTGTCCCACAAGATCCTTTAGAAGCAGCCTACATTGATGGTGCAACAAGATTTGAACGCGTTCGTTTTATCGTTATTCCTCATCTATACCCTGTGGCTACTTTCATAATGCTAATCTGTTTAATGGATAATTTTAGAGTATTCGAACCTATTATTGGTTTTTCTGCCGAGGGTGTAGCTCAATCATTATCATGGATGATTTATCAAGACTTAAGAAATGAAAATAAAATGCTTTTTGGATCTGCTGGAGCCACGTCAATGTTAACTATATTAGGAATAGCTTTTTTACTTACACCTGTACTAATTAGAACTTGGAAAGAATTTAAAACTGAAAGATAAATGAACCAAACAATCAATAAATATTCAAAACAAATAATAATCGTAAATAGTATCTTTATATTATTTTGGCTTACTATATCAATTTTTCCTTTTATTTGGACACTCTGGGGTTCCTTCAAAGTAAAAGCAGATTTTTTCTCAAGAGCTGATTGGACATATGCTTTAAGTGGTTTTAATACTTTAATTGAAACAGGTGCCACGACAACATTTAAAGCGTATTTAGAGTCATGGACAGAGGGCGAATTTGGAAGAGCTACAATGAATACAATGATTGTTACTGTGTCAGTAGTATCAATTTCATTGTTTCTTGGAACTTTAGGTGCTTATGCTTTGTCTAGGTCAACGTTCAAATATACTTTTTATATTCTAATTATTGCTTTGATATTTAGAGCTATGCCACACATTACTTTAGTATCAGGCTACTTATTTCCTTTTTTCCAATTAAATATATGGGGAATACTTCCAACTACAATTATTGTTTTGGTAGCTATAAACCAACCATTTACTCTTTGGTTGCTGTACTCTTTTTTTAAAACTGTACCAAAAGAATTAGATGAAAGTGCTTTGATTGATGGTTGCTCATATTTTCAAGCATTTAGATATATTATTATGCCAGTAATGTGGCCTGGAGTTGTTACGGCAGGTTTATTTAGTATGATGTTGGCGTATAACGATTTTACAGTCACCGCATTGTTACTTAATCAGCATAATTATACAATGGTGCCTAAAATTAATGCTTATCTCGGCACAGTAGAATACGGTGGGAATTATATGTGGGCAGTATCAAGTGTTGTTTCTGCGACAGCCCCTTTATTTATGATTATATGGTTTTTTCAAAGACAATTAATCAGTGGTCTAACAGCTGGGGCTGTAAAAGGTTAATTTAAGTTATTTAAATTTTTTAAATCGAAATATCAAAGTATTTTTATTTTATCTGGTACATGTAATTTTAGTAAAATATCCTCTAAAATAATATTTATTATTAATGTCAGAAATTAAAGCTAAATTAAAATTTACTCAAGATACACTGAAAAAATTAACAGGTAAGAATGTTAGTCATAATGAAATAAAAGATAATTACCTTAAATTATTATCTCACTTAAAATATAAGAAAACACTTATGATTGCAGGTTCCCAGGGTTCAGGCAAGTCTACTTTATCAGTTCTAATAAAAAAATTTTTTCTAAAATTTTACTCAAAGAATGTTGTTATATTAAGTATTGACGATTTTTATCTATCATCTTTTCAAAGAATACGATTGGCAAGAAAATTCAACACAGATTTATTTGAAACTAGGGGTGTACCTGGTACTCACAATTTAAAATTACTCGATAAAGTAATAAATAATTTAATGAAAAAGAAATTTCCAGTATATATTCCTGTCTTTGATAAAGTTACCGACAATAAAAAAAATTATAGAAGAAAAATTAGTAAAGTAGATTTGTTAATTTTAGAGGGTTGGTGTGTTGGCTCAAAACCAATCGACATAAAATATTTAAAAATGAACATTAATGACTTAGAAAAGAAGAATGACTCTAATTTAATTTGGAGGACTGCATATAACAGTGCCTTAAGTGACTACCAAAAACTTTTTAAAAAATTCGATTATTATATATTTATAAAATTTCCAAATTGGGAATTTGTAATTGATTGGAAATATAAACAAGAATTAGATCTTCGATCAATAAAGAGCAATATTCGTCTGAAAAAAAAGCTCCAACAATTTATCAAATATTATCAAAAATTATCTAAATGGATGTCATTAACTACACCAAGTTATTGTAATGTTTTAATAACTTTAGATAGAAATCAATCAATTAAAAAAATCACATATAAATGAAAAGATATCTAATTTTTACTGATCTTGATGGAACTTTACTAGATCATGAAAACTATTCCTTTGGAGTTAATAAGAAAACGATTTCTACAATTATCAATAATAAAAATGAAATTATTTTTAACACTAGTAAAACATTTAGCGAATGTAAAAAATTACTTAAAGAATTAAAATTATTAAATATGCCTTTCAGTACTGAAAATGGTGCTGTTATATATTTTCCTAAAATTAGATTTAATAAAATTAAAAACTCATCTTCATTTGGAAGATATTGGAGTGTTCGAATTGCTAAATTATCTTCAAAGAATTGGTATCAATTTTTAAAACTGAAACAAAAAAAATATAATTTTTTCATTGCCCAAGATCTCTCACCAAAGATTTTAAAAAAATACACAAATTTGAATAACACTAATATGATGCTAGATCGTGAGGCAAGTCAAATTATACTTTGGGAAGATAACTTAACAAAATTAAAACTATTTAAAAAAGATCTTAAATCTGAAAAAGATGGAGTTTTGATTAAAGGGAGTAGGTTCATGCAAATTTCTTCTATATGCAACAAAAGAATAGCTAAAAAGCTAATATCTCATGCTTATGATATTCAATTTCGTGATAAACACTCAGTAAATACTATAGCTCTGGGTGACAGTAAAAATGATATTGACATGTTAAATTCTTGTAAATACTCCTGCCTGATAAAAAATTCCTCCGACACATATCCAAAATTGCGTCTTAATAAAAAAAATGTTTTTAAATCATCAAAGATAGCACCTGACGGTTGGAGTGAAGTCCTGTATAAATTAAATAAAACTTTAGAGAATAAGATTTTTTAACCATGCCTGATTTTCATCAAAACGGTGTTATAGCTACCCTACATAATTTTAATTCGAAACCTATAGAGGAAATAGAAAAAGAACTTTTAGACTTCTCAAAAGTCTCACCCATGACTTTAATTCTTCCATCTTTGTATTCAGAATTAGAAAAGCCAGCTTTAACATATATTGTGAATACTTTAAAAAAAGTTAAATACATAAAAAATATTGTTATCGGTTTAGATCAAGCCAATAAACAAGAATTTATAAAAGCTAAAAAATTTTTTTCAGTACTTCCTCAAAAAAAATACATCCTTTGGAATGATGGACCTAAATTAAAAAAAATAGATCAACATTTATCTAAAATGGACCTTGCTCCTGCTGAAAAGGGGAAAGGAAGAAATATTTGGTACTGTATGGGATTTGTAATTTCTCTGAAAGAGTCAGGATCTGTTGCAATGCATGATTGTGATATAGTTACCTATGATAAAAATTTAGTGGCGAAACTATTTTACCCTGTTGCTAATCCAAAATTTTCATTTGATTTTTGTAAGGGTTTTTATCCTAGGGTTGCTCATAAATCCATGAATGGAAGAGTGACAAGGTTACTAGTTACACCTTTAGTTAAATCCTTACAAAAAATGGTTGGATTTAACGAATATTTAAATTTCTTAGATATATTTAAATATCCTCTGGCTGGTGAATTTTCATTTAAATATAATTTATTGAATGACATAAGAATTCCACATGATTGGGGCCTTGAAATAGGAATACTCTCTGAAATGTATAGGAACTTTGCTAATAATAAAATTTGCCAAGTAGATATAGCAGATACCTATGAACATAAACACCAAGAGGTCTCTAAAAATAATCGGCAAAAGGGTTTATCTAAAATGACAATAGATATTTCTAAAGCTTTATTTAGAAAATTAGCTACCCAAGGTCATGTATTTTCTAATGAGAAGTTTAGAACACTAAAAGCAACATATTATAGATTAGCCCTTGATATGGTTCAGATTTATAAAACAGATGCAGAGATGAATGGATTAAACTTCGATGTCCACAAAGAAGAGGAAATGGTTGAACTCTTTGCACAAAATATTATCGAAGCAGGAAAAATATTCCTAGACTCACCAAGTGAAAATCCAAACATACCAACTTGGAGAAGAGTTGATAGTGCTGACCCAACTATTTTAAAATCTTTTAATGATGCCGTCATGGAAGATAACTCCTAAAGTGCAAGAAGAATTAAAAAATAATCTAAACATACATTTCCAAATAATTTACAAGGATATATTAGATCAAAACGAAATTTTGAAACTAATTAATAGAGTTCTTGATTTATTTCAAAATAAAGACCTAGGTATTTCTGAACCTAATTGGTCTCAAAAAGATGTTTTCTTAATTACGTATGGTGACTCAATATATGAAGAAAAAAATAATAAATTAAAAACTCTAAGCAAGTTCTTAGATAAGTATTGTAAAAAACAATTCAACAATTTACACATTCTACCTTTTTTTCCTTACAGTTCAGATGATGGATTTTCTATAACTGATTATGAAGAAGTAAGGTCTGATTTAGGTGATTGGAAAGATATTAAATCACTATCAAAAAATTTTAGGATAATGAGTGATATAGTTATTAATCATGCATCTATTGAAAGTAAATATTTTAAATCTTTTATTGAAAATAAAACTGAAACACAAAATTTTTTTATAAAACTTAAAAATAAACAAGGTTATGAACAAGTTGTTCGGCCTAGAAGCTCAGATCTTTTTAGAGAATTTGAAATTAATAAAGAAATTTATTATTTATGGTGTACTTTTAGCCACGATCAAGTTGACTTTAATTTTAAAAATCCTGAGGTTTTATTTTTCTTCATAAAGTTAATTCATTTATATCTTCAAAATGGTGTTAGAGTATTCAGGTTAGATGCCATTGCATTCCTTTGGAAAGAACATGACACCAACTGTCTAAACTTACCACAGACTCATGAAGTTGTGAAATTAATGAGAACACTTCTCAATGCTTTTAGTAAAAATACTTTACTTATAACTGAAACAAATTTACCTAATTTAGAAAATCTTAGTTATTTCGGTGAAAACGATGAAGCAAATGCTGTATACAACTTTGCTCTACCACCCTTGCTACTGTGGACTCTTGTGATGGGAGATAGCACAGCTCTTCGTAAATGGTCTATGGGCATGCCTCCTGCAAAAGATCATACATCTTATTTCAATTTCATAGCCTCTCATGATGGTATTGGCCTGAGACCGACAGAGGGAATTTTAACAGAAAAAGAAAGAAATAACTTAGTAGATATCATGACCGATTTTGGAGCAAAAACTACCAAAAGAAGAAAAACAGATAAGACCGAGACTGTTTATGAAATAAATATCTCACTCATAGATGCTATGAAAGGAACATTTCAAGGAAGTGATCATTTGCAAATTGAAAGATTTATTTGTTGCCATGCAATAATGCTAGGACTTGAGGGCATACCAGCATTTTACATACATAGTATTTTGGGCTCTACAAATGACTATGAAAAGCTAGAGCAAACAAAAAATCATAGATCTATAAATAGAAGATCTTGGAAGTATGATGAAATTGATGGGTTACTTGCAAATACTGATACTTTTAATTCAAAGATATATAATCAATTATCAAAATTAATTGAAATTAGAAAAAACCAATCTGCATTTCATCCAAATGCTACACAATTTACATTTAATTTAGGTAAGAACTTTTTTGGTTTTTGGAGACAAAGTCATGACAAAAGGCAATCAATTTTTTGTGTAAGCAATGTAACTAATGTGTTCCAATATTTAGATTTGTCAGAATTAAATCTAATAGCATCAAATGAATGGTGGGATTTAATCTCTAATGAGATAATTATTGATATCAAATCAACAATTACTCTAAAGGCCTATCAAACTATGTGGATTACAAATTACTAATTAAAGATTATGTCTTTTCGACATAAACCTTAAAACTGAGACTTTTTTTCTATTACTTTCATTAAAAAATCTATGTTATATTTTGATATGACCGATCCAAAAACATACAAATTTAACACTAAAACCTTACATAGTGGGCATCAGCCGGATAAAAATTTTGGCTCCCGTGCCGTTCCAATTTATCAAACAACATCATACTTGTTCCAAGACGCAGATCACGCAGCTGCTTTATTTAATCTAGAGGAGGGTGGACATATCTACAGCAGAATATCTAACCCAACTATATCTGTTCTTGAAGAAAGAGTTGCAGCTTTAGAGGGTGGCTCTGCTGCTTTAGCTACTGCCTCTGGTATGAGTGCAATGATGCTAGCTCTTTTAAATATTTGTAGCGCAGGAGATCATATTGTTTCTTCATCGCAATTGTATGGTGGATCTTTTAACTTACTGAGACTAACTTTAAAAAGATTTGGCATTGAAACAACTTTTGTTAAGCCCAGAGACACTGAGGGTTTTAAAAAAGCAATTCAACCAAATACAAAATGTATATGGGGTGAGTTGATTGGTAATCCTGGAATAGAAATTATGGATTTACCTGAAATTTCCAAAATAGCAAAAGACGCTGGTATTCCTTTAATGGTCGATGGAACATTTAATACACCATATTTGTGTAATCTTTTTGAATTAGGTGCAGATATAATCACACACTCTCTAACAAAATGGATGGCAGGTCATGGCACTTCTATGGGTGGTATCATTGTTGAAAAGGGTGACTTTGATTGGACTAAGGGAGATAAGTTTCCAACAATGACTGAACCATATGATGGTTATCACGGTCTTTCTTTTGCAGAAGAATTTGGTCCAGCAGCATTTACTATGAGAGCAAGGGCAGAGGGCATGAGAGACTTTGGTCCATGTATGAGTCCAACAAACGCATTTAATATTTTAATAGGAATAGAAACTCTTTCAGTGAGAATGGAAAAGCATTTATCCAATACTAAAATAATGGTTGATTATTTAAGTAAAAACCCAAGTGTTTCTTGGGTAAATCATCCAAGCTTACCGGATCACCCTGACCATAAAGTTGCTGCAAAATTAATGCCCAAGGGCGCTGGCTCAATGATAGCTTTTGGAATTAAGGGGGGCAAAGAAGCTGGTCACGCATTTATAAACTCTCTAAAACTAACATCACATTTAGCTAACGTTGGCGACGCAAAATCACTAGTTATTCACCCAGCATCTGCAACTCACTCTCAAATGGATAAAAAATCATTAGAGTTGGCAGGTTTGACTGAAGACATGATACGTTTTTCTGTTGGCTTGGAAGATATGGATGACATTATTAATGACTTTGAAAATGGTTTCAGAGCATCTCAAAAGCCTAGACTTGTAGCTTCTAAATGAAGCTTAAAGTTAATGGAAAAGAGGCATATTACACATCCAGTGGAAGAGAAATAGATAAAAATCAACCCTCGATTGTATTTGTTCACGGTAGTGGTTTGAGCCACGTCACATGGGTGCTTCAAACAAGATACTTTGCATTTCACGGTTACAATACAATTGCAGTAGATTTGCCTGGCCATGGTGACTCCGAAGGACCACCATTAAAAACGATTGAGGAGATGGCTGATTGGGTTGCAGACCTATTAACAGCTTTGGGAATTGATAAAGCATCGTACGTCGGTCATTCACAGGGATGTTTAGTGGGATTAGAATTTGCACAAAGACATCCTGAGAAATTAGATTTACTTGCACTAATCAATGGATCTATGTCAATGAAGATGAACACTGAACTTTTAGACTTAGCATTAAATAAAGATCAAAAAGCAGTTGATCTTATGATGGATTGGGTGCATGGACCTTTGGGCCATAAAGGTGGCCATCCTGTTCCAGGATTAAGCCATTTAGGTATGGGTGGTCAGCTAGTATCTTCAAATAATGACGGAACTCTTGGTGCAGACTTCAATGCTTGCGATAAATATACTAATGGAGAAACTGCTGCTAAAAGTATTAAACACCCAACTTTATGTATCGTAGGCAAACATGATAAAATGACTCCTAAAAAAGTGGGTCTAGAATTAGCTTCAAATATAGAGGGATCAAAAACAGTTGTTCTAGAAGAGTCTGGACATATGTCTATTTTAGAAACGGCGAGTGAAACTAAAAATATTTTAAAAAATTTCTTTAAAGAAAATAGTCGTGCTTCATAAAGGATCGTGTCACTGTAAAGCTATTGAGTTTGAGATTGACTCTGATCTTGAAAAAATAATGCAATGCAATTGCTCCATTTGTATTAGAAAAAATGCAAAAATGATAATGGTTCCTAAATCTAATTTTAAACTTTTAAAGGGAAAAGAAGATCTATCTCTTTATCAATTTAATCTAAACTTAGCTGAACATTTTTTTTGCAAGCATTGCGGGATATACACTCATCACAATAGAAGAACTGATCCAAACGGTATGGGTATTAATCTAGGGTGCTTAGATGATGTAGATCCACTAGACTATGAAGCTGGTCTCAATGACGGAAGAAAACTATCCTAGTCAGATCTTGATTTTAATATAAAAAAAACTAATATTGGCCATGGCCCAGGTTAAAGAATATTTAACGTTTGATGACGTTTTATTGAAACCCCAAGCATCTACTATTCTCCCGAATAACGTCGATATTTCAACAAATCTAACAAAAGATATAAAACTAAATATTCCTATCATATCAGCAGCAATGGACACTGTAACAGAGTCCAAAATGGCAATATCAATGTCTCAAAATGGCGGTTTAGGAGTAATTCACAAAAATTATGATATTGAGACGCAAAGTTATGAAGTTAAAAAAGTAAAAAGATACGAGGCAGGGATTGTTTATAATCCTATAACAATGAGTCCTAACAATACAATTGAAGATGTTTTAAATGTCATGGAAAAACAAAATATATCTGGTTTTCCAGTGGTCGATAAAGCTAATAAACTTCAGGGTATTATTACTAATAGAGATGTTCGATTTGTAATTAATAAAAAAACTAAAGTTAAAGATTTAATGACTAAAAAAGTAATCTCTATTACTCAAACTCAATCAAAAGGAATGTCCTCTTTTGGTCTTGCTAAAAAATTATTACAAGAAAATAGAATAGAGAAACTAGTTGTAACTGATAATAACAATAAATGTATTGGTTTAATTACTGTTAAGGATATTCAAAGAGGAGAGAAGTTTCCCTATTCTGTTAAAGATAAAAATGGACAATTATTAGTTGGTGCTGCAATAGGAAGTAAGCCTAATGACTTACAAAGAGCTATAGAATTAGATAAAGCTGGTGTTGATATTTTATTCATTGACACAGCTCATGGTCATTCATCAGCAGTATTAGAGTCTTTTAAAAAAATTAGAAAAAAAATAAATTTACCTATTGTTGTAGGAAATATTGCTACACCTGAAGCTGCAAAAGATTTAATTAAATTAGGTGCAGATGCAATTAAGGTTGGCATAGGCCCAGGTTCGATCTGTACTACTAGAATTGTTGCAGGTGTTGGAGTACCTCAATTTACTGCCATTCAAGATATTGCTACAATAACCAATAAAAATAAAATTCCAATGATCTCTGATGGAGGGATACGTTATTCTGGTGATATTGTAAAAGCGCTTGCAGCTGGAGCCAACTGTATCATGGCAGGCTCTTTATTTGCTGGAACAGATGAGTCACCTGGAGAAGTTTTTCTATTTCAAGGAAGATCTTATAAGTCCTATCGTGGAATGGGCTCTCTGGGAGCTATGGCCAGAGGTTCAGCAGATCGATATTTTCAAGACGAAATTAATGAAGCCATCAAATTAGTTCCTGAAGGTATTGAAGGAAGAATTCCGTATAAAGGTCAAGTATCTAACGTTTTATTTCAATTGATAGGAGGTTTGAGGTCTGGAATGGGTTATACGGGCTCTAAGAACCTTACTATTCTCAAAAAAAATGCAAAATTCGTCCGTTTGACCAATTCTGGTATTAATGAAAGTCACGTTCATGGTGTCCAAGTAACAAAAGAAGCTCCAAATTATCGCTCAAATTGAGTAAATCAGTATTAATTATAGATTTTGGATCTCAATATACACATTTAATTGGAAGGAAAATTCGTGAGTTGGGAGTTTATGCAGAGATTTATCCTCCAAAGTATCTCAACAATGTAACAAATATTTTAAACCATTCAGTTTTAATATTATCAGGGGGTCCTGACTCAGTTTTAAATAAAAATGCACCTAAAATTGATATTCCTTTAGATCAAATACCTATTCCAGTTTTAGGTATTTGTTATGGCTTTCAATATATCTCAAAAGAATTTGATGGTGTTATAGAAAAAAGTAATCAAAGAGAATACGGAAAAACAATAATAAAGATATCAAAGTGTGATTTATTTAAGAACACTAACTCTGAGCAACAAGTATGGATGTCTCATGGAGATAGTTTAACAAAAATTCCAAAAGGTTTTAAAATTCTTGCTAAAACTAAAAATAAAATACCAGCAGCTATTTTTAAAAAAAATATTTATGCAATACAATTTCATTGTGAAGTTACACACTCTGAATTTGGCAATCAAATTTTAAAGAATTTTTTATTTAATATTTGTAACCTAAAAGAAAATTGGAAAAATAATGATTTACACCAAACTATTGGCAGATATTTAAGAATTAATGTTAAAGAAAAAAAACCGAATATAGTATGTGCTGTGTCAGGTGGTGTTGACTCTACAGTTTTGGCATTTGCTATATCAAAATATCTTAAATTAGATAACGTTCACTTTATATTTGTAAATAATGGATTGCTTAGAAAATATGATATTAAAAATATAAAATCTGTATTTAAATCCTTCAATTTAAAATTAAATATAATCAATGCAGAGCATATATTCTTAAAAAAACTAAAAAATGTTACTGATCCAGAACTAAAAAGAAAGATAATTGGGGGTTTATTTATAGAGGTATTCTCAAAATATATCAGAAAATTATCACAAAAAGATTTCTATCTCGCACAAGGAACTCTATATACAGATATTATAGAAAGTCGCTCTTACCATGGTGGAAAGAGTGTGACTATCAAATCACATCATAATGTTGGTGGTTTACCAAAAGACCTTAAATTTGACGTTATAGAGCCTTTTAAAGAGCTTTTTAAGGACGAAGTTAGAAGATTAGGTCTATTCTACAAATTAGATCAGAGATTTGTTAATCGCCATCCTTTTCCTGGGCCAGGACTTGGTATCCGTTGTATTGGAAAGGTTAATAGACAAAGACTAGACACTTTAAGAGAAATAGATGAAATTTTTATTAATTTTCTCATTGAAAAAGATTTGTACAACAAATCATGGCAAGCTTTTGCAGTTTTACTTCCTGTTAAATCTGTAGGTGTGATGGGTGATGAGAGAACTTATGAGGAGACTTGTGTCTTAAGATGTATTAATTCAGTTGATGGAATGACAGCAGATGTTTCACAGATTAATGTTGAAACTTTATCTGAAGTAGCAACTCATATAATTAATAAAGTACCTAGAGTAAACAAAGTCCTCTATGACATAACTAGTAAGCCTCCATCTACTATTGAGTGGGAATGAATTTAGATATTACAAAATTATCAATTGATGAATTAAAAACATTTAAGAAATTTAATAGAGAATTTTTACCAAAAATTAAAAAATTAGATTTTAATTTTGCTGATATGAAAAAAGGAGAATTAATGCTCATATCAACCCCAAAAGATATTATAAAATTTATTAAAAAAACTCCCTCTACCAAAAAGTATAACTTTAAAGATATTAGACTAAAATTGGCTAAAAAAAGTAAAGCGGACAATACTTGTCCAGTAACTTTTGGTATATTTCTAAGATTGGCAATAGATTATTCACTTATAGAAACAAAATATTTAAAACTTGAATGCCCCAACTTTCCTTTTTGGAGAGTTGAATACGATAAAAAAAGTAATGTTTATAAGAAAATAAGAAATTTTGATAATCTACTTAAAAAATATGATGGTCATTAAACTTACACAAAACTTACACAATTTAAAAAATAGCTTTAAAATAGTTGATAAACAATGATATTTTTAGCATCTACTATTGAATGGGAATAAAGAAATGAAATATTTTATTGTAGTTTTTTTGTTTATTTTTAGTTTTGCTAAAGCTGATAATATTTTACCATTTCAGGCAGGTCAGGGATTTGATGAGAAATATTTATGGGGAGAGACTAATAGTGATAAAAAAAAATGGCTCATCCCTAAAAAAATTCTTAAAGATCAATTTCTTGCTAAATTATTAGCTTATGATAAATCACAACCTTGGTTTACTCTGCACGATTTTATAGCGACTGGTGATTTTAATAGAGACGGTGTGCAGGATTATATTGTAACAGTTCTTAATCTTGATAAGAATTTTAAACAAAAGTTAGATCCAAATCTTGGGATATATGTTTGTAAAGCTGATGAAAACGCTGGTGCTTGTTTAGCAGAGTCCGGAGTAACTCAACACAATTATCAAATTATTCTTGGTCAATCAAAAACAGGTAGAGCTAAAGGTAATGAATCTTTTTGGGGTACAGGTCTCATACAAGACAATTTACCTTTTATTCAAAGTGGAACAGCTCAACCCCTTGTCGCGGACTTTAATGGCGATGGGTGGGATGACATATATTTGGCAGCTGCAGTAAATGATTTTGGGACAGGTTGTGGGGGTTATCACTCGTATTTTTTATCACAAGCCGAAGGTTTTTTAAAAGAGTCAAGTGCTACGCATATTAATGGAGCAGACTACAATAAAAAGTTCAAAAGATTTTGTAATTTTTCACACCGAGCTGATGCGGGTGATTTTGATAAAGACGGTGACATGGATATCATTCTTGCCAGTGTTGATTGGAAAGGAAGCAACGGTGAAATGCTATGTCTAATCAATGACGGTAAAGGCATGATGAAAAGTACCGTTTGTGCAAATCAGTTTGGTTTCTTAGCAAGGCATGCTGACTTCAATGGAGACGGCCATATAGATATACTGTCTGGGGGACATAGCTCTGATTGCTTCAATTATCACAACAATTGGGCAGGTCATAATACTAAAAATAAAGAGAGACATAATATCAGAATTCTATGGGGTGATGGTTCCAACAAATGGAACACTAAAAACTCAAAAGAAATAAAGAATGTGGGGTATCACACCAAGACTAAAGATAAAATTCCACTTTGTAATCCAGTCGGAACTATGATTGCTGATGTTGATAACGATGGAGATATGGACATTGTTGGTTCCACTATTGGTCTAAATTATGTCGGTGGTTATTTAATTACTTATCTAAATGATGGTGATGGTAATTTTTCTATATATTGGCAACATTCAATTCATAGTGTAACAAAATTTAACAAAGAAAATTGGCCAAAGTCTGAAGTTGGTCATAATGAAAATGGTTGGTATCTCTCAATACATCCACTAGATGTTAATTTTGATGGACATATTGATTTTATGGTAAATGGGCATCATTTTGTTAAAGGTAATAACGATGTTTACATAAATAATGGACAAGGATTATTTACCAAAATAGGCAATAAAGAGTTGATGGAATATGCAAAATTGTTTTAGTTTTAATATAATTAACTAATATATTTCTTTTTTATACTTCAGATATTGATAAAAAAAACTATTTTATAATTGTGAAAGATAAATTTAATAGAATAGAACGTTTGCCTCCTTATATTTTTGGCGAGATAAATAAACTCAAAGCTAAACTTAGAAAAAATGGGAAGGATATAATTGATTTTGGCATGGGTAATCCTGATATGCCTACACCAAAACACATTAGAGACAAACTAAAAGAAGTTACAGATAAACCTGGGACTGGAAGATATTCAGTCAGTAAAGGAATACCTGGGCTAAGAAAAGCTCAAGCAAAATATTATCAAAAAAGATTTGGTGTAAAATTAAATCCTGATAGTGAAGTTATTGTAACATTGGGCTCAAAAGAGGGCTTAGCTAACTTAGCTCAAGCAATATCAACACCTGGAGACATTATTATTTCTCCCAACCCCTCATATCCCATACATCCTTATGGATTTATTATAGCAGGTGCATCATTAAGACATTTACAGACAATGAAAGACGGAGTTTTTGATCCTGAAACTTATCTTGAAAGATTAGATCGATCTATAAGAAATAGCACTCCATCTCCAGTAGCTCTAATTGTATCGTTTCCATCTAATCCAACAGCTCAGGTAGTTGACTTAAATTTTTATAGAGAAATAGTTAAGATGGCTTTGAAGTATAATGTTTATGTTTTATCAGATCTTGCTTATGCTGAGATATACTTTGATAAGAAACCACCTCCGTCAATTCTCCAAGTAAATAGAGCTAAAGAAATTGCTGTTGAATTTACTTCTATGTCAAAAACTTACGCTATGGCTGGTTGGAGAATAGGTTTTGCCGTTGGAAATAAAAAACTAATTGAAGCCTTAACAAAAATTAAATCTTACTTAGACTATGGTGCTTATACACCAGTACAAGTTGCAGCAGCAACAGCACTAAATGGTCCTCAAACGTGTGTCTCAAGTATACGAGCAACTTATAGAAGCAGGCGAGATGTTTTAGTTGAGTCTATGTCAAGGTCTGGGTGGGATATACCTAGTCCTGCGGCTAGCATGTTTGCATGGGCACCAATCCCTAAAAAGTACCAAAATAAAGGTTCTTTAAAATTTGCTAAAGATTTAATGGTTAAAGCAGATGTAGCTGTTTCTCCCGGCATTGCTTTTGGTGAATATGGCGAAGGTTTTGTTCGTATAGGATTAGTTGAAAACGAGCAAAGAATTCGTCAAGCAGCTAAAAATGTGCGTAATTTAAAGCTTTAGACTAATTTTTACTCATATTTTTAAATCAAATAAAATATTGCTTATATTCTTGATAATTATATAAAACCAACCTTAAGATGATTAACACAAAAAAAATAGGTTCTGTTCTCAAAAACATCAATAATATTGATGAATTGAGCATTTCAGATGTAATTGATTGTAATCAAGGTCAATTAATTGCTGTTAAAGTAATTTCAGTCAATCCAAATTATAATAAATTGGAGTTAGTCTCTGGAAGAATTACTGAATTAACTGAGGGAGATATTATTGTTGGTGCGTTGGGTAATAGGATAGCTTCCTCAGGAATGACAGGTTCTGTCCCAACTGAATTAAATAAACACGATAAAATTCACATTTTAAATCTAGGAGGAGTAATTGGTAATTGTAAAGATTTTAATATTCTTTTGGGGCCGGCTACAGAATGTGAAGTCCTCGGATCAATAGTAAATAATAGTAACAAACAATTGAATCTAGTTGATTATTCAAAAATCAATGAAATGAAAATTAAAAATAAAGTACCATCTATTGCAGTTATTGGAACAGGCATTGACTCTGGTAAAACTACTGTCACATCCTTTATAATCAAAACTCTAAGTAATTATTTTAAGAAAATTAATGCATGTAAATTAGCAGGTACCGCTTCACAAAAAGATTTATATTCTTATGAAGATAATGGTGCTTATAAAACATCAGATTTTGTGGATTACGGTCTGCCTAGTACCTGTATGAACGATAAAAAAACCATACAAAGTTGTTCAACATCAATTATTAGCAATATGTCTGAGGACGCTGAAATAATTCTAATGGAATTAGGTGATGGTTATCATGGCGATTATGGAACTAAAGAAATAATTCAAAATACTGATATTACAGAGTCAATTGAAATAATTGTAATTTGCGCTTATGACGTATCAGGAGCAGTTAATATTATAGAAAATTTAAAATCAAATAATTTAGATAACAAATTACTGATAATAAGTGGCCCTGTAACTAATAACGTATCTGCTTATAAGCAATCAATTGATAAGTTTTCTATACCTAATTCAGATTTTTTAAATATTTATAATTCAACTAACCATGTCAATGTTTTTGCTAAGATGATTAATAGGATTAATAATGATTAAAGTAGGCATAATTGGAGCAAATGGTTATTTAGGTGTTGAGTTAATACGAATTCTCTCTGTTCATCCTGAAGTAAAATTATCAAAAATCTTTCAAAGAGAAATGGAAATAGATGAGGAATTTCCACATTTACAGTCATTAAATATGAAAGATTTACAGACATCTAATCTTGATGATTTTAAAAATCTCGATTGTGTTTTTTTATCATTACCTCATGGTTCAGCTCATGAATATGTCAAAAAATTATTATCAAAAGTTAAAATTATAGACCTGAGTTCTGATTTTAGAATTTCTAATCAAGAGGATTATATCAAATATTACAAATCAAATTTTGATGCTGATATTCAAAGTAAGTTTCAATATGGATTTATTGAAAAATCAATTGAAGATATAAAAAAATCCTCAAACATATCTAATCCTGGTTGTTTTGCATTAACGGCTCAACTATCTTTATTACCATTTCAATCTATAATTAAAAAAGTATCTATTACTGCTATTACTGGATCAAGTGGTGGTGGTAAAAATCCTTCTATGAAAAATCATCATTCTACAAGGTCTAAAGATATTTTTTCATATAATATTAATTCACATCGACATTTAGCAGAAATTTATCAATCTTTTCCAAATTTAAAGGAGACTCTATCATTTGTGCCTCTGTCGGGCCCTTTCTCTCGAGGTATATATCTAACAAGTCACATTGAAACATATGAAGATGCAACTTATGAGTCCTTAAATTCTAGTTTAATAGATTGTTTTAAATCATCTCCTTTCATTAGAGTACAAAATAATGCTAAGCTCTCTAATGTAGTAGGTTCAAATTATTGTGATATTTCACTTTCTTATAAAGATCAGAGGCACTTCGTTTTAGAGGCTTGTTTAGATAATTTAGTAAAGGGTGCTTCAGGTAACGCTGTTGAGTGTATGAATATAATTTTTGATCTTGATCAATCATTAGGATTGAAACAAATGATACCGTTATATCTATAATGAAAAATCAAAGTTTTTACCAATCAATATTACAAAATTCCATACTAGTTATTAAAGTTAGTGGTAAAATTTGTGACAATGAAGGTAGTATAGATAATGTTATAAGTGACATTAAAGAATTATTAAACTCTATTTCGAAGTTAAAAGTTGTTTTAGTCTTTGGATTTGGACGACAGCTAGATAACTATATGATCAATGTACATGGTATTGAGCCAAAAAAAATAAATGGTAGAAGAGTAACATCTCCTACAGACATAGAGGCAGCCAAAAAAATATCTGGTCAAATTTTAATAGATATTTTTAGCTTGAGTTCACGATATAATATCAGAAATTTTCCAATTCCTATTTCAAAGAAAGACTTTATTGCAGCAAAAAGAAGAGATGTAGTTGATGATATTGATTATGGTCAAGTAGGGGACGTCGTTTCAGTTGATGCTTTACAAATTAAAAACTTATTTAAAGAACATGATATGATAATTATGCCAAGTTTAGTTTTAGATAAAAATACATCTGAAGTATTAAATGTTAATGCTGACACCATTGCTACTGAATTAGCAATAAACCTCTCAGCTAGTAAACTAATTTTTATCTCTGATGTCCCTTTTATCAAAGATACACAAGGGGAAAGAATTTCTGCAGTTGATGAAAATATGGCAAGAAAACTATTTGATGAGAAAATCATTTCTAATGGGATGGTTGTAAAAGTCGAAAACTCATTAAAAGCTCTAAATCAAGGTGTTCAAAAAATTCATATTATAAGTGGCGAAATAAAAAATGCTCTTATAAATGAGTTAGAGACAGAAGAGGGTATTGGTACTGTATTTCAAAAACAATCTTTAGATTATTGAATTACAACGATTGAGTTATAATCTTTATTGCCTTTCTTATTTCTCCAGTTGAAACAGTCAAAGGAGGTGTAAGACGAATTATATTCCCTTGAATTAGAGTTGAAATAAGCCCATTTTTTGACATTTTTTCATATGTTTTTAATGCGATTTGATTATTTTTAAACTCTACACCAGCCATAAGACCCAAACATCTTGTATCAACTATTTTATCTTTGTGTAAAAGGTGCATTTTTTTTATTAGAGAAGATAATAAATTACCATTAATCAGTACTTTATTTAAAAAACTTTTATTATTTATGGTTCTAAAAACGTTATATGAAACTCTTGTCTGAAGCATACCACCTCCAAAAGTTGAGCCATGAAAACCAGTAGAAATAATTTTGGATATATATTTTTTTACTATGGTAGCACCTATGGGAATTCCTGATCCTAGGCCTTTTGCAGAGGTTATGATATCTGGATTGACACCGTAGTGTTTGTAAGCAAATATTTTACCAGTTCGACCTATACCACCTTGTATTTCATCCCCGATAAGTAAAATTTTCTTATTTTTACATATCTCTTTTATAGCTTTTGCAAAATTCTTACTGCAAATATTTATACCTCCGTCTCCCTGAACAAATTCTATTATGATTGCTACTGTTTTTTTATTTACTAATTTTTTTAGATCAGAGATATCATTAAACTTGCAAAATTTTACTTTTCCAGGAACAGGACCAATATTAGATTTATATTTTTTATTACTACCGACGGATAAAGCCCCAATTGTTCTCCCATGAAAAGAGGAGGTCATTGCGATAATCTCATCTTTACCATTTTTACTACCATAATTTCTCGCAATTTTTAAAGCAGCCTCAATACTTTCGGCACCAGAGTTAGAAAAGAATACATCTCCTTTATTGGAATTATCAGATAGTAACTTAGATAATTTAGTTTTAAATTCATGTATTTGTGATCCTGATAGATGAGTAATTCCTGTTTTTAGTTGAGCTTTTAGGCTATTTTTAATTATAGGATGATTATATCCAAGAGAATTAACAGCAACCCCTGCAGAGAAATCTAATAATTTTCTTTTATCAGAGGTGTATAAATAACAACCATTGCCCTTTACCACTCTGAAATTACTAAACTTGTAAGTTTTTAATAAGTTATTCATGTTTTTTTTTACGTATATTTTTAAAAAAAAAGTAAATTTTGATTGTCAAAATCTCCACTGGCTTATTTTATTCATAAGAAAATCTCTAAAAGCTATTAATTTTAAACTTCCTTTTAGATTTTCATGATAAACCATATGAACATCGTAACTTGGTCCTTCTATATCTGGTAATACCTTAACAAGATGGGCTTTATGTTGAGCCATATAATCAGGTAATGCGGCCAAACCTGCACCAGTTTCAACGGCTACTAATAAACCATATAGATTATTAATTGTAATATGAGGTCTTCTATTTTTTTGGTTTTTTTTAACACCAGTCTTCAGTATCCAATTGGTGTCAGAAAGGGGGGATGGTTTTCCAATGCCATATGTAATTAATCTATGAGTATTAAGTTCTGATCTTCTCAAAGGCATACCCATTTCATTTATGTAATTCGCTGATCCGTAGATATGGTATTTGATTGTTGCTATGTGCTTTGAAACCAAATCTAAATGTCTTGGTTTTCGCATCCATAAACCAATATCATAATCTTGGCGCAGCATATCTTGCTCATCTTCAGAATAGTTTAGTTTAAGATTAATTTCTGGGTATTCATGAATAAATTCATTGATTCTTGGGCTTAACCACATCGATCCAAAAGCAACTGTAGTATTAATAGAGAGGTTGCCAGTGGGAACTGACTTATATTCAACTATCTTTTTTTCTATAGAATTTAAATCAGCAAAAATTTTTTCAGTTTCTTCAAAAAGATAGGAACCCTGCTCTGTGAGAGTTATACCTTTTGTGTGTCTTTTAAATAATTTGGTTTTTAAACTATGCTCAAGAGATTGAATTTGTCTAGTAATAGCAGATTGACTAAGGTGAATAGTATCCATAGCTCTAGAGATGCTACCTGCCGTAGCTACGTGATAAAATGTTTTAAGTCTATCCCAATCCATTAATAATTGTACTTAGATCCCCGTTTAATATCAGAATGTCTATTAAATAATATTTTTTTGAAGATTTCAAATCTAATAAAATGTTATTAGCATCATTTAATTCATTCTTACTTTCAATAAGTTGTGTAATATCTATTTTTTGGGCTTTATATAAAATTTCATTTCCTTGTAATTTTAATTCTAAGCTATCAATTATTTTTTCTTGGTTGTTTATTTTATTTAAATAAAATTCATAATTATTCCAAGACTCTAAGTAAGTATTAAGTAAGTCTCTCTTTAAGTCCTTATGTTCTAATAATTTTTTTTGATAATTATATTCCTCAATATCAAAATTATTTTCATCTTTAAATCCGTCATAAATAGGAACACTTAGAGATAGTGACAAGGATGAGGATCTTCTATGATCAATTACTGCAGAATAATTATCACTCTCACTTAGGGAAAAAGTTAGGTCAACAGAAGGTCTCAAATCTTTTTTGCTCATCTCTAGTTCAGGTAAATATGTATTTTCAATAAAAGTGAGATATTGACCATAAGAGGAATTCATCAATTCTGAAAACAATTTCTTGCTAATTTGTGCGTTAGATACGTCTATCACATAATCAAAATTTACATCTTCATCATATATATCTAGATCAAGTAACTTACTAACTTGAAGCATTAAATTATCTATTTTTCTATCATAATCTAAAGACACAGATTTTGCCTCTAATAGTTCATTTTCTAGATCTAATACCTCTGTTTTTGTAATTCTGTTTGCCTTAAATAATATTTCAGCCTCTAGTACTTTTTTTCTATAAAATTCTAAACTTAGTTGTTGATTTTTCTTTTTAAAGACTAATGTCTGTAAATTACTATAACCGTTTAGTAGTTCTTTGATTAATAACTCTTTTTGATACTCTCTAAGATAATCAAAAGCTTGATTTCTAGTTTGTGTAGTTATTAAATTTAACTGACTAAATCCACCGTTATAGAGGTTAACCGTAGCGCTTAATGTATGAGTATCTGCGTTTACTGTAGAAGTAGAGTTAGTGCTAGTTGTACTATTTGAAAAAGAAAATGAATAATCTATTTCTGGTATATAGAGTGTATCAGCTAATTCTAAATTTTTATCGTCAATCAAATTATCATACTTAAATTGAGAGTTTGTTTCATTTTTTTTGACAAGGATTTTTATTAAATCAGTTATTTCATAGGATAAAATACCCTTTGAAAAAAATAAAAAGAATGTGCTTAAAAAAATTATTTTGATTTTTGCCATTCTCTCTCCAAATTATTCAAATTCCATTTTAATTTTTTTTTGTTCATTATTTTTTCCATTTTTTTAAATCTTTTCTCAAATTTCCTATTAGAGTCTCTAATAACTGTTTCAGTATCAAGTCCTAATTTTCTTGATAAATTAATACAAGAAAATAATAAATCTCCTAATTCCTCTTTAATTTTTCTCTTATTATTAATCTTCATTTCATTTGAAAGCTCATTTAATTCCTCTTTTACCTTCTTCAAGGTTCCATTTGCATTTTTCCAATCAAATCCCTCTTTTGCAGCTCTTTTTTGAAGCTTAAGTGAACGTGTAACAGCAGGGAGATTTACACTTACACCATCTAAAACAGATTTTGCACCTTTCTTCTTTCTTTCAAATTTTTTTTGTGTTTCCCAAAAATCATTTACATCTTGAACGGTTTTAATTGACTCATCGCGCATAAAAATATGAGGATGACGAGATTTCATTTTTTTTATACTTGTATCAATTACATCTTCAATTGAAAATTTCTTTTTTTCAGCAGCAATAACTGAGTGATATATAACTTGTAGTAATAAATCGCCAAGTTCTCCTTCTAGCTCTTTGTTATTATTTGACTCAATTGCTTCGATAACTTCATATGCTTCCTCTAAAGTATACTTTGCTAATGATTTGGAAGTTTGTTGTATGTCCCATGGACATCCATTTTTGGGATTTCTTAGTCTCTTAACAACATTAATTAAATCATTTAATTTGTTCTTTTTTTTTACCATGCTAATGCCTGTGCTTGAAATATTTGACTCTTATAACTTCTAATATCTGCATATGCATCATAAATTTTATCTTGTTTTCTAGCGCATAAAATAAAACCTTCGCTCCAGTCTGTAGTTTTAAGGCATTTATGTCCTTTTTTATTTAGTTGGGAAATATAGGGTGAAAGCCGCTCTTCCAATAATAATTGTTTCAAATTTGGATCATGTGGGTGAAAAAAAGCAGGTAAATGCTCTGATGAAACTCTTGGTTCATTTAATGCTTGGTCAATAGACTTATTCGAAAATATATAATTCATTAAAAATTGTGCTTGCCATTGATCTTGAGCGTCACCACCCATTGTCCCACAACTTAAAATCTCTTTCTTTTTTTGATTGATAATTAAAGTAGGACTCAATGTTGTCCTTGGTTGTTGTTCAGGTGCTATAAAATTTACGTGACCTGGTTTTGATAAATAAAATGTCATTAATCTATTACCTAAGGGAAATCCCAATTCATTAATCACTTCATTAGATCTTATCCATCCACCACTTGGTGTACACGAAATTGCATTATTATCTTTATCTATAATACTTATATGAACAGTGCCAGCTCCCCATGGTTTAATGTCATTTTCTATTGGAAGTAATGATTTATTGGATAGGGGGCTACCAGGAATTATAGAGTCAATTGCCTTCTCTTTAATTAATTGCATTCTTTTATTAAGGTAAGAGTCATTTAATAGGTGATTGGCTTTGATTTTTGAATTGTACTTACCAGTGAAATACATCTCTCTGTCAGCAAAAGTTAATTTTAAAATTTCTGTAAATTTATGAATATCACCAGCTGAATTAAGTGATTTAATTTTCTGTTTGTTGAGCATTTTCAACATCATTAAACTAGTTAATCCTTGTCCCCAGAAATTAGTTTTATGAACTTGATAATCACCATATTTTTCTGAAATTGTTTTTTCAAATATGACATTAAAGTTTTCAAAATCCTCTTTTGAAAGAAGCCCTTCATTTTTTTGTGAATATTTTAAAATTGAGTTTGCAACATCGCCTTTGTAAAAAGCATCATGTAATTTATTAAATTTATTATTTCGAGATCCTGTGATTTTTTTTTCGTAATTTCCAAGATAATCTATTAAGTTTGTGTAAGCCGAATTTCTAAATAAACTTCCTAATTTTGGAATTTTATTATTTTTTAAATATAATTTTGCAGAATTTTTCCACTCTTTTATAAATTTACCTTTTAGACTTTTTAAGCCAAATTTATTTTGGTTTATTATTCCAGTGTGTAAAGGATATCCTTCTTTTGCGTATTCTTTAGCATATTTAGAAATAGTCCTAAAATCTAGTTTGCCATATAATTGTAACATTCTAAAAATACTAGAAAATGCTGCTGGAACTCCAGCACATAATATTCCCTCATCAGGAACTTCTGTGTATCCTCTTGTAACTAAATTTAAAAAATTAAATTTTTTAGGAGATATAGTATTTCCATTTAAGACAAGAGGACTTTGGTCTTTAGGCTTTAAAATCATTACTCCTTCACCTCCCATGCCAAACATTTGAGGATTTACAAGCCCTTCAACTAACATAGCTCCAGCTGCAGCATCAAAGGCATTACCTTTATCATCATTTAAAATATTATGTGCAGTAATTGATGATAAATTTGAATGAGTTGCTATGGCACCGTTAGTTCCAGAATAACTTGGTATAAAACTGTTAGAGCTATTATTTTCTATTCTATAAGATCTATTCATTACAAATAATAATTTTAAGACACTCCATAAGTTATTTCTTTTTTAAAAGATTGCATTATAAAGTTATATATGACCTGGAAGTTAATATCAAAATCTTCATACTCACAACTACTTGGAGAGTTAGAAACAAAATTAGAAAACAATCAACATAAGTATAGAATGACAGTTTCTGACAAGCATTTAAATTCTGGGAACTTTGCCCATGGTGGCTTTTTAATGTCTTTTTTGGATAATGTTATGGGTAATGCTGCCTATAAGTCATTTGGTAATAGACCATGTGTAACAATATCAATGAATACTCACTTTACTTTTTCTGCACAAAAAGGAGATGAGCTCATTGGAATTCCATCTATAGAGAGAATGACAAAAACACTTTGTTTTGTTAAATGCCAAGTATTTTCAAATAATGAAATTATTGTTTCAGGCAATGGTATTTGGAAGTTAGTTAAAACATCATCTATGAAAACTGTAAAAGACAAAAAATTAGATGACGATGGTGGTTGGTAATAATTTAATAAATTATAATTAATATTGAAGATACAGATATCAGAAATTACTGCATGTAAGGCACTTTTTTTCTCTATTTCTTTTTTTGTGGGCCTTTGGGCAATTAGAATTCCAGATATAAAAGATCAAATAAATGTTGACTATAGTGGTATGGGATATCTTTTTGTAATTTTTTCAATTGGCTCTGTTCTGACAATGATAGCCATGCCAAAAATAATGCAACTCTATCCATCAAAAAAAATATCTCTTTTATCTGGATTTTTAATTTGTCTTTTATGGATGCTCATACCTTTTGCCCACTCATTCACATTAATGGCAATACTTAGTCTTATCTTTGGCGTTTGTTATGGACTTTTTGAAGTAATTCTTAATGTCCAAGCCACTTCTTTAGAAAAAAAATTAAATAAACCGATGCTGTCAGGCTTTCACGCATTTTGGAGTATTGGACTGTTGTCTGGATCGTTGTTAACAAGTTTATTCTTAGAATTTAAAATTAGTTTTTTTATAAATTCTCTTGTTTATATTGTTTTTTTAGCCCCATTAATTTTTTTTAGTAGTTTAACTATAGAAAATAATAAATCAGATCCATTATCTTTTTTTTCAATTTTTTTTAGTTGGCCCTTATTTCTTATAATTTTGGTTGTATTAGCTATCACGGCAGTTTTTTTGGAAGGGGGGACCGACTCCTGGGGGTCTTTATACATGAGAGATTACATTAATGCAGACGGTTTCAATATTGGACTTGCTGCAATAGCCTTTAATGGAAGTATGGTTTTTGGAAGACTAATAGGAGATAAATTAAAACAAATGTTTGGTATTTATAATTTTCTTGTTTTCTCAGTTTTAGGTTCATTAGTTGGTTCGTTAGTAATTGCATTTAGCAGTTCTTTATTTTTTGCGATAATTGGATTTATCATAGCTGGTTTTTGTGTTTCTTCTGTTATTCCAATTTGTTACACGTATGGGTCCTCTATTAAAGGTGTTGACCCCACTGTCGGTATTTCAATTATTACAATAGGCACATATGGGGTTTTCATGATAGCGCCTCCTACATTAGGTTATGTTGCAGATATGATAGGTATAGAATTTGTATACACACCAATGTTTATACTTTTTTTCATAGCAAGCATCATTGTAATTTTTCAAAAGAAATTATTCAAAAACTAATTTTTTTTTAAAATTAATATATTTCCAAATAGAACAAGAAACGACCCAATGTATAAATTTAAGTTCCATATCATACCTTCAAATATTGTAGAAATAATTAGTGCTATAAGTGGCATTATTATTGCAATGTACGCTGCATCATTGGCACCTATATTTTTTATTACTGAAAGATAAAGAATAAAACCGAATACACTTCCAAAAACAGATAAATATAGTAATGATATAATATACTTATAACTAAAATCAAAATTTAATTCAGTACCAGTTATTAAAAGATAAATTAATAGTGATATAGAGCCATACAACATCCCATATCCTGTAACGACAACAACATTCAATTTAATTTTAGAGGTATACTCTGAAATTAAGTTACCAATAGATGCAAAATAAGTTGCCAATACACCAAGTAAAATCCCAATACTTGTGCTCTTTGATAATTCAAAATTAATAATTTCATCATAAAATATGAAAAGTAATCCTAACGTTCCAATAAAACCTCCAACCAAAGTCATAATTTTTGGAAATTTACCTTTAAAAATAATATTATTAACAACATTCATAAATAATATTGATGAAAAACAAAGAGCTACAAACCCACTAATTAGATGAACTGTGGATAGGTAAAACAATACATAGTTTATATTAAATAATGATATACCTAGAGCAGCTATAAAAAAATGCTCCTTTAGAGTAAATTTAAGATTTATTTTTTTAAATATACAAAATATTAAAATTATTATTGATGATAAAAAAAACCGGTAAAAAACTGATGTCATTGGATCAACAATGCCAAGTTGAAATTTAATAATATACCAGGTAGGCCCCCAAACTATTAGTGTTGAAATAAATAAAAATATTGTATTGTTCACTTATGCCTTCTTTTGATGTTGTCTCGTCACCAGATATTCAAGAAATTGATAATGCCATCAATAATACAAAAAGAGAAGTTGATAATAGATTTGACTTTAAGAACACTAATTCAACAATCGAACGAAACGATTTTGCTATTACAATAGAGACAACGGACAATACTAAATTAACTCAATTTAATGATATTTTAAAAAATAATATTGTAAGAAGAAAAATAGATCCAAAATTTATACACCTAAAATCAACTGAAACAGCTTCTGGAAACAGGGTAAGACAATTTATTGATATTTTGAATGGAATATCAAAAGAGGACTCAAAAAAAATAACAAATCTTGTAAAATCTTCAAAAGCAAAAGTTCAAGCTTCAATTAATGGAGATGAAGTAAGAATTACTGGAAAGAAAAGAGATGATCTACAATCAATGATCGAATTGTTAAAATCAAGTGATATTAAAATTCCTTTACAGTTTCAAAATTTTAGAGATTAATCACTTCCATAGTCGTAAAGTCAATTAATCGCACAGTCGTAATTGTTTTTAAAAATTTAATACAATCCTCTGTTTTTACTTGAATTGTTTTAGTGTTGTCTAGTGGGTGAAAATTGCATAATTCATGATCATTGATTTTTTTATCTAAGTAAAAACTTACATCCTTATCTACATTATTAATTAAAGAGTAGGGACTAACAGAACCTGGTTTGACTCCAAGTTTATCATATAAATAATCTGCACTTCCAAAAGAGAGATTTCCTTGGCACTTTATAATGTTTTTGATAATTTTTAGGTCTACTTCAGTGCTATCTAAGCATGAAAGTAAGAAAAAATTTCTCTTTTTGTCCCTCAAAAAAAGATTTTTTGTATGCGCACCTTGCATATTCAAATCCGATTTTAATTTGCTAGACTCTTCAACAGTAAAAAAAGCCTCGTGTTCAAAAAGTTTATATTCAACTTTTTGATCATTAAGTGCGGCTAATAAACTTTTTGCTTCTAATTTCATTTTTATTTATAAAGTGTTATCTTATTTATATAAAAATATGAAAAAAAAAATTAATAGAAGAAATTTTATTAAAAAAGCTTCAATTCCTGTATTGGGTGCAGCTGCACTTTCTAGTTTTAATGTACACGCAAGCACCATAACAGAGTTGAATATGGTCACATCATGGCCAGAGAATTTCCCTGGTATAGGTTTAGGTGCAAACAGGTTGGCTCAGCGAATTGAGAACTTATCTAATAAAAGAATAAAAGTTAATGTTTACTCAGCTGGTGAATTAGTCCCACCGTTTGGAGTGTTTGATGCCGTATCATCTGGAACAGCTGATATATATCACTCAGCAGAGTTCTATTGGGGTGGAAAGAACAAAGCTTATCCTTTTTTTGCAGCAGTACCTTTTGGAATGACTGCCGAAGAATTTAACTCTTGGATATATTCAGGCAATGGTCAAGTACTATGGGATGAATTAGGTTCGAATTTTAATATAAAACATTTTTTAGTCGGCAATACTGGATCTACATTATTTGGTTGGTTCAAAAACGAATTAAATAGTCTTGAGGATGTTGCTAAACTCAAAATAAGAAGCCCAGGTATGGGAGGAGATCTATTAAAGACTATGGGGGCAACTTCTATAAATATACCAGGAGGTGAAATTCTTCAGTCTTTAGCAAGTGGTGCTATAGACGCTGCAGACTGGTCCAATCCAGTTATGGACTTAGCTTTTGGTTTTTATAAAGTAACAAATTACTGTTATTATCCAGATTTTAAAAAACCTACAGTTTCTATTTCATTAGGAATGAATTTAGATAAATGGAACTCTTTTGATAATGAAGCTAAGAGCATCATCGAGTATGCTTGTCAGTCAGAAAATCAAGAAATGTTGTCTGATTTTATGTACAAAGAGGTTGTGGCTATAAATAAATTGAGGTCACTGGGTGTAGAATTCAGGCAACTACCTAATGATATTGTTATTGAAGCCAAAAAAAATATCAATGGTGTTTTAGATAATTATACAGATACCTCTCTTGGAAAAAAGATTAGGGATGATTATTTTCAATTTTTAGGTTTAAGAACTTCATATAAGGACTTTGATATTTCTAACTATTTGAATTTTAGAAAAATTTAATAGTGTGTGGAAGATATTCGCTTAATCTTAAAGATAATCACTCTTCTTTTAAGAGTGAAACTATAAATAACTTCAAATCAATATTTGATTATAAAAATGAAGATATTTGCCCTTCTAATAAAGCACCTATTGTCTTTACTCTAAACTCTAAATTTGTATTTAAACAATCAAATTGGGGTTTGTCATTTGATTGGCTTCCTAAAGGAAAAACACTTTTCAATATTCGATCAGAGACAGTTCACGAAAAATCTTTCAGTAATAGTCTTATAACAAATAACCGCTGTTTAGTTCCTTTTAGTAGTTATTTTGAATGGATGAAAACCCATGAATTGAAAGAAAAATATAAATTATTTACCAAAACACCAGTCAGTTTTTTTGCAGGTGTCTATAAACTAATAGAAGATACTGTATATTTTTCAATTTTAACTAAATCCTCACTGGAAAATGTAGAATTTATTCACAATAGAAACCCGGTCATTATTAATAAAAATAATGTAAGAAAATGGTTTTCGAACAGTTATGAAGAACTATTAGAATCTTCTGATGCCATAAATTATGAGTTATTGAAATAGTTATTTTCTAAATTTAAAGAACGATAAAAGCTTTTCGATACCTGAAAAATGTTCCTCTAGTCTAGAATAAACTTTATCTATTTTATTTATATGACCGTCTAATCTCTCATAGAGGTTATCAATTTTCTTATCAAGTTTGTTTAGCTTACTGTTTAGCTGTTTTATGCTATCAGAGTCGCTTGTTTTTGACTGCTTTTTTAACTTAATAACTTTGTTCATATTTAAAATATATTAAATTTCTGATTTGTTTAAAGTATGACAAAACAACGCTTTAGGTAAATCTTAAATCAACTTCAGGTATCCAGTTTTTAAGCTTTTCAATACGATTTTTGGGGGAAGGGTGTGTAGATAAAAACTCTGGTGGTGCGTTTCCTTTTTGTACTTCAGCCATTCGCTGCCAGACTTTATATGACTCATGATTATCGTATTTGGCCATTGTCATAAAAGCCAAGCCTAAATAGTCAGCCTCCGATTCTTGTAATCTGTTAAAAGGTAAAGATAGACCTAAATTTACTAAATAATCATCAGCTGAGGTACTCGAAAGAGCACCCTCTAAGGCAATATCCAAGATAGTAGTGCCTACATTTATTGCTAATGCTTGACTAGCCCTTTCAACACTATGGCGAGCAACCGCATGAGCAATTTCATGCCCCATTATTGAGGCCAAACCATCATTATTAGCAGCAACATCTAAGATACCTGTATAAAATGCTATTTTACCACCAGGCATACACCAAGCATTAAGTGTGTCCTTGTCATCAATTAAGATAAATTCCCAATTATAATTTTTTATAGAGTCTGACTGACCCATTTTTAAAAAATACTCTTCTACTGACTCTGTAACTCTGAGACCTACCTCTCTTACTGCTCTAAAATTTTGCCCAGACTCTATTAAATTTTCTTGTTTTTTGACTTGTTCGTAGGCTTGAAGAGCTTGTTTGTTGATACTTTCATCTGAAATAATAGAGAGTTGTTTACGATTTGTAATAGCTACCTCAGTACAAGAAGGTAAAAATAAAGGTGCACAACAAGCACATGATAATTTTTTAATAAAATCTCGTCTTTTAAGATTCATGGTATTAATATAATCAAAAAGATATTCTTATGACAACCTGTTATATTAACGGAAAATATAAACCTTTAAATCAATCGTATGTCAGTGTAACAGATAGAGGTTTTCAATTCTCTGATGGGGTTTATGAGGTCATTGCTGTATTCAAAGGTGAATTAGTAGATTTAAATCTTCATTTAAACAGATTGTTTGTTTCATTAAAAAAAATGAATATGAAAATTAAACTCAATAGAAATCAAATTATTAGTATCACCAATAAAATCAAAAAATTAAATAATTTAAAAATGGGTATTATTTATATTCAAATTACAAGAGGGGATCAAAACCCAAGGGAACATAAATACCCTGATAAACTTAAGCCTAATATTATTATATACTCAATTAATAAAAACTTTGAATATTTAAATAAGTTAGCACTAAAAGGTGTAAAAACATCTCTTTATCCAGATATAAGGTGGCATAGGTCAGATATTAAAAGTATTTCTCTATTAGGTAATGTTCTAGCTGCAAATCATGCTAAAAAGAATAAATCACATGAAGCAGTATTATTTGATAATAGAAATATGATAACTGAGGGTAATTCTTCAAGTATCTGGATTATAAAAAAAAATAAATGTATTACGCACCCACTTAACTTTAGAATTTTAAAAGGATGTACAAGGCATAAATTAATATCAATCTTAAAAAAAAATAAATTTAAATTTGAAGAAAAAAAATTTTCTATCAAATCTCTTCTTTATGCAGATGAAGCATTCATGACAAGTGCTACTAATTTTGTAATGCCCATAGTTAAAGTTGATAAATTTACTATTTCAAACGGTAAGCCCGGTCTAAATACATTGAAGTTTCGTAATTTATTTATCAACGCAATATGATCTATAGACTTTTTCTTTTATTATTTTTGTTACCTATTACAGCTTACGCAAAAATTAATACAATTTACTTAGCTGGTGGTTGTTTCTGGTGTGTTGAGGAGGTTTATGAAAAATTAAAAGGTGTAATTGACGTTCGATCTGGCTATTCAGGAGGTCATGTAGAAAATCCAACTTATCAAGAAGTTGTCAAGGGTGATACAGGCCATATAGAAGTGGCTGAAATTATTTTTGACTCAGATATTGTTAGTATAGACACAATAATTAGGACTTTCTTTTTAAACATTGATCCTTTTGATGGTGCAGGTCAATTTTGTGATAAAGGTTATTCTTATAAAAGTGCTCTTTTCAGCAATGATCAGAATGTTAAAGATAGATTTAACTTTTACATAGGTAAAATTCAGGAAAATCACAAACAGAATGTTGAAACATTGATCTTACCTTTTAAAAATTTTTATGTTGCAGAGGAATATCATCAGGATTATTACAAAAAAAATCCAATAAGATATACATATTACAAGTACAGTTGTGGAAGAGAACAGAGGATTAAACAATTAAAAATTAATTTAGGATGATTAAAATCTTATTATTATTTTCAATTGTAGCTATATGTATCTTTGTTTTCTTTGGTAATCAATTATCGTCTCGTTATAAAAAATATTTAATTATTTCATTAATAATAATTCTAGGATGTTTTTTAATTTTTTCAGGAAAATTAAATTTCCTACCTGTTGCCTTAGCTCCTGCTTTACTTTTTTTTCGAAGGATCTCATCATTATTAACTATATTAAACTTGTTTTCGCGATCTTCTTTTGGAAGTAAGTTCAAACCAAAAATTAATACGAAGTATTTACAAATTGAAATTGTGTTACAATCACGTCAAGCTACAATTCATATTATAGAGGGAGTTTTTAAAGGCCGTTCTTTTTCCTCTCTATCTCAAAATGAGGTATCGAAGCTCTTAGAGGAACTAAAAACAAAAGACCCACGTGGATTTAATATTTTAAATGTAATTATTAGTCAAAATAAACAATCAACATCCTCTTCAGACAAATCACAAATGACAGAGGAGGAAGCGCTATCAGTTTTGGGTCTTAAAAAAGGAGCTTCTGATGATGATATTAAAAAATCATATTATGACTTAATGAAGAAGTTCCATCCTGATAAAGATGGTAATAATTATTTATCTAATTTAATAACTGAAGCAAAAAATAAGCTTTTAAATAGTTAATTTTAATCTATAAGACATCTATCTCAATGAACGATATTAAGAATCTTGCAATCATTGCTCATGTTGATCATGGGAAAACTACTCTTATTGATAATTTATTGAAGCAATGTGGAATTTTTAGAGATAATCAAGAAATATCAGAAAGAATTATGGACTCTAATGATTTAGAAAAAGAGAGAGGCATAACTATTTTAGCAAAGCCTACCTCTATAATTTTTCAAGATACTCGAATAAATATAATCGATACACCTGGACATGCAGATTTTGGTGGTGAAGTAGAACGTGTCTTATCAATGGTTGATGGTGTTATCTTGCTTATTGACTCTTCAGAAGGTCCAATGCCTCAGACAAAATTTGTTTTAGGAAAGGCTTTAAAACAAGGACTTAAGCCGATAGTAGTAATCAATAAAATCGATAAATCTGACTCAAGACCAGATGATGTGTTAAACGAAGTTTTTGATTTATTTGTCTCACTTGATGCAAATACTCAACAATTAGATTTTCCAGTTTTATATGCATCAGGTAGAAGTGGATGGTGTGTTAATGATTTGTCAGATGATAGATCCAGCCTAACGCCTCTGTTAAATAAAATTATTAATCATGTACCATCACCAGATGTTGATAATACTAGACCTTTTGCAATGTTATCAACACTTTTAGAGTATGATCCATACTTAGGAAGATGTCTAATTGGAAGAGTAGAGCAGGGATCTGCAAAAATAAACGACAGCGTTCATGCTTTAAACTTATCTGGTAAAATCATTGAAACTGGAAGACTTACTAAACTTTTAAAATTTGAGGGAACTAAAAAAATAACTGTTAACTCAGTTAACACTGGAGATATAGTTTGTATAGCAGGTTTATCAATCACATCAGTATCAGACACCATTTGTTCAACTGATATAGAAACACCAATAAAATCTACACCAATAGATCCTCCTACTATGTCAATAAACATTATGGTTAATGACTCACCATTAGCTGGAACTGAAGGTAAAAAGGTAACATCAACTTTAATAAGAAATAGATTAATAGCTGAGGCTGAGACAAACGTTGCTATTACCTTCTCAGAAAATCAAAATAAAGATTCATTTGAAATTGGAGGAAGAGGTGAATTGCAATTAGGTGTTTTAATAGAAACCATGAGACGAGAGGGTTTTGAATTATCTCTTTCTAGACCTAAAGTAGTTTACAAAGATGTAGAGGGGACAAAGTGTGAACCCTATGAAGAGGTAACGATAGATGTAGATGAAGAGTTTTCTAGTATAGTTATTGATAGCATGAATCAAAGAAAAGCTGATATGTTAGACATGAGAAAATCTGGAATTGATAAAACAAGGTTATTATTTATTGCCCCCTCTAGAGGACTAATTGGCTATCAAAGTAAGTTTTTAACAGACACAAGAGGAACTGGTGTATTAAATAGAGTGTTTCACTCGTATAAACCATTTAAAGGGGAGATTACAGAGAGAAGGGCGGGCGCGTTAATTTCCACAGGAAACGGTAAAGCAATAGCTTATGCTATTTGGAAGCTTCAAGATAGAGGTGTAATGTTTGTTAAACATCAAACACCTGTTTATCAAGGTATGGTAGTCGGTGAGCATACTAGAGATAATGATTTAGAGATAAATGTTCTAAAAGGAAAACAATTAACTAATGTCAGAGCATCTGGGTCTGATGAGGCCGTAAATTTAACTGCTCCTAGGATGATGTCACTTGAGGAAATGATGACCTATATCAATTCTGACGAATTATTGGAGGTTACTCCTAAAAACTTAAGACTAAGAAAAAGGTATCTTGATCCAAACGAGAGAAAAAAATTTTCCAAAGTTGGAAATTATTAAAACTTAATAATTTATATTAAATATTTATAATAAAATACTGTATTTACGTATTAATTTTTAAATTTATTATATATTACATCTAGAAAGAAAAAAACAAATAATCTGACTAAATCAAAAATAAAATAGACATAAAATGAGTTATTAAGAATAAATATTGAAAATTAATTTGATTTTGAAGGAATAAAATAAATATTCACACATTTTATCTAATTAAATAGCAAATTAGAGCACTAAATTAAGTGATAGTTAACATCACTTGCCAATAAAACTATCAAAACAGTTACTCCAATCTGTGATTTCAAAAAAACAATTAAAAAGCATTAAAACTGGACAATTTTAGGTAAAAAAGCTTATGTAAATTGCGACACTCACAAAATTTTTTAAAAATTTGGATTTTGAGTTGAAATATTATCAATATTTTTTTTAGTAAATCAATAGTCAAATTCATAAAATTACTAAGGGATTTATACTTAATAAAATTTCAATATACCTAAAAACGTAAAAAAATTGAAAATAGACATTATTTTGAAAGCCATTTTATGGCATCTTCACATCTGTCGTCTCCCCAAAAAACCTCATTTTCAACGATAAATGTGGGACTTCCAAAAATGCCTTTATTTTTAGCCATTTCTGTGTTTTTTAAATATTTTTGTTCAATTTCGTCTGTTTGAGCTTGTTTTATTAAACTATCTGAATCAAGTCCAATTTCTTTAAGAGTAGAACTCAGATTTGGCTCTGATCCAGGCTCCAAATGGTCTAAAAACCACTTTTTATAGGTTAAAATAGTATATTCTTCGATCCACCCTTGATCTTTTCCCAAAATTGCAACTTTGTTAGCTAAATCGAACTCTTTAAGTGGGTAGGGAGCAGGTACTTTTGCATCAAATCCATAGAAGTTAGCTCTTCTCTGAACATCCCGCCACATATAATCAATCTTATCTCTTTTTTTTTCAGCCATAAAAGGGACATTCTCCATTTCAATCATTCTTGATCTCACACTGAAAGGACACCACTCAAATACAACCTCATTTTCAGCCTCTATGAGCGCTAATCTTTGTGTGGAGAGGTAAGTATATGTACTTCCAATTGAGTACCAGAATTCAATTTTTCTCATAGGTTCTACCTTAGCTGAAATAATTAAAATTATTATTAAAAATAAGTGATCTGGTCACATCTGTCGCATGTATAAAAGGCCATGAAAAACATGTTTATGCAAATTTACAGTGGAGTCATGGACGCTGACTGGAATCCTCTAAGAAAAATACCTAGTGTGGCCCTTAGACACCTAATTATGCAACTTTTGGCTTGGATGTGGTGTATAATTTTTTCACTATATTTTGGCTCTTTTTTGATTTTTGGCATCACAGCTAGCGCACATTTTCTTCTTATTTTTGGAACTTTTATGACAGCGGCTACTTTTGCAACTGCTCCAAAAATTGTAAAATCTAAGTATAATAACAGTAAATAATATACTGTTTTTACTTACATTTTACACACATCAACTTCAATAGCACTAGTTAATCTTATTAGCCTTTTTGTTTGAATTTTCACAGAACTATTGGTAGATCCTGCTGCTGGTATAACGATGTCAAAGTTAATTAAGGACTTATCGTAATATATATCTAGTTTATTTGGTAATCCAAAAGGACAAACTCCGCCAATAGGGTGAGAGGTGATTTGCAATGTCTCGTTGGCAGTCAGCATTTTTGCCTTTTTTTTGAAGAAATTCTTATATTTTTTATTATCGATTTTTACATCTCCAGAAGTCATTAACAAAATTGGCTTTTCTATAATTAAAGCAATTGTTTTAACTATTTGCCCTTTCTTAACATTATGAGCATTTGCAGCTTGTTCAACAGTTGCTGTAGACTCTTTAAATTCCAATATCTCTAGGTCAGGGGCTATAATTCTAAGATTTTCTTTGACTGATTTTATTGACATTTAGACATCTATTTGTTGCATAATATATATTATAAGAATCTAGATTGTTATTTTAAGTCCATCGTAAGCTGGATGTATATGATTATTAAACAGTTTTCTATATTCTGTTTCATAATCAATATGGGCAGTCATATGACTAAGAAAAGTTTGTTTTGCATTAACTTTTTTCGCCCAATCAATTACTTCAGAATAACTGGCATGAGATGGGTGTTCATCATATCTTAAACAACCAAGAAACCAACATTGAATGCCTTTGATTCTATCTAAATAATCCTCATCATAAAAATACTTAATGTCTAAATTATAAGCTATTTTATTATCAAAAATGAAACCGTAGGAGTCAATATTTCCATGATTTTGTCGAATAATCTCAATTTTAAAACCCTCAATCTCAGTATTGTTCCCATTAAGAACGTTAGCATTTAAAATGGGTTCATAACCATGGGTGGATGACTTTGAAAACAAATAAGAAAAGCTAGTTTGAAGAGTCTCTAAAGTTATTTTATCAGCATAAATTGGTATTTTTTTTCTATTTATCATTGAAATAGTCCTTAAATCATTAATTCCATGTATGTGATCAGCATGGGAATGTGTATAAATAACTGAGTCAACATTATTAATTTTATTGTCGATTAACTGTTTCCTTAAATCAGGGCTAGTATCAATTAGTATTGTTTTTCCTGCTTTTTTTAAAAGTATTGAAGGTCGTGTTCTTTGGTTTTTAGGATTTGATTTATCACAATTACCCCAAATGTCGTGAGATAAAGGGACTCCAAAACTTGACCCACATCCTAATATATTTATTTCAGTTTTTTCAGTCATTTATTTTAAAAAGCTTTTTATAATTGTAAGTACTAATTTCGCATGTATTAATGTAGTCGTTTCCAGTAATTTCACAATATTTCTCAACTATAATTTTTAAATAGCTTGGTTTATTAATTTTACCTCTTAAAGGATCAGGTGTAAGATAAGGACTATCAGTTTCAAAAATTATTTTTTTAATTGGTAGTATTTTAATTGTATCTCTTAATTTATTGGCATTTTTGAACGTAATAATGCCTGACAAAGAAAAAAAACAACCTAAATCAATACATTTTTTTGCAAATTCTTCACTTCCAGTGAAACAATGTATAAGAATATCACCTATTTTTTTTGAGTATTTAGTTAAAATTTTAATCATATCCTCTTCAGCATCTCTCATATGAATTATACACGGTAAATTATAAAAACTAGCTACATCTAAATGTATCTCTAAGCTTTCTATTTGCTTATTTTTAGGAATATCATAATGATAATCCAAGCCTGTTTCCCCTATTCCAACAATTCTATCTTTAAATTTTTTAATATTTTCATTTAATAGAGTCTTTATTTCCTCAGGTTTAATATCAAGAGTATTATTTGGGTGATGACCTAAAGTGATATCGACAAATTTAAAACCTTTAATTAAATTAATATCTCTCTGAAACTCGTATATATTAGAATTTATACTTAAAATTCGCTCTATGTTATTTTCTTTAGCATCTTTACAGACATCTGATACTGAATTTTTAAGTAATTCATGACCAAAATTCACATGACTGTCTATTAAATTACTCAATTTTAGTAAATAAAGGTTCAGGTTGTCGTATTTTTAGAAATTTTAAGTTAATTACCTCTTTAAAATTATCAAAAATATCTAATTTAATACTATTCGTATTTTCGAATAAATTGAATACTTCTGAAGTTTTTGAAGGCATAAATGGAACTAAATATTGACTAACCCTGATAATACATAGGCAAATATTAGCCAATACTCTTTTCATTTTTTCAGGATCTGTTTTTTTTAATACCCAAGGAGCAGATTTATCGACATAATTATTTAAATCATTCATAAATGAGAATAATTTTTTAAGGTATTCGTCATATTTGTAATTTCCCATATACTCAAATAATTCTTTTTCAGAATCGTTAATTTGTTTTAAAATTTCAAAATTAAAATTATCTTCAGTTAAATCAATATTTTGTTCTAAATTCTTACAAATAAAACTAAGTATTCTTTGTATTAAATTTCCGTAGTTGTTTGCCAATTCACCATTAATTCTATTTTTGATAGCCACCTTAGAAAAATCACCGTCATTGCCAAATGGAACCTCTCTAAAAAGAAAATATCTTACTGAGTCTAGACCGTATTCATCAATCAATTCTTTAGGGTCAATGACATTACCAAGACTTTTACTAATTTTTTGACCCTCATTTGTCCACCAACCATGTGCTACGATCTGCTTTGGTGGATCTAACTCTGCAGCCATTAAAAAAGCAGGCCAGAAAATAGCATGAAATCTGATTATATCCTTCCCTACTACATGTATCCCAGGCCAATATTTTTGATATAAATCAGAATTTTTATTTGGATAATCTAAAGCTGAAATATAGTTAGTTAGAGCATCTAACCAAACATAAACAATATGTTTTTCATCTGTAGGGACATCAATTCCCCATTTAAATGTTGTTCTAGAAACGGAGAGATCTTTTAACCCTGACTCAACAAATTTAATAACTTCATTAGATCTAGATTTTGGGACAATGAAATTTGGATTATTTTTATAAAAATTTAACAGTTTGTCTTGCCATTTAGAAAGTCTAAAAAAATATGACTCTTCTTCAACCCAAGATAATTCAGATCCAAAACTGTTATATTTTTTACCATTTTTTTTAACTATTTCATTATCAGCTACGAAAGCTTCATCTCTTACAGAATACCATCCGCTATATTTGGACAAATAAATTTCATCTTTTTCCAACAGAACTCTCCATAGATTTTGAACAGACTTTTTATGTCTTTCTTCTGTTGTTCTTATAAAATCATCATTAGATAAATTTAATAAATTACTTAAATCTTTAAAATTTTCTGAAACCATGTCAGTAAATTTTTGAGGATCAATATTTTTTTCTTGAGCAGCTCTTTCAACTTTTTGTCCATGCTCGTCTGTTCCTGTTAGAAAATAAGAATTGAGACCTCTACAATTATAAAATCTTTTTAATATATCAACAGCAATTGAGGTGTAAGCATGTCCAATATGAGGTTTATCGTTCACATAATATATTGGAGTTGTAAAATAATTTTTAGACATACTTAATAAGATTAGAATTTAATCTTGTAAAATAGATTGAAATTAGCTCATTTGTTAATGTATTGAATTTTAAACTCTCATCTACATCAGTTAAATAATCTGAATGAAGTTTTAATAGGTATTTATAAAGTTTTTTATTATTTAAATTATTTCTTAAATAGTATTTGAGTATTTTTAAAAATATTAATGAACATACACTTATTTGATCTCTGTTAAAAAGTTTTATCTTTTCAAAAAAATCAGTACTTTTTAAATCAATGAAAGGGTTAATAATAGAATGTATTAATTCCTCTGAAATATTTTGATTTTGTCTCGCTATGTCTTCTTTCAATGAATTAAAATCACTAAAATTTATTTGTGACTTCAGATCTCTGATAACTCTGGCCCTAGAAATTATTGTTTCAGGTAAGCTTATTAAGTTTGAAGAACAAAAAATAAAATAGGTTTTGTATGGTATTTCTTCAATAATTTTTAAAAGTCCATTTAACGCATTAATATTTAAATAATTTACCTCTCTGACAAATATTACTTTATTAAGGTTTAATACATTTGTATGTAGAAACTCTTTTTTCATTTTTCTTATTTGATCAATTGTAATAAATTTTGATTTTTCTTCAGGCTCTAAAATAATAAAACTTGTATCTATTTCATATTGTTTCGCATAGAAATTTTTTAAAATCTCTTTCTCTAAATGTGAAATACTCTCACTATTAGTAGTCTCTAATAAGTAAAAGCCACTACTCTCAGATTTTATAGTATTTACTACTTTATCAATTTGCATTTTTTCAGATTTAATATGATTTTTTCATGTACTTCATTAGCAGATAGTGATGCATCAATAGCAACAAACTTACGTTCACCTATTTTTATTTTAGATATTTCTTCATAATTTTTTTGAATTCTTGAGAATTGTCCAAAATATTTTTTATCAAATTTATTTGAATATAATCTTTTGTTTCTCCTACTTATTAAATTTTTTTTATCTAACTTCAAATAAAAAGTTATATTCGGAATAAATTTCTTATGAATTAACTTAATTAAACTGATAATAAGTTTTTTTTCTTTAGAATTATATTTTTGATAAGCATAAGTAGAGTCAAAAAATCTATCAAATACAATGAAGTCATTCTTTTTAATTGAAGATAATAATGCAAATCTAGATGCAAAGAAAAACATTATTAAACTTAAATTATCGAAATTAGATTTTAAAATCACATTTCTTATCTTTTCTAAATCTTTGTTACCTCCAGGCTCTCTAGTAAAAGTAGATTTAATATTATTTTTTATAAAATATTTTTTTAAAAGTTTTATCTGTGTCGATTTTCCAGAATATTCGAAACCTTCAAAACTGATTACTTTCATTCTATATGATAATATTTAGTTAGATCCAAGAATGATATAATAAATAGCTGAAAATATTCTTGAAAAGAAATTCTTTTGCTCAATGTCCTCGCCTGAAAATAAAGGAAATTCAGAACTCTTATCAGCAAAAGATATCTGAAGTTTGGCTATTTGATCACCTTTTTGAATTGGAGTTGCAATTGGTTCCTCTACTATCACATTAACTTTAGCAGAAGATAATTGTGCTTTTGGAATACTCACGCTTATATCGTTTAAAGCAACTAGGTCTACTTTATCGTCTTTACCTAGCCAAGTATTAACTTCTTGTATAACCTCATTTTTTTTAAAAAAATCTACTAATTGAAAATTATTGAAACCCCAATCCATTAATCTTAGTGACTCCTGGGCTCTTGATTTGGAAGAGTCTAGTCCATTTAGAACAATAATCAGGCGCCTATCCCCTCTTTCAGCAGATCCAACCAAACCGTAGCCAGCTGCTTCTGTGTAACCTGTTTTAAAACCATCAGACCCCTCAAATGTATATAGGAGTGGATTTCTGTTATCTTGTTTGATCCCGCTGTATGTAAAATCACTTAATTTGTACATTTGATATAATTCATAATGATTTTCAATCGTGTACTGAGCTATTTTAGCAAGATCTTCAGCTGTAGTGTAATGATTATCATCAGGCCAGCCACTGCTATTCGTAAAATTAGTCTCTGTGAGTCCTATTTTTTTACCTAAATTGTTCATTTCAATAGCAAAAATTTCCTCAGAGCCAGATATACCCTCTGCTAAAGCAATTGAGGCATCATTTCCGCTCTGAACGATAATTCCTAGTAACAAATCATAAACTTTTACTCTTTTGTCTACCTCTATAAACATCTTTGACCCGCCCATTTTCCATGCCTTTTTACTTACTAAAAACTCTTGATCTAATGATAAAGTACCATTTTTGATTTTTTCAAATGCTACAAGGGCAGTCATCATCTTGGTCATACTTGATGGATATGTTTTGGCTTTAGAGTTTTTCTCTAAAAGAACTTCGTTTGTTGATAAATCGATTACAAGCGCCGTTTTCGCCAAACTTTCAATAGTAAGAGATTGTTTAGGAAATAGAATAATTATTGCTATAAATAATAAATTAAGGTGTTTTTTTTGCATTCAAATATCCATTTTTAATCAGAAAATCTAACTTAAGATTTATATCACTCTTTAGAAATGGGCCAGCAAAAACCATAACTCCCTCTTCATTTTCTTCATACAACAATCCTAAATTCTTGATTTTATTAGTTTTAAGCTTTGCTAGATTTATATCTTTATAAATTTCAACTAATATAGTGTTTTGTTTCTTAGAATTTTTAATATCTAGAGTTTTAATTTTCTCATAATCAAGTTTTTCACTGATTTCAGTTTGATCTTGATCTAACTGTTCAAATGAAATTTCTGTATCATCCATCTTTATCTTACTCTCTTCTTTTGAGTCGACAACATTTCTCAGAATTATTGATTCATCTTTTAAATATTCTAAATATACTTTTGTATTTAGTGATATATTATCAATTATCTCTTGACTTAATGAAAGTCTATTTTCAGTATCTAGCTTAATATTTCTGACAATAATACTATTATCTAAGTTATTTGGATCTGATAATTTTACAACGCTGGGTATAGGCAAATTAGAATGATGTATATTATTACCCTCTATTCTTGCATCTGTAACAAACTTTTCTAAAACACTTAACTCAATATTATAATCATCAAGTGGAGATATAATAACATCCGATTTTTTAAAGTAATCTTGAGTTGTGACTTCTTCTTTTTTTATATCATCTACAGTATCAATAGATGTTACTGTACAAGATGATAAAATTAGTAAATACAATATTTTATTTATATTATTTAAATTTATCACTTAATAATCCAACTGAAAGACCATAATAGTTTGAGCAGTTGTAAGAAAGAATATTTAAATAATTATCATAGACGATAAAATACCTGAAATCACCCTCTTCCCTACCCATCCTTAATAAATAACTATTAATATCTAAATTATCCAATGAATTTCCATTCATTTTTTTAAAATTCATAAGTCTAAATTTATTTAAAGGTAATTGTTTAGACAATTTTTTTACTGCTAAACAACCTTTTTCTCTTTTAATGAATAATTCTGGTTCTAAAGATTTTATATTTGCTGGGGGTATTACTTCCCTACCCCATGTATAATTTGAATCCCATTTATTAGATCCTACGCCTTGAAGGTATCTTGCAATTGAGGCTAATGAGTCTTCAGTGTCTGTCCAAATATTTTTTTTACCATCATTATTGAAGTCTTGAGCGTAATTCAAAAAACTAGAGGGCATAAATTGATTTTGACCCATAGCACCTGCCCATGAACCTTTGAAATCAACAACATTAATGTGACCTTGTTTAAGTATTTCTAAGGCATTATAAAGCTCTTTGGTGAAATATCGCCTTCTTCTCTCATCGTAGGACATGGTTAAAAGACTCTCTAGCACAGGATAGTTGCCTGTTATTTCGCCATAAGCTGTTTCTAGACCCCAAATAGAGAGAACAAATCTAGATTGCACATTATAATAATTATCTATATTTTTTAATAAATTATTGTATTTACTGAAATTATTTAATCCATTATTTACCCTTGAATTTGAAATTGTTTTTTCAATGTACTCAGAAAAAGTCAATGTAAATTCAGGCTGGCATTTATCATTTTCAATAACTCTTTTATTGACCTCATATGGTGCTATTAATTCAGAAACAAAGCTTTTATCTAGGCCAAATTCACCAGACCTATTTACTATTTCTTCTTTCCAATCATTAAATCCTGAAAAATCATAATTTTGAAGAACATCACAGTTTTTGGGATCATGGGCAATAAGGTTATTTATAAAAAAAAAATTAAAAATTATATAGAGAAAAATTTTAATCATATTCTGATTCCTGCCCTATTATATAACCATTATAATCTAATAGTTATTTCTTAAAATTTACCAAATTATATTAGTTACTGTTAAAAAAGATGATATTTGCTATAAATATTCAATGATTTTAACAAATACAGGAAAAAAATTTGTATATGCCTCTGTTATAATGATGCTACTTTCAATGGTCCTTCCTTGGGACTCACTAGAAGATTATACTTATTCTGAGTCAATGGGTTTACTCATGAATTTTATCCCTGCTGTTATATTTATATGTGCTGTGGCTATTGTTGTTTTAAAGCCATTAGCTTTGTTATTATCTAAAATTGGAACAAATATTGTTTTTTTACTACTTTGTTTAATGAACGCTATCGTCTTGTACATGGGAATGCAATATTTTCCAGATACCTATACAATTGGTTATTTTTTATTTCCATCATCTGTAATTGTTTTTATGTTAGGGGCTATTTACAGTGTAAATCGAGTTGATGGAACCACTAGTAATTAATTAAATTTATAAAAAAGAATTTATCAATATTATTCCACTCATTAGTAACAACATTAAGTAAAATAATTTTTTAAATAATTTTTCTGAGATAAAACTTCTTATTTTTTTACCTAAAAGGAATCCAATAATTACTGGGAGAGTAACTATTAATGAGGGAAAGATTGTATTTATACTAATCAGCTTAATATAAGAAAATGATATAAATTGCACACTGCTATATAGCAAAAAAGCTAATCCCATAAATTGCACTGTTTTTTCTTTATTATATTTAAGTGATTGTAATAAGAAAACAAAAGGCATTGTATAAATACTAGTTAGGCCTATGATAAATCCATTTAGAGATCCAGTTAAAAGTTGTATGATTGAATTTTGGTGATTAGGTATAGCTACTACTCTATTTGATAGAGATAATGAGGAATTCATAAAAAGCAAAATCGCAATAAATATTAAGATTAGATCTGACTCAAGAACATTTAGTAAAAAAACACCTGGCACTATGATTAGTGTTGAAAAAACAAGAAAATATTTAGTATCTTTAATTATGACTTTTAAATTACTGCCATTTATCATTTGAAAAAAACCAGTAATAATAGTTGGTATTATCACAAGAGCTATTGTTTCTTTAACGTCGACAACAAATGAGAGTAAAGAAATTACAACAGTGATTAATCCGACACCAAGTATACCTTGGGTTATGCCGCCAATAAAATATGCTAATAAAATATAAAAAAAAGTTAATGTTGGAAGATTACTTAAAATCACTTAAAAACATAACATGAGTGGACAAAGAATATATCAACTAATAATATAAAATTACGATTGATTTAAAAATAACGTAATATATACATTCTAGACGTTTATGACATCGGAAGGATGGCTGAGCGGTTGAAAGCACCGGTCTTGAAAACCGGCAAAGGGGCAACTCTTTCCTGGGTTCGAATCCCAGTCCTTCCGCCATTTGATCTATTTACAATTTTCAAAATGTATAATTATTATTAATTTCATTTAAAAGGAGAAAAAATGACTGATCGTGTATGTATAAATCTTTCCTATTCTGTACCAAATGATAAAGCTGCTGAAGTTGAAAATATTTTTAGCACCCATGGAAAATGGATGACTGAATTTTATTCTGATGGAACTGATCATTTATTAAATGCTTACTTTACTAAAGCACCAGAGTTTAAAGACCCTACCGATCCTAGTAAGGGCGAAACTGGAAACACATTATTTACAATAAATGAACAATTTGCATCTATGGAGAGTGTTCAAAGACATGTCGAAAATGCCAGTAAAAATGATTATTTCCCAGATTTTGCAAAGTTATTAGAGGACTACGGAAAAGTTTTAAGTATGGGTGGTAGTGTATATGTTTCTATAAGATAAAAAGGGAAGAAATAAAAAAAAGACAGAAATCAAATAGTCGAACAGTTTGAATATTATTTATATGTTAAAATTTATCTTTTAAAGTTCTCATTATGTCTAAATGCTCAGTTAAAGCCTCAAAAGATACAGCTAGTTCATATACAAGAGTGACTAATGCCAATAATACTAAAATAAGATGAATACCAAAACTTATAGCAGAGATGAAACTGTAATTTAATAACAAAAATAATAAGCTTGTGCACAATGCTATCCCTCCAAAAAGAGATAAGTAAAGTGTGTAACGTAATAATTTAAGTCTTTTTTCATAATGCAAGATATGAAAAGAATATTCACTTTGACTTTTAAATCTTAATTTATTTGTTTCAATATTAGATCGAGAGTCTCTAATTAATTTTGCAAGAGTTGCATACCTAGCTATAACCAATGTTATATAAATAGTGCAAGCAAAGAACATTGTCCCTAACATATTACTACTTAATAATATCTCGTGATTTACTATGTCCATTGATGAAAAATAGGTGATATTTACTTAAATTACTACCTCAAAACCTTCAAACTGTGGGTGATCCAAATATACTGTTTTATGTTCACCAGCATTTTTATGAGCCATCCTAAAAGCTTCTGATTTAGTCCAATTTATAAAATCTTGTTTTGACCCCCACTCACTATGCGATGCATACAGTGTATATTCTTCATTAGACTCACTTTTAATTAAATTAAATTTCTTAAAACCAGGGACTTGGTTTAAATGAGTATCTCTATTCCTCCAAATATCTTCAAAATGTTTCTCTTCTCCTAATTTTACTTTGAATCTATTCATTGCAATAAACATTTATTATCTCCTATGAGCTATTCTGAAATTATAATTCTTGTGTTGGTTCCTATTGCAATAGTAACTCTGGAACCAATGGGTATTTGTTCTGCACCTGATTGAACTATTGAAATATCATCATCTGTGTCATCAACATCTACAACATATTGAAATCCAGTATGATCCCCTAATGACGAGCCAGCAACATAACCTACTATAGCACCACCTATAGTTCCCACTACAGCTGCAGCATCTCTGCAGTCATCGTCAAAAATACCCTCTCCACATCCTACAACAAAACCTACTAAACCTCCTGTAAGAGCACCAATACCAGAGCTTTCACCAGTAATTTTGACTGGTTCAGCTGCAACGAGTGTTCCATATTTAACAGTGTTAACTTTTTGAGTATCTGATTTTTTTACCCCAGTATTAAAACCACCACACGCTGTAATCAATGCGAATAATAATAAAAAAGGTAATTTAGGCAGGTCTGTCATATTCAACAAATTTTTTAAGTGAATTGGTGAGAAAATTTTCATAATTATCTATATTATAATTGATATTTTCATTAATATCCAAATATTTTGGATCTAATATGAAATCAAATGATGGCTCAAAAAAGAAAGGTATTGATACTCGCTCCTCTTGATTAAATAATACTCTGTGATTAGTTGCTTTCATTTTACCATTTGTTAAACACTCTAAAGCTAGACCTGTATTAATAACGAAAGCATTTGGGTCATGAGGAACATCATACCACTCTAAAGAATGTCTATTTTGAACTTGTAAACCACCTTTTTTGTCCTGATACAAGATAGTCATTATCCCACTATCTACATGGGTTTCACAACCTAAAGCAACACCGTCTTGAGAAGAAACTTCAACAGGTTTATCTTGCTTTGGATAGTAATTAAATCTCAGAGTAGAGAGTGTTTTGGGTCTTTGAAAAGCCTTTTCAGCTAAAGATAAATCTGAGGAAAATGAAGATATGATAGATTTAAATATGGTTATTCCTAAGTTATGAAGATCATCAAAATAATTATTTATCGTAATTTGCCACTCTGGATCTAAAAAAGACATATCGTGATTAACTTCAAATTTTTCCTTTTTTAACAAATCAACCATATTTTGCTTTAAAAGCGGATCTCCTATATCTAAACCCTCTTTACCATTTACAGAACTAGGAAAATAACCCCTATAAACAGTATTAGTATTGGGGTTCCATTTTTTAGGAGCTATTTTTAGTTTCTCTTCGTCTTTTAAGTAAAAAAATTTTTTACAAGTTTTTAGAAGATTATTTATTTTTGAAATTGGAATACCGTGATTTGTAACTGTAAAAAAACCAATTTCTTCAGATGCTTTTTTTATATTCTTTGATACTTGTTTAGCAGCATCACTATTAAGATCTTTATCAATAATATTAGATAAATCTATATTTGGAATATAATTACTCTGCATCGCCAATTTTAAAATATAGTTTTTTGATATATTTCTGTTTCCTTTTTATAGGAAGTTCATAAAATTCATCTATTGAAATTGGTTCACCTATTTTTTTTTGATTTTCAGTAAGTTCGGCTATTATAGATTCATAATAGTTTGCCCACTCTGCATTAGTTTTTGGGAGTTGTTGATCTTCCATCATTTTAATCCTAACTTTTTATAGAAAAGATTTATAGTGTAAAATAAGTCCTTAGTGTCATTATTTTTGATCTGAATAGAACTAGAACTTTGCATTTTAATAATATTTTCTTGTGCCATTTGAATTAAATCATCTAATGTTTTTTGATTTGCTTTTTTAAAAGTAATATCAATAAAATTTCTTTTTATATTTATTTTTGAAATACCAAGGGTAAGAGATTTAATTTTAATAGTTAGTAAATTAAATAAATTAGTAACTTCAACTGGGTAATTACCATATCGATCATATATCTCATCTAAAACATTCTTGAGCTCTTGAATATTCTTTGAATTAGTAAATTTACGATAAATAATCAATCTGGATATATCATCAGATATGTAATTCTTTGGAATGTAATACTCAAAAAATGCATCGAATTCAAATTCATCATAATCATCTTCAGTTTCTGCATTATTATTTTTTTGTCTTTCCACCTCTTCTTTTAACATACTTTGGTATAGCTCTATTCCAATATCTTTCACATGACCACTTTGCTCATCACCAAGTAAATTACCTGCTCCTCTTATTTCTAAATCCTCATTAGCTAACTGAAAATTTGACCCTAGATTTTCATAGTTAGCTAAAACTTGAAGTTTCTTTAGAGCTGTTTTATTGATTAATTTTTCACTGTCATGAAATAAATAGGCATATGCTCTTTTATTTGAACGACCTACCCTACCTCGCAATTGATATAATTGAGATAAACCAAATAAATTAGAATTAAAAATTATTAGTGTGTTTGCATTTTTAATATCTATTCCAGACTCAATAATATTTGTAGAAATAAGGCACTGTATCTCACCTTTTGTAAAAGATATGAACACATCCTCAATATCTTTTTCTTTCATTTTACTGTGACCTACTCCGTAAGAAAGATCTATATTTAATTTTTTAATTTCATTTTCGACAAAAGGAATATGGCTTATTCTTGGTACAACAATAAAAATTTGTCCGTTCCTTTCTAATTCATTCTTTATTGCTGAAATGAGAGCAACAGACTCATATTTTTGAACATAAGTTCTTATACTAATTCTATTTGATGGAGGTGTTCCAATAATACTTAAATCTTTTAAGCCTAATAAAGACATCTGAAGTGTTCTAGGAATAGGTGTTGCAGACAATGAAAATAAATGAATAGTTGGGTATTTGTTGATCAAATATTCCTTTTGATCGACACCAAATTTTTGTTCTTCATCTATTACCAGTGTGCCTAAATTATTAAATTCTATGTCTTTTTTAAAAAGACTATGTGTTGCAATAAGAATTTGAATATCGCCTGACTTTAATGAAACTAAAATTTCTTTTTTATCTTTTGACGAAGTAAATCTAGATAGACATGCAACCTTAATGTTAAAAACTGAAAACCTCTCGCTAAATGTATTAGTGTGTTGCATTGCTAGTAATGTGGTGGGAACAACTATTACAAATTGAAAACCTGATAAATATGTTGCACATGCAATTCTTAAAGCCACTTCAGTTTTACCAAATCCTACATCGCCGCATATAAGGCGATTAGATGGTTTATCTTGTTTTAAATCATTTAAAGATTGTTCAATAGAGTTTAATTGGTCCTCAGTTTCAACAAATGGAAATTGTTGATTAAATTTCTCAAGATCAGAATTATTATATTGAAACTCTTTAATGTTTATAGTGGATCTCTTTGCTGCATTTTTTAAAAGTTTATTAGCTAGAAAACGAATTTTCTTCTTAACTGAAGATTTTCTTAAAATCCAATCATTCGTGCCTAATTTATCAAGAAGTAGATTATTATCATCAAACCCATATCTCGAAATATAGTTTAAATTTTCAATTGGTAGTAAAAGCTTGTCGTTACCGCGGTAAATTAATCTTATAAACTCCCTAATTCGATTATTAATTTCAATATTATCAATGGATATAAATCTACCAATACCATGCTTTTGATGAACAACTGCATCTCCTAATGAAAGATCATTAAAATTGATTATAGTGTCTAAATTCGTCTTTTTTGTAGAATGAGTATTTTTATTGAGGTGTACTATTCCATCAAATAGATAGTCTTTTGAGATTACAGATTTATAGAAATATAAATTATTACCATAATTTGGTTCAATATTCTTCTTTTGATGAAATTCATTTTCTATTGAGGAGGAATTTTTTCCACTATGAAAATATATTTTATTACTCATTTTAGAAAATTCATCTAAAGAGGTATTTGATGTAATTTTTAATGATTTAGGAGAGCTAGATAATATATTTGTAAATTTAAAATTTTTAATTTTTTTATCTTCTAAATAATAATTTGAAAAAGGTATCTCAGGTTGGACTTGATCAAAAATTGATTTAAGAAAATTTAGCTTTTCTTTTAATATTATGTCACTTCTATTAATTGTATAAATGGAATATCTCATAACGATATCCTCGAAATAACTATCTTTATTACTTGGCTCTAATAACTCAATATTAGGGTTAAATATATCAATCCTCTCTTTCTCATCTTTAAAAGTAAGTTGTGTTTGAGGATTGAATTCTTTTATTGTTTCAATCACATTATCAAAGAATGAAATTCTATAAGGATTATTATTACTGTTATAAATATCTAAAATATCACCTCTTAGTGAAAATTCGAGTTTATTATAAGCATTTGCTTGGTTTGAATGATTAAATTCAACTAATTTTTCTAAAATTGTATTAGCTTCAATAGTTTGATTTTTAGTTAATGTTAAAAAATGATTAGCATCTTTATTTATTTGAAATTTTTTTAAAAGATTATTGCAAGTTATTATTATTATATCATTATGAGTTAATGTCTGTAATTTTTCTGACCTATCAAGTAAGATGTCAGATGATGAACTTTCAGAACTGAATGGTAAAGAGTCATGTGCTGGAAAATAACATATTTTCTTATTGGGATAATGTATATTTAGAATATTTTCATAGTCTAGAGCTATCTTATCATCTTCACATAATAAAATTGATTTATTGCCAAATTTAGAAATAGGATTTTCCAATATTATTTTGATAAATTTATAATTTTAAGGTACTTAATTCTATCTTCTTTGAAAGACTCATTAAAAAATACGTCAAATATGTATTGTGTTTCATTCTTTAATAAATCATCTAATTGATCAATTAGAGCCTCATCATTAGTGTTTACAAGTTTTGAATAAATTCTCTCAAAAATTACATCTAATTCTTTTATACCTAATGTTTGACATCGATATTTTATTTTTTTTAATTTATCTTTGTAGTTATTATTCATGAATGACAACAGTTTCGATTTTTTATATCAGAATGTAGAAAAACTTAAAGGAATAGGTCCAAAGAAAGCGTCCTATTTTAAAAATCTAAATATAAACACAGTTATTGATATATTTTATAATTTACCAACTAGATCAATAGATCGTACTCAGGATATTGACTTTAAAAATCTTGAAAAAGGACAAACTATCACCACTCTCGTTAAGGTAAAAAAACATCATTTTCCTTTCAATCCTAAACTGCCCTACGTGATTGAATGTGAAAAAGGATCTTTAATCATAAACATAATTTATTTTTCAATAAGAGGGAATTTTCTTAGAAAAAAATATCCTGAAAACAAAGAATTAATTATTAGTGGAAAAGTATCATTTTATAAAAGCAACCTTAGTATAGCACACCCTGATTACATAGAAGAGATAGAAAATGAGGATAAGTTAAGAACTTTTGAAAATATTTATCCTTTAACAAGGGGTATCACATTAAAAGATATCAGAATAGTTTTAAATGACGCAAAAAAACATTTAAATAAATTTGATGAATGGTTGAACGAAAATATTATTAAAAAATATAATTTTTCAAGTTTCAATGAATCATTAATAAAAATGCATTTTCCCTCTGTGAAAGAAGATATTGAAAATAGAGAGAATTTTAGAAAAAGGTTGGCAGTTGATGAATTAGTATCAAATTATTTTGCTATTAGATACTTAAAAGAAAAAACAAAAAGAAAAAATGAAAGTTTAAATCTAAAATTTAGTTTACAAGAAAAATTGTTAAATGAGCTACCTTTTAAGTTGACAAAAAATCAATATAAAATCATGAACGATATAAATAATTATAATAATACTCAATATCGAGAAACTGTACTATTACAAGGTGATGTAGGTTCAGGCAAAACTATTGTATCCTTATTAACAGCAATCCCTTTTATTCAAAAACATAAACAAGTTGCGTATATGGCGCCTACAGAAATATTAGCTAATCAAATTTACATTAATGTATTAAATCACTTAGATAATGAAGAAGTTAAACCTATATTGCTCACTGGAAGTAGTAAAAATAAAAGTAAAATTTATGAAAAAATAGAAAAAGGTATTTTTAATTTTATTATTGGTACTCATGCAATTTTTCAAGAAAATTTAAATTTCTTATCATTGGCATATGTAATAATCGATGAACAACATCGATTTGGTGTTCAACAAAGACTGTATTTAGCTGAAAAAGGAATAAATACAAATATTCTATTAATGTCTGCCACACCTATTCCAAGAACACTTGCATTAGCTCAATATGGTGAAATAGAACAGGTAATCCTAAAAGAAAAGCCAGCTTTTCAAAAACCGATAATAACTAAAGTATCGAGCATTGACAAAATTAAAGATATAGAAATTTTGTTAAAGAAAAAAATTTCAAATGTATCTCAAGTTTACTGGATTTGTCCTTTAGTAGAAGCATCAGAGACTCAAAAGTACAAAGATGTAGAAACACGATTTAAGTCATTGAAAAATATATTTGGTTCAGAAGTTGAAATGTTACATGGTAAAATTAAAAGTGATCAAAAAGAGAGAATTATACAAAATTTTCAAAAAGGAAATATAAAAATATTAGTTGCTACTACTGTAGTAGAGGTAGGTATAGATAATAAAAATGCAGATTATATTGTAATTGAAAATGCAGAAAAATTTGGCTTATCTCAATTACATCAGTTAAGAGGAAGAGTAGGAAGAGGTAACAATCAAGGTTATTGTTTTGCTTTATATGGCAAGGATTTACCTGATAATACGATAAATCGACTAAAAATATTCAAAGAAAACTTAGATGGTTTTAAATTATCCGAAAAAGATCTCGAAATTAGAGGCACTGGTGACATATTAGGATATCGTCAAAGTGGTGACTCATTATTCAAGTTTGTAAATGTTTATCGTGATCAAGAACTAATAATAGATGCACTTCAATATGTAAAAAAATTGATTGAAAAAAAAGAGTATGAAAATGAAAAATTTAAAAAAGATATATATAAGTTACTTATGTTTTTTAAGCAGCAAGAAGCAATAAAACTATTATTTAGTTAACTTTTTAATTTTTTTCTTTTTAGGAAGAGCTTTTTTAATTTCCGGTGCTTTGGGTGTAACTAGTCCTGCAGAAATGATGTATTTGATTGCTTGATCGACAGACATATTAAGTTTGGTACATTTTGATAATGGAACAAACATCAAGAAACCTGTAGTTGGATTAGGTGTAGATGGCATGAAAACATTTATCATCTTTTGATTTTTTCTTTTTGCTATTTCCCCTTTTGTTTCACTTGTTAAAAATGCAAGAGCAAAAATATCTTTTTGAGGATATTCAATAAGAACAACCTCTTTAAAAGCATTAGACTGTGTCGTAGCAAATGTATCAATAATCTGTTTTACTGTATTATAAATTGAGTTTAAGCCGGGTATTTTGGATAAAACAGCATCAACTACTCGATGATAAAGTTTTCCAAAAAAACTTCCAGCTATGGCTCCTAAAATTGTAAAAAATAAAAAAGCAACTATTAAACCAACACCAGGTATTTCAGATGGAATACCAAATTTATTTAGAGGTATGAAAGGTCTAAATATTTTATCTGCAATACCAACTACTACCCATGCAACGTAAATAGATAAAGCTAATGGTGCAACAATTAATATGCCACTAATAAAATGATTTTGAATTTTTTTCATTTATATTAATTATTTATTTTATCTTCAAACTCAAAAACATTCTTATTATTAATTTCAAAAGATACTTTTATCGATAGATCCTTTACATCAGGGTTATTTTCAATGAATTGATTAAGTTCTTGTTGTGAGCTAATCCCTAACCTTTTGAGAAATTTTCTAACTTTTAATTGTGTTTCATCATCCATGAAATTGATAATATGGATTTTTTTTCATATTTGAAGGCTTTTAAATAATCAAAAACTATAAATGATAGTTAGGATAGTTTTCAATTCTAAGATAGTTGTAGATATGCCTATTACTACGATTAATCTAGCTAAAAAAGATAGTATTTTATTGCCTTTATATTTTTGAGAACTTCTCCAAACACCAATGCAAGATGTAAAGTAATAAATTAAATTTAGTACAAGATATAATGAAAATGTATAAATAAAATTTTGTATATGTATTTTTGTGACGAGCAAAAGAGGTGCCGAAATAAGGAAATTAACAAGAACGTAATAAATCCAATAACTTTTGTATAAAGGTAAATTACCTTTAAAAAGCTCCATGAGATTATTTTCAATTTTAATTATGAAATTCATAATTTAATTCTTCCCCATTGAGTTTTATTCCAAACTCTCTCGTGAATATAATAAATTAATAAACCGCTCATTATTTCATAAATGACAATGGATTTTGTCCAATCTAAGTTTGATGTAATAAACATAGCAGAAATAAATGTTATTGTAGATGCGGCTAATCTCCATGTAAGTGCCTTGAAAAATGATCTGAGTCTAATTACTTTTTGATTAATTCTTCCATATTTGTATAAATTCCATACTCTTTCATGAATATAGTATGTAATCATTTTTAAAATCATAACAATTAAAGCTAAATAGAAGGGAGAAGTAGCATCAAAAATTTCTGAACCATAAGAAATAACGAAAAAACTAATCAGAAAAGTATTTATAAAACCAACTATTCTATAACTTATAGTTTTTAATATTGACCTATTCTTTGTTACTTGCATTATTGGAGAATTTCATATTCTTTTAAATAAAGATTAGCTTTAAATTTTTTTGAATTAATTATAAATCTAGCAGGAATTTTAATTTTTTCCTTTTCAAAAGAATAAACTGTTATAACTTTCAAATTATTTTTTTTATTCTCTTTATAAAGCCCTTTAAAAAAAGGAAATACTAAATCTATGACTTCAGCATTTCCCGTGTGTATTGAAGGATTATTAGATTTTAAGTATTCTGCGTTTTTTTTATTTGATAATAATTCATAAATGTTTATTCCATCAATAATTAACCTTTCTGAGTCTGTTTGGTAAATAAAATATTGAACTAATTGTGATATCGGATCTGTGAAAAATTGATAATCTTTAATTAAAGTATTTTGCAAATTTATTTGATCACTGGAGAGTTCTTTCGAAATTTCAATATTTGTTATCCTACCATTCATGTCAAAAATAATATTTTCAAATCTATCCTGTTTAGAGCTTTTCGTTTTACTTTTGTAAATTATCGGATTGAAGCTATCATTTTTAATTTCTCCACTAACTTTTGTAACAGACTCATATTCATATATTTTGTCAGTCATACCATAACTTTTAATTGTAAAATCAATTTCATAAAAATTATCTTCAATTTTAATTTTCCAGAGTAAATCTGCTAGGTGAATTGATTTCCAATCAATTTCATATTTTAGATTTATTACTTTAGAGTTAAGGTAATATGGATATATTATAAAAAAAATTATGAAAAATATGCGCATAAATAAAACATCGTATAAAAGTACTACTATCGATGATTATAATACTATAATTGACGTAAGAACCCCATTAGAGTTTGATGAAGACCATATCCCAAGATCAGTAAATTATCCCGTGTTAACAAATAAACAACGTCATGAAATAGGATTGAAATACAAAGAAAATTCTTTTTTAGCTAAAAAAGAAGGAGCTAGTATTATTAGTGCAAATATTTCCAAAATTATTAATAAAATAAAATTTGATAAAAAAAATAAAACTTTAATTTATTGTTGGAGAGGTGGTCTCAGATCACTTAGTTTATATTTAGTTCTTAAACAAATCGGTTACGACGTGACTTTATTAGAGGGTGGATATAAGACTTACAGAGGTTATATAGTAGATTTTTTTGAAAATAATACTGATAAATTTAAATTTAACCAAATTATGGGTGTAACAGGTGTAGGAAAAACACTTTTTATTAAAGAATTATCAAAAAAATATCAAGTGATCGATTTTGAAGGTTTGGCCAAACATAAAGGCTCTATTTTAGGAAATATACCCAATACCGTTCAACCAACACAAAAATTATTTGAAACATTAATTTATGAAAAACTTCACTCTTTCAATTCAAGAAAAAATATATGGGTTGAAGCGGAAAGTATTAAAGTGGGAAAGTTAAGTATTCCAAGTAAAGTCTGGAAAAATATGCCTTTGGGTAAAAATGTAAAAATAAAGAGTAATTTAACAGAAAGGGTGAAATTTATTTTAAAAGATTACAAATATTTTACTAATTCGCCAGATTTAATGAAAAATGCACTTATTGTATTAAAAAAAATTATCCCAAAAGAAGAATTTAAACTTATTGAAATAAATTTAAAAAAAAAGGAATATTTTCAGTTTGTGAAATCGTTAATTGAATATCATTACGATAGAGCCTATAAAAAGACTCGAGCTGAAAATGACAGTAATATTTATAAAGAGATATATTTAAATAAAATCAACTTAATAAATATTAAAAGAGTTATTAAAGAGAGTAATTATTTTTAAAATGATCAAATTTTTTTACTTTGCCAAGATTAAAATTTTTTAGATTTACACCCTTACCTTTTTCTACACTTCCAATACAAATAATCTTAATACCCCTTTCAATTAAAAGTTTTTTTTTATTTAAATATAATAAGTTTTTAGGTGAGGTAAAAACTGGAACATATTCTTCCCCACTGGATAAAATAAGTGAAATATATTTTTCTTCTTTAAAGAACTTATAAAGCTTAGAATTAACAGAGTTGAGATTATTTAATTTAATTTTTTTTTTGGATTTCAAAGAAATAGTTTCTAAAGTTGATAAAAGACTATCAGATAAATCCATACAACTTGTAATATTTAGATGCCTAAATATATCTTGATAAATATACATTTTAGGTTTTAAAAATTGTTTTACTGATAAATTTTTTAAATTATTAGGTAATTTAAACTTACTATATAAACTTAAGTATCCTAGTTTTGAATATCCAATACCTGAAAATGTATAAATTTTATCATCAATCTTAGCATTAGATCTCTTTGTTATTTTAGTATTATTAATTTTATCACTAATAATTGTTAAAGATAAAATTATTTTTTCAGAAGAAGTGGTATCTCCACCTATTATCTCAACCTTATTTCTAAGACATATTCTGTGAAAATTAGTGATGATTTGTTGCACAAACTTATAGTTTTTATTTGGGAAACTAATATTTAGTAAAACATATTTAGATACACCACCTGAGGATTGAATATCACTATAATTTGAAAGAAAAAGTCTGTGAGCTATGTTTTGAGGAGTAAAATGCTTTAAATCAAAATGCTTATTTTCAACTAAAGTATCAGAAGAGATTAATTGTTTTGTTGTGTTTATATAAGCACAATCATCACCTATTTTCTTATAATTCTTTTCAAAATAATTAATAATTTTTTGCTCATATGACATTAAGTAAATATAATTGAATATGAATTCAAAAACAGAGATATTTAATTAATTTTTTTTCTTACCAAAGGAAATGAGTCTCTTTTTTTAGTTAAAACTAGTTGGAAAATCACATTATCACCTTTGGTAAATGATAATTCACTTAAATTTAAATAAGCTTCCCACATCCTTATAAATCTATCATCATATAATTTAAGAACTTCTTTTTCTTCTTTTTTAAAATTTTTAAACCAATGAGAAAGTGTTTTAGCATAATGTAATCTAAGAACCTCTATATCTGAGATTATAAGACCAGATTTTTCTACAGCTGGCATTATCTCAGACAAAGATGGTATATAGCCACCAGGAAAAATATATTTTCTAATAAATGCAGGAGTCATTTTCGGAACTCTAATATTGCCGATTGTATGTACTACCGCTATACCATCATCAGATAATAAATTATATATTTTTTTAAAATATGTTTTGTAAAAGGGTTTTCCTACATGCTCAAACATTCCAACAGAAACTATTTTTGTATAAGAATTCTCTTCATCTCTATAATCTTGTAAAGAATAAGATAAATTTTCTTTTTTATCTGACTTTTTAAGTTGGTCATTACAGTATTTAATTTGCTCTTCAGATAATGAAACACCCTTTACTTTACAGTCATGATGATCTGCAAAATGTCTACTAAGTGATCCCCACCCACAACCTATGTCTAAAACTCTATCATTGGAATTTAATAATAATTTGTCAGCTAATCTGCTCATTTTGTTAGTTTGTGCTTGTGTTAATGAGTCGTTTTCATTTTCAAAGTATGCGCATGAATATTGCCTAGTTTCATCCAAAAATAAGTCATACAACCTATCAGATAAGTCGTAGTGACTTGCGACATTACTTTTTGAACTCTTAATGAAATTTAACTGAAATAGTGGATTAATGATTAAAATAATTCTGAATATTAGCGTATTTGATATTTTTTCAAGGTATTTATTATAATTTTCAATAAGTAATTCAGAAAACTCATAAAAAGTCGAATTGCTTAACTCGTAATCTTTATCCATATATCCTTCTGTAAGCACGAGAGAAGGTGCATAAAAAATTTTATTTAAAAATTTCTTATTATTGATCTGTAAAATTAACGGATCTGTGCCGTTGTCAATAAGATGGTCATTTCCCTCAAATTTTATAATAACAGATCTTGTTTTGATTAAGTGTTTAATTAAAAATTTGAGTACCCTAAAAGACATAATTTTCTTATAAATATCTATATATACAAAATTTATAAAATTTTATCATATATTGATTGATAAAATGAATTAAAATATCAATTAAATAGTTGAACTTTTGATATTAAGCTAACGTAATACAAAATATGCATACCAAAGAAAAAATTGAATTTATATCAAATTGGATAAAAGATTATGCACATTCAAATAATGTTGAAGCGTTAGTTATTGGTATATCAGGAGGCATTGACTCTGCTGTTACAAGTACTTTATCAGCAAAAACAGGCTTAAAAACTTTTGTTGCAAACATGCCTATACTTGATCACAAAACAACTAATGAAAGAGGTATAAATCACATAGACTGGTTAAAAAAGAATTTTAGTAATGTAACGGACTTTAAAATAGACCTCTCTCTTGTATTTGAAAGTTTTAAGTCAGCTCTTGATAAAAATGACTCAGAACACGGTTATGCAAATTCACAGGCTCGATTAAGGATGATGACTTTGTATCAAATAGCAGCTAGCAATAACGGTATTGTTGTTGGCACAGGAAATAAAGTTGAAGACTTTGGAATTGGTTTCTATACAAAATACGGTGATGGAGGTGTTGATATTTCTCCAATCGCAGATTGTCTCAAAACAGAAGTATGGGATATGGGGAAGGAATTAAATATAAACCAAGACATAATAGATGCAGCCCCAACAGATGGTTTATGGACTGATGGAAGATCTGATGAAGATCAAGTTGGTTTAAGTTACTCTGAAATTGAAGAGGCAATGCTTAATGAGAAATCATTAAATAGACAAAAGTATCTTGAGATTAGAAAAAATAATGTTCATAAAATGAACCCTATCCCTGTTTGTATTTTACCAAAATAGACTCAGTAAAACTTATACTCTTAAACCGGTAGTGTTATCAAAAAGGTGCACTAATGTACTAGATATATCAAATTTAAATGTATCTCCTGCATTTAAATCTATTTTCGAAGACAATTTACAACTAAACTCTTGATCACCAATTTTTGAATAAATGATCATATCTGAACCTAAATATTCCACTAGGTTTGCTACACAAGTATGCTGTCCATTATCTGAAATTAGAATATCGTCTGGCCTTATACCTAAACTAGCATCCTCTATATTTTTAGAATTATTAAGGTTAATTTTTATATCAGCTATATGAGCTATGCCATTTTCAATTTTGCAATTAAATAAATTCATCTGTGGGGATCCTATAAATTCAGCAACAAATTTAGTGTTTGGTTTAGAATATATCTCTTTAGGGGTACCAACTTGTTCAACAACACCATTGTTAATTACTACTATCCTGTCTCCTAGTGTCATCGCCTCTGTTTGATCATGAGTAACAAAAATACTTGTTACGCCCATTTGTCTTTGAAGACGTTTGATTTCCAAACGCATTTGATTTCTTAATTTTGCATCTAAGTTAGATAATGGCTCATCAAATAAAAATATTTTAGGATTTCTAACTATTGCTCTTCCCATTGCAACTCGTTGTCTCTGGCCTCCTGAAAGCATACTTGGTTTTCTTGTGAGTAATTGATCTATTTCCAAGAGTTTAGCAACATCATTAACTTTGTTATTGATCTCTTCTTTAGATATTCCTCTATTTTTAAGACCATAAGCCATATTATTAAATACTGACATGTGAGGATAAAGTGCATAATTTTGAAAAACCATTGCTACATCCCTTTCAGACGGATCAATATTATTGATAACATTACCATCTAGAGATATTTCCCCATTTGTAATGTCCTCTAGTCCTGCAATCATTCTTAATAACGTTGATTTACCACATCCGCTAGGTCCAACAAATACAACAAATTCTCCATTTTCAATATTTAAAGAGGTCTCATTAACAGCTTTAGTGCCATTAGGATATATTTTAGTAATATTTTGTAATTCTAAAAAACTCATTTTTATTTTTCTGTTTGAATCAATCCTTTGATAAACCATCTTTGAAGAATTACAACAACTAACACAGGTGGTAGCATTGACAATATAATATAGGCAAATCTCTCGCCTGTTCTAGGTAATGCAACACCCTCATAATTTTCTGTAAAAATAATCTTCATTCCCATCACTACTGTCCAATATTTTTCGTCAGTAGTCATTATTAAAGGCCATAAATATTGGCTATATCCATAGACAAACATAAAAATAAACATAGCAGCTAACATTGTTTTTGATAAAGGCAATAAGAAGTCAATAAAAAACCTCCAACTATTTGCACCATCTAATTTTGCAGACTCTAACAATTCATCAGGGATTGTTTTATAAAATTGTCTAAAGAAAAATGTTGCAGTAGCAGAAGCTACTAGTGGGAGTATAAGACCTGTATATGTATTTGTAAGACCAAGATCAGATACAATTTTATAACTTGGAAAAATTCTTACTTCTAGTGGAACTAATAGAGTAATAAAGATTAGCCAAAATATTGGAACAGCCAATTTAAATCTAAAATAAACTAATGCGTAAGCTGACATAGCTGAGATGACAACTTTCAATGTTGCGATACCAAGAGCCATAATAAAACTATTTATAAACATTCTTGTTGCTGTAACTTCCTCAGACCAACCCCCTTTTTCATTTAAAACTTCATTGTAATTTTGAGAAAAACTCTCACCTAAAAAAAATTTCATTCCCTCAGTCATTATTGAAACATTATCATGAGTTGAAGTGGCAAAAGAAAACCAAATTGGTAGTACCATTAATAAAACGCCAAGTATGAGAATAATGTGTGTTAGTATTTCTAATGGTTTAAACTTCATTTATTTTGAAATATTCCTTGAATAAATAATTTTTGTAAAAAAATAATTATAATTACTGGTGGGATCATTGACATAATTACAAAAGCAAAACGGTCAGATATAGATCCGTACATTGTCTTAAGACCCATTACAACAGTCCAATATTGTTCACTAGTAGTCATTATTAATGGCCAAAGATATTGATTATAGCCAAATACAAACATAAATATAAAAACAGCAGCAATCATCGTTTTAGACAAAGGAATTAAAAAATCTATAAAAAATCTCAAACTATTAGTTCCATCTAATTTAGCCGCTTCTAATAGTTCATCAGGAATTGATTTATAAAATTGTCTAAAAAAGAATGTTGCTATTGCAGAGGCAGAAATGGGGAGAATTAAACCAGCAAATGTATTTACAAGATTTAATTTTGACATGACTATGTATGAGGGCATAATCCTAAGCTCTAAAGGAACTAATAAAGTAATAAAAATTACCCAAAATATAATAGTAGCGTATTTGACTTTAAAATAAACTAATCCATATGCTGCCATAAGTGATGTAATTACAGATAAAGTCGCTATACCTGTTGCCATAACAAAACTATTAAAAAACATTTTGAGAGCTGTTATTTCATTAAAAAAACCAGATTGTTTAAATAAAACCCTAGAATAATTTTCAATAAAATTATCTCCTAAAAAAAATTGTAATCCGTTAGTATTTATAAATAAGCTTGAATGTGTTGAGCTTGCAAAAATTATCCATATTGGAACAACCATAATAAGTAAACCAATTGAAAGAATAAAATGATTAATAGTTGAAGATATATATTTAGTCATTAATTGTAGTGAATTTTACCTTCTATGTATCTGAATTGGAAAATTGTAATGACAAGAACTATTATCATCATCATGATTGATTGGGCACCAGCACTTCCAAGATCTAAACCTTTGAAGCCATCAATGTAGGCTTTATAAACTAAAGTTTTAGTTTCGCTACCAGGAGCTCCAATAGTGGTTGTATCAATAATTCCAAATGTATCAAAGAAGGCATAAGTTATATTAATTATTATTAAGAAAAAAGTAGTCGGCATTAATAAAGGAAAAGTAATTGTCCAAAATCTTCTAATGTTGCTTTTACAATCAATAATAGAAGCTTCAATAACTGTTTTTTGAATAGCCTGAAGTCCTGCTAAAAAGAAAATAAAATTTGCACTTATTTGTTTCCAGGAACCAGCAATAATTACATAAATATATGCATCAAATACATTTTCATACCAATTAAAACCCCATAAATTATTAAATAAATGATGAAGTAAACCATATCTTTCACTGAAGAAATAATTAGCCATAACACCAACAACAGCCGGTGCAATAGCATAAGGCCAAATTAATAGTGTTTTATATGTACTTTTTCCATGCATGACTTTATTAGCTTGCACGGCAAGCAATAAACCAATTGAACCTGTAATAAGAGTAATTACGAAACTATAGATAATTGTAAACTTGAAAGCAGTAAAATAAGAGGGGTCAGAAAAAATAAATAAAAAATTATCAAAACCAGCAAACTGAGAACCAAATCCAAAAGCATCTTGCATAGTAAAGGCATCTTTAAACGTTTGAATAATTGGCCAATATAAAAAAATTAATAAGATTAATAGCTGAGGAGCTAAGAAAAAATATTGAGAATAATTTGATTTAAATTGAACTTTTTTCATTAAGTTAAAAGGAGGATATTATAAATACCCTCCTTTTTAAAATAATATTAATTATAGGGTTTTAGCAAACTGTTTTAATAGTTTTGCTGCACCCTTATCCATATTGCTTAGAGCTTTTTCAACAGTGATATCACCATTAAGCATTGGCTCAACATTTTCGTATATTACTTCACGAATTTGAGGCCAGTTACCTGCTCTATATCCACCAGGGATAGTTGAACCTTCAAGACCTAATTGATCACCAACAGCTTTATGATAAGGAGAAGCTCTATAAAAATTTATAGTTTCAGCTAATTCGATACCACCTTTTGTTACAGCAGCATAACCTGTCATGTTATGATAGTATAAATCCATTTCTGGTGAACCCATAAATTCAATAAATTTTGCAAGTCCTTTATACTCTTCTTCTGTATGACCGTTTAAAATCCAATTAGCAGCACCACCAATAAATGTTGGATATTCTTTACCGCCTGTTACTGAGTCCCAATATGGTATTGGGTTAGTTGTAAAGTTTGGAAGTACACCTTTCATACCTCCAAAAGATGCAGCAGATCCAAACCAAAATGCAGCCTCACCGTTAGTAAATGGTGCTTGGTTATCTCCCCATGCTCTTCCCTTGTAGCCATAGTAACCCTTTTCATACCATTCTTTAACTTTAGTCCAGTGATAAACAAAAGCTTCTGTATCCGCAAAAAGTGTTTTTGTAGGAACAGCATCATAGCCATTATTGCCATCTGTCATCAATAAATTATGCCTTGAGAAGAAATTTTCAGTCCAAATCCAAGGACTGTGACTTTGAAGAAGAGGAATATATCCGGCATCGAGTATCTTTTGAGCCATACCTTCAAATTCTTCGTAAGTTTTTGGAACCTCTTCAATGCCAACTTCATTTAAGATATCCATATTGGCATACATGAGACATGTAGAACTATTAAATGGAACACCGATCATTTTTCCATCACCATCAGCATAAAAGTTTTTTATACCAGGAATGTAGTTATCAGCATCAACATCAATACCATATTTTTCGGCCATCTCTTCAAAGCCGATAACAACTCCATTTTTAACTTGTGCTACCATGATAGCTGCACCTGCATCATAGACTTGTGAATAATGAGGTTGATCACCTGCTCTAAAAGCAGCTATTGTAGCTGCCATGTTGTCCTCATAGCTTCCTTTACCAGTAGGGATAACCATATACTCATCTTGTGATTCATTAAATCTATTAGCTATTTCTATGATTACATCACCTAAAAAACCACTGTTACCATACCACCAATGAATTTCGGTTTTACTGTAACTGTTTGAAGTAAATGCAAAAGAAACTAAAAGTACAAAAATACTAATTAGTTTTTTCATTATGTCCTCCTATTAGAACGTTCCTGTTGCCATTATATAACTATTTAATAGTCTCAGGAATAGATTGGTTGTGTATAACTTAATAAAAAAATATTAAATATTTATGAAATTTAAAAAAAGCTTTGATTTATATGTTTTTTATTAAATATCTTAATGCGTAAATAAATCCATCTTTACCCATACCTATAATTGAACAATTACAAGCTGGTGCTATGAGAGACTTTCTTCGAAAGTCCTCTCTAGAGTATATATTGGATAAATGAACTTCTATTTTAAATATTGTTTTAATTTCAAGAGAGTCGTGTAAAGAAACCGAAGTATGAGTCAAACCACCGGGATTGATTATGATACCAACGTATGACTCGTCTAAGCCATTTATTTTATTGATGATCTCTCCTTCTATATTACTTTGGAAAAAATCAAGTTTACATCTTAATGTTTCAGACTCCTTAAGTAGCTCGTTTTCCAAATCTTTTAATGTGAAATTTCCATAAACACTCTCTTTGCGTTTACCTAACATTTCTAGATTAGGGCCATTAATAATTAAAATTTTATTGTCCATATTTATTGAACTTATATCAAAGATTTTATCATTCCCAATGGGTATAATTTTAAATATTTTTATATTTTTTTAGTTAAAATCACTATATTTATGATATTTAGTTAATTATTAATAGGAGGTTAGTTATGAGAAAATTCATTATAGATATGACTATGTCGTATGACTTTCAGGTAACTATAGAGGCTGAGTCGGAGGAAGCAGCAAAAGCAAAGTTTACAAATACACCATTAGAACAGCTTGGTAGCTATAAATTTGGCTCATTTTATAAGACATTTAGAGGTATAAAATTAGATGAATTTGATCCAAGATTTTATAAGGACGAAGATAAAGTAAGATAATCATACGATGAGTAGAACAATTACTGAAAATCTTTTTGGTACACACTTCTTTAGCAAGTATTACCTAACTATTCTAGGAGTGATTTTATTGACTATATCTTCTAAAATTTCTATTCCCTTTTACCCTGTTCCAATGACATTACAAACTATGGTGGTTTTCTTTATAGCTGCATCAATGGGCATGATTGGGTTTTATTCAACATTTATTTATGTGGTTTTAGGTGTGCTAGGACTGCCTTTATTCGCTAATGGTGGAGGAATTGGCTACATTTTTTCTCCAACATTTGGTTTTTTATACGGAATGGTAATTTCTGCGTTCATAATTGCATATATTCTCAAATCTGAAGTAAAAACAGGTTTAATCAAGTTATCGGCTACTATTCTTGCAGGTGCATTTGTTATATTTTTGTGTGGTATTAGTCACCTTTCGTTTTTTGTAGGTCTAGAACAAGCAATAAATCTTGGTTTATTGCCATTTTTTTATAGTGAATTTCTAAAGATTGTATTAGCTATAGCTATAATTTTTGGGTTGATTCAAAGAGTTAATCAAAAAAATTCATAAATAAGTTTTACTTACAGTTTCGAATATTGAAAAGTGCCGAGATGCCAATTCTTGTCTATTCTTGCTGTATCCTCCACCTATAACAGTACAAAGAGGTATTTTTTTTTCTTTGAAATACTCACATACAATTTCATCTCTTTTTTTAATGCCATCATCAGTAAGGTTTAAATTACCTAGATCATCGTTAGAGTGAACATCAACTCCTGCATCATAAAAAACAATATCTGGTGTAAAATGAGACTCAATTTGATCAAGCGTTTTTGTGAGGATATTTATATATTTAACATCATCTACTTCATCATCTATTGGTACATCTAAATTGCTATTTTTTTTGTCAAATGGAAAATTATTTTTACAATGAATTGAACATGTAAAAATATTATCAATATTTTCACAAATAGAAGCAGTTCCATCACCTTGATGAACATCTAAATCTAATATTAAAATTTTATTTATTTTTTTTTGATTAAGTAAAGTTATCGAGGCATAGGCTAAATCGTTAAATACACAAAAACCAGATCCACAATCTTTAAATGCATGGTGAGTTCCACCTGCTAAATGACATGCAATACCATAATCCAACGCCAATTGAGATGTTTGTAGTGTGCCTTGTATAGCTAGGAAAGATCTTTTAGCTAATTTTTCACTCCACGGTAAATTAATTCTTCTCTCCTGATCTCTTGATAGATTACCTTCTTTAACACTCATAACATAATTACGGTTGTGTACTACTTGTACATCATTTATAGGAGCTGACTTACTTTGATGAATTGTTAAATTTGTATATAAATTTGAGTTTTTGATAAAATTATATAAATCAGAAAATTTAGTACCAACAAATCTATGGCCCTCTGGTAGAGGAATGTCATAGTTATCATTGTAAACAACATTTAGTTTTTTCATCAATACAAATTTTCTTTAATATTCGCTAATCGTAACTATTTCATCAGACTCATATGTAGATTGATCTAAGTTTTTCTTTACAATATTTGACATTGCTTTAGCTACTTTTTTTGCATGAATTGGTCTCATTTTTTTAAGCGGGCCTAAAAATAATGGTGTTAATAGCTTGAAAATTGGAATTCCAATTTTCTCAGCAAGTCTAAATTGTACTCTTTTACCTAGTAAAAAAGACGGTCTTAAAATACCAAGGTTATCAAAGTTTAATCTTTTCAACTCTTCTTCAACTAGGCCCTTAAACCTTAAATATTCACCTTTATTATTAGGATCAGCAAAACCAGATGAGATATAGACGAAGGACTTAATTGAGTTAGATTTACATATTTTGGCTATTTCCTTAGGCAAATCTAGCTCTACCCTTTGATATTCACTTTTTTCAGGAGAGTTTTTCTTTGTTGTACCAATACAAAAAAAACAACAATCAGCAATAATCTGATCTTTAATATTCTCAACATTTTTTAAATCTGTATTAATAATTTCTAATTTTGGATGTTTTATATTTACTTCAGAACGCGTAAAAATTTTAATGCTGGTATAATATTCATCTTTTATTAAGTTTTTTAATAAATAACTGCCAACTAAACCAGTAGCACCAAATATCACTGCCGAAGACATGTAAAACTTATACATTAATATTATTAAAAAAAGAATATTTTTGGGATTTAGGAATATTTTTCTTTTAAAGTATTTTTTTGAACTTTTCCCATGACGTTTTTTGGAAGTTCATCCAACAATATATATTTATTTGGAATTTTATATTTCGCTAAGTGTTTTTTTAAAAAATCTTTAAGATCATTTAAATCTGTAGAATTATTCTTCATAACTATAGCTGCAATAGGTACTTCACCTAAATCGTCATTAGGGATACCAAAAACAGCAGACTCTAAAACTAATTCGTGTTGATTAATAATATCTTCAATTTCTTTAGGATAAACATTATATCCACCACTTATGATTAAATCTTTATTTCTTCCAGATATGAATAGATATCCATCATTATCAAAATATCCAATATCACCGGTTATAAAAAAACCATCTTTAGTAAATGCCTCTTGTGTCTTTTTTGGATTATTTAGATAACCTTTAAATACATTAGGACCATTTATTTCTATTGTTCCAATATCATTTTTTGATTTATTATTATCACTTTGAATATTATTTATTCTTATTTTAATATCTTTTAAAGGTTTACCAACTGATCCTGCCTTTCTTTCCCCATCACAAGGATTAGAGGCATTCATATTAGTTTCAGTCATACCATATCTCTCTAATATTTGATGACCGGTTACTCTATAAAAATTTTTAAATGTTTGATTTAACAATGGAGCACTTCCAGATATAAATAATCTCATATTTTGTGTTAATTTCTTATCTAGTCTTTTGTCATTCAACAATCTCGTATAAAAAGTTGGAACACCCATCATCAGAGTTGAATAATTAAATGCTTCAATAATTGAGTCTGTATTAAAATTTTTTATAAATCTAATAGTAGCCCCACTTATCATGGAGGTATTAATAGCAACAAACAATCCATGAGTATGATAAATTGGAAGTGAATGGATTAAAGTATCATTGCGATTTATATTCCATAAATTTATTAGTTCTTGAGCATTTGAAACTAAATTTTGTTCAGTTAACATAGCACCTTTAGGTTTTCCTGTAGTCCCAGAAGTATACAAAAGTGCTGCTAGATCATTGTGGCTTCTTTTTGATGGTTCAAAAAAACTATCAAGGTTTTCTATACCATCAGTAATCTCACCTATTCCGTTTGCATTTAAAGATAAAATTTTACAGCCAATTTCGTCGCAAATTGGTTTCAAGCTATCAATTTCTGATTTATCACATATAAGAAAAGAAGGTTTTGAGTCTTTTATAAAATAGATTGTTTCGTTAACTGTATAACTTGTATTAAGTGGAAAAAAAACTGATCCAGTAAGAATAGATGACAAATAAAGAGCTAAAGTTTCTTTACATTTGGCAGACTTTACAAGAATATGACTTCCTGCTTTTAACCCTAATTTTGATAATTTGTGAGAAATTTTTGATGCAAGAATTATGAAATTTTTATAAGTAATTTCGGATCCATCATCTAATATTAAAAAAGTTTTATTATTGTCTAAATTAGTTTCAATAAGATTTGAATAAAGTGAGTCTGTCAAAGTATATCAACGGAGTAATTAGGTTGGCCCTGCAATATACAGGGCCTAATAAATAAAATAAAAAATCTAGATTATTCTAGGATTATGGTAACCACTTCTCCCAAGTAGATTTATTGTTTGCTTTCCATTCAGCAACAACATCATTAAGCTCTCCACCTTCACGAACTTTAACGAGCATCGCTGCTTGATCTGCATTTGATAAAGCCATTTTACCAAAGAACTCAAGTGCTTTTTGGTTTTCTGGTTTAGCAAATGTATCAGGATTACCGTAGTTCATTGGATAATCAACAGCCCAACCAGTAGCTGGCCAATAGTCAGCGCCACAAGTTTCCCAGTTGTTAGCCTCTGTAAAGGTATCACATGTTTTGTTTGGAGCTAATTTAACACCTACTAATTCGTTAACACCAAAGAACCAATGAGGCTCCCAAAGATACATTAAGAAAGGTTCACCTCTATCATACATACCTTGCGCTTCAGCAAGAGCAGCAGTTTCGGTTCCCAATTCATCAGCAACAAAGTCTAAACCAAGTAAATCTAATCTTTTTTGATCATGACAGTTCCAACCAGCAACTGGACAACCAATTAATCGACCTTTTCCACCAGACTCCATAGTAGCAAAATCTTCTTTAAATTTATTTAAATCAGCATAACTAGAAAAATCTGGGTTTGCATCAGCCCAATATTTTGGAACATAGTAATCTGACATACCGGTAATACCAACAGTTCCAAGTAATTTTACACTTCCATCACCAGAGTAAGTCATTTTAACTTCTCCACCATGGATAAGGTCGCCACTTAACATAACGTCATCAGCTTCAGCGTAACTAGGCCATGACTCGCAAGCAAAATCAATATCGCCTGCAGCAATGGCTTCCCACAGGCCAGTTCCTGAAGCAAATACGATTCTATCAATTTCGTATCCTAACTCATCCTCAAGTATGCTTACAGCTACTTGACATGAAATCTCTCCACCAGTCCAGTCAGCGATTGCTGCTAATAATTTTTCAGCATTAGCTTTACTGAATGTTGCGGTAAAAAGAATAGAGGATAGAATAAAAGTTATAATAGTTTTAGATATTCTCATAGATTATCCCTCCCATAAAGCATTTATATTAGCAAAAAATAGTCAAAGTACATATGTTATTTATTCATTAATGGGTAACAAAAGCCTATAAAATATGTTTTTTATTAATTAATTAAGTGTAATACTATCAAAAATGATGAAAACTAAAGTATTTCTTACATGTGCTGTTAATGGATCCGGTGACACTGCATCAAAACATCCTGATCTTCCAAAAACACCAAAACAAATAGCTAAATCCGCAATAGAGTCTGCTCAAGCAGGTGCTTCTATAGTTCATATTCATGTCAGAGAGGAAGATGGAACGCCTAGTCGAAAATTTGAATTTTATAAGGAAGTAGTTGAAATAATTAGATCGAGTGACACTGATGTAATTATTAATTTAACAACCGGTATGGGAGGTGATTTAGATATAGGTGAAGGAGATAACCCAATGGATTTTGGTCCTTATACTGATATGGCTAATATTATGGAAAGAATATCTCATGTAGAGGAATTACTTCCGGAAATATGTACACTTGATGCTGGTACATTAAATTTTGGTGATAGTTCTGTGTTGGCAGTCAATACTCCAAATGATTTAAGAAAAGCAGCAAAACGATTAAAAGAAATTGGGGTTAAACCTGAAGTTGAAGCATTTGATTTAGGTAACATGTGGTTTGGTGCTCAACTTTATGAAGAAGGACTACTTAGTGACCCACCCTTATATCAAATGTGTTTAGGAATTCCCTGGGGAGCTCCAGCAAAAACTACAGCTATGATTGCAATGTTAGATGTCATGCCTAAAAATGCTATTTGGTCAGGCTTTGCAATTTCAAGAAATGAAATGCCCTTTGTTGCACAAACAGTTTTACTTGGAGGTAATCCCAGAGTTGGGCTTGAAGATAATTTATATTTATCAAAGGGAAAACTTGCAACTAATCCACAATTAGTTGAAAAGGCAATAAAAATAGTTCATGAGTTGGGCTCCTCTATTATGAGTCCCCAAGAGACTAGAGATTATTTAAAGCTAAAAAAAACTTAATCCATTCTCTCAGTATTTCCATCAATAGAAATTACTTGACCAGAGACTCTAAGGGAGTCTTGTGAAATTAAAAAGGAACACATTTTTGCTATATCATCTTCATAAACCCATTGTTTTAAAGAACTCATAGAAACAAAATCTTTTTCAATTGATCTTACAGATTGCTTTAACATTTTTGCTTTCGCTTTTATGACCCTCATCATTCTCGCACCTTTAACAGAACCCGGGCATATTGCATTTACTCGTATATTAAATTTACCTAATTCCATTGCTAAAGTTTTAGTAATACCAACTAAAGCCCATTTGCTTGCCGCATAAGGTGATCTATTAGGAAAACCATCAATACCAGCTGTAGAGGAAATATTGATGATTGAGCCATTTTTAGATTTCTTAATCATGGGTATTGCATATTTAGTAAAATAAAAATGACTATTTACATTTACATGTAAAGTCTTTTCCCAATCATCAGATTTAATTTTCTCTAAAGGAGATGTGGGTCCAGCTATTCCAATATTATTTATAAGTCCATCTATTATTTTGGTTTTATTTGATATTTCTTTATAAAATTTTTTCACCTCATCTTCTTTTGAAGCATCGCATTCTGATATAAAAAGTTTTTTATTAAAGTATGAATTTTTTTTCAGTTTATTAATATTTTTTTTATCAATATCACAAGTATAAACAATAGCACCTTGTAATAGTAATAATTTTACAGTAGCTAAACCTATCCCAGAAGCACCAGCAGATAAAATAATTTTTTTATTTTTAAGAAAATTATTTTGCATCAAAAGAATAACTATCAGGTTTAATGGGAATAGATCTATCTATCCCCTTTACAATTTTTTTTTCTTTATCATAAAAAGGTAAATCCACAACGACTCCGGTATGTGAAGAATTATCTGGGAGAATTATTTCTATCTCTTTATTTATATAATCATTTGGTTTATAAAATCTTACATAACCAATTCCTTGTTGGAGAGTTGGAGATGGTACACCTGCTGTTATGTAGCCGACTTCTTTATCATTAATGTTTATTTTACTTCCGGCTTTAGGAACTGCTGTTTTACATGTTATTCCAAATAAACAAGTCCTTTTATCTTTTTTAATTAATGCATCTTTACCGATAAAATCTTTATCCATATTAACAAAATACCCTAGGCCTGCTTCGAAAGGAGTAATTGTTGTATCTATATCAGTTAAATTTCCAAAAATACCACCCTCAATTCTTCTAATAGTCATGGCTCTAGAGGCAGAAAATTGCATACCATATGGTTTACCACATTCAATAAGATAGTCCCATAGAGCCAAATGGTCTGTGTTAAAACCATCACAAAAAATTTCAAATCCTAATTCATTTGTAAAACCTGTTCTTGAGACATATAAAGTTTGCCCTCCTAGATCAAAAAAATTGGATGTAAAATAAGGCATATTTTCATCAATCTTTCCATTAGATGCTAACTTCATAATATCGATTGATGCCGGACCTTGAATTTGAAGAACTCTGGATTTAGGGTCTTTTATTTGAATATCATAATTTGAACTATGAGCAATAAGCCAATCTTCAAATGGGCCGTCTGCTTGAACGTACCAAAACTTTTCTTCATCAAATCTAAATAAAACTCCATCCATGAAAATTCCACCTTTTGGTGTACATGCGAGTGCATAATAACCTCTGCCAATTTTTGTTTTTGAAATATCTCTTGTCAGCACTTTATTCAAAAAAGAAACTGAGTCTTTTCCTGATATTTCTATCGGTTTTTCTGGAACATCAAATAAAAGAGCTTTTTGTCTTAAAAGCCAATATTTTTCTAAAGGATCTTCATCAATTTTCATAGGAAAGTATCTTCCTGCATAGACACCTCTGACCATATTAGAAGTATTAGTACGCTGAATGAATGGGGATTCTTCAAATCTACGCGCACTAATTTGAATTGTTTGGTTTAGATCAGCTTCTTCTTGTAAATTTCCCATTTATTTACCAATGACTCTATTAGATTTATAATCACGAATAATAACAGGAGGGTCAAATGCAGTCACAGGAGAAATATTATCTTTAACTAATTCTACTTCGATAAGACATGAGTGTGCTATAGGACCTTGACCTAATTTCGAAGTTCCTTTGTCTTTTGTAAGGACATTAGGATTACCATGTTTACAGATGGTTTTTAAATTTTTAGTATCCTCAGGATCGTACCATGCACCTGTACTAATTTGAACAACTCCAGGGCGGATATTATCATTAATATTTACACCAGCTAAACAGGCACCTCTATCATTAAAAAGTTTTACTATATCTCCCTGATTTATTCCACGAATGCTCGCATCAACACTATTCATTTCAATTGGTTCACGATCTTTAATTTTAAATGATTTACTATAACCTCCGTGATCCATTTGACTATGTAATTTATTTTTTGGTTGATTAGATATTAAATGTAAAGGATAGTTTTTATTTTTACTTCCAAGCCATTCACAGGGTTCTAACCAGGTTGGATGACCAGGACAATCTTCATAATTAAAACTATCTACTGTTTTAGAATATATTTCTATTTTTCCACTTGGAGTTGAAAGGGGAAATTTAGTAGGATCTTCTCTAAAATCTTTTAACATTATTGTATTTTCTTTTGGTGGTGGTACTTTAAACCACCCTATTTTTCTAAACTCCTGATAGTTAGGAAAATCGATATTTTTTAATGACTTTGATTTGACTGACGTTTCTTGATAAATCCATTTTTGCCAATCCTCTTCATCTCTTCCTTCAGTAAAAAGATTTTCAATATCCATTTTTTTTGCAATTCCTTTAAAAATATCAAAATCACTTTTAGCCTCTTCAAAAGGTTCAACTAATTTTGACATTGAAATTACATAAGGATCTCTTGGGGTAAGCATTATGTCTTGTCTTTCAAGTGGAGTGGTACAAGGTAAGATAATATCTGAATATTTAGCTAAAGAATTCCAGCACCATTCATTAGAAATAATGGTTTCAGGTTTTTGCCAAGCTAGCAAAAGTTTATTAATATCCTGATGATGATGAAATGGGTTTCCACCTGCCCAATAAATTAATTTAATATCAGGATATTCATACTCCTTGCCATCAAAATGAAAAGTTTTACCTGGATTCAAAAGTAAATCACTTATTCTTGCAACTGGAATAAAATTATCAATTTTATTGTCAGATTGTGGAAAAGCAGCACCAGGAATAATGGAAAACTGCCCACCAATGTGATTAGTTGCACTATAACCAAATCCAAAACCACCACCTGGTAAACCTATTTGACCCAACATTGATGCCAGCATAATTGCTGCCCAAAAAGGCTGTTCACCATGATCTTGGCGAGTTAAAGACCAACTAACAGATATCATAGTTCGCTTTGAGGACATGTCCCTTGCTAGAGATATAATTTCTTCAGGTGAGATTTCACTTATTTCTGAAGCCCAATTAGCATCTTTTACAACTCCATCTAAATCTCCTAAAAGATATGGTAAGAAAATATCAAATCCTTCTGTGTATTTTTCAATAAATATTTCACTATATAAATTTTCTTTGTATAGTGTGTGTGCTAGACCGAGCATAATTGCTACATCAGTATTAGGTCTTAAAGGTAACCACTTTCCTTTAACTTCGTCTAACAAGTCACTTTTAAGTGGACTCAAATTTACAAATCTTATGCCAGCTTTAGCAGAACTAATAAGTTTTTCTTTTTGATTATGACTTCCAGTTCCACCTTGAGCTATTTGACCATTTTTTAGAGGAATCCCTCCAAAACATACAAATAGTTCTGTGTTTTCTTCGATTGAGTCCCAACTAGTACAGGTATCAAGAAAGGCTCTATAGCTTCCAAGTATATGGGGAACCATTGCTTCTGCTGCTGCAAAACTGTAAGTAAACTTTGATCTTGTGTAGCCACCTATGCAATTTAAAAAACGATGTAGTTGGCTTTGAGCATGATGAAATCTTCCAGCACTAGCCCAGCCATAAGATCCACCAAATATTGAGGAATTACCAAAGTTTTCTCTTACTCTGTTTAATTCTTTGGCTACTATATTTTCAGCTTCATCCCAAGATACAGCCACAAAAGGATCTATCCCCCTTAAGTTATTGTTTGTTCCTGGTCCATTATCAATCCAACTTTTTCTGATCATAGGCTTATCAATTCGCGTTTGATTATCGTGAATGTCTAAAATACCTGGGCCTATTGGTGATGGATCTTTATCATTTTCCCATCCAATTAATTCTGTGACTTTCCCATTATTTACTTTTGCTCTATAAGTTCCCCAATGCGAACTAGTTAAGGGAAGATCTTTCTTAAAACCCATTAGGAATTATCTAATCCAAGGGCTTGTCTTTGTTTCTTAGTCCAGGCGTGGGTTATCCTATCGATGATAATAGCTAGAAGAACGATAGCTAAACCGGCTGATAGACCTCTTCCTGTATCTGATCTTTGAAGTGCATTAAATACTTGGAGTCCTAGACCTTTTCCTCCAATCAATGGTGTAACAATTTGCATTGCAAAAGCCATTATTACAGTTTGATTAAAACCCATGACGAGACTGGGAACAGCTAGTGGAAATTTTACTTTATTTAAAGTTTGAATACCTGTTCCTCCAAAAGATTTAGATACCTCTGAATAGCTCCCTGAAACTTGTGACAACCCAAGAGCTGTTAATCTTATTATTGGTGGTACAGAATATATAACTGTTGCAATAACTGCAGATACTATATTTCCTCCAAAAAACATTAAGACAGGAATTAAATAACAAAAATAGGGCAAAGTTTGCATTGCATCTAAAACAACATTTTGGATATCTCTGTACCATTTATTGTAGGATGCTATTACTCCAAGTGGTACTCCTATTACAAAACAAATTAAAACTGAAACTAATACTGAAGATAGCGTAATCATTGAATGCACCCACATACCTGTAGCTCCAATAAAGGCTAATAATATTGCGGTGATGGTGGCAAACTTTATTCCAACTGTCACATATCCTATTAGGATAAAAACAATCATTGTATACCACCAAGGTATCTGAGTTAGAAATAAATTTAATGGGTTTAGCAAATATAAGTAAACAAAATACTTCATGCCTTTTGCAAATGATATAAAACCAGGATCAAGAGTCATTGCCTTGACAGTATCTTCTATTGGTTTTTGAATATCAATTGCCCAAGTTTCTGGAAAAGTTCCTATACTATAAATGTATGCATCAAAAATATAAATAAAGATAAAAATTAAAAATGATGAAAATAAAAAATATCGTTGGTTTATAAAATTTTTAACTGAACCTTTTTGAGACTTATTAAAAAAAGAAATAAAGCTAGCAATTAAACTAGCAAAAATATTAACAATAGTTGTAAAAAATATATTTATGAGCTTTACAGATATTCTCAAAGGTAATTCAATCAAGTTTGCTAAAGGGTTTCTGTGTAAATTTTGCGGCAATAAGTAAAATTTTTTTACATCATCAGGTAAGGTTTCTTTTTCTTTACTAATAGCACTACTTATTCTATCAAACATTATTGCCATAAATAAAATACACAAGCCCCCTTCCATCGCCCAACCAACATCTAATTTTCTAATTGCTTGCCATACTTGACCACCTAAACCTTCGGCACCAATAAAAGTTGCAAGAACAACTAAAGCTAAAGCCATCATAATTGTTTGATTAACACCCATCATGATACTTGGTAAGGCCATCGGTATTTTAATTTTAAATAAAAGCTGAAATTTATTAGATCCAAAAGACTCAGCTGACTCTATTGTTTCTTTAGATACTTGTCTTATCCCTAAATTTGTTAACCTAATAATTGGAGGCATAGCATAAATTAGTGTAGCAAGTATTGCTGGAGCACCGCCAATTCCAAAAAAGAACATAGCAGGGAATAAATATACAAAGGCAGGCATGACTTGCATGGTGTCCAAGATAGGCTTTAAAAAATTTTCAAATCTATCACTTTGAGAACTGAGTATCCCTAGGATAACTCCAAAAATTACAGATAAAATTACTGATAAGCCCATTAATGCTAATGTTTGCATTGAGACTTCCCACATATCAACTGCACCCCAGAAATAAACTGTAAACATACAAAATAGAGCAAGTTTAATACCACCATATGCTAAAGCTGGAAGAGTCATTAAAGACATTATTAAAATCCACGGAGACTCAACAAAGAAATTCTCCAATGCCATGTAACCAGCTTGTAAAAAAGAGGCAAATAATCTCGTTATCCATCTATAGTTATCTTTTAAATAATCTTCTCCGGCATTTATCCATGCGGTAAATTTAAATTCATCAGTAATAGATTTAGGAAATACAGTAGGGTCCTCATTAATAATCGATAGATAATAAGCTACTGCCCCAATGATAAAAATACTTAAGTAAAAAATTATATTTTTATTTAATTTATTTTTAGTAGCTATATTTTGATCTAAAGACATATTTAATTATATTTATTCAACTATATAAGAATTTATAAAAATAATTTTATTTTAATAGTATTAATTCACAATTATAATAGCCTTATACTAGGATAATATGGATAAAATTATTTGCTCAAATATATGGAAAATTTTTGGTAATGATGAAAAAAGAATTTTAGACAATTTAGATCCAAATTTAAGTAGAGACGAAGTACAAGAAAAAACCGGACATGTAGTAGCTGTCAAAGATGTCAGCTTTTCCATTCAAAAAGGTGAAACATTTGTTGTAATGGGATTATCAGGTAGTGGAAAATCAACTTTAGTTAGATGTTTAACTAGATTAATTGAACCTACATCTGGATCGGTAATTATTGATGATATTGACATTACAAAAATTAGTAGAAATAGCCTTCTTGATCTTAGAAGAAATAAAATGAGTATGGTATTTCAACACTTTGGACTTTTTCCACATCGGACAGTTCTTGAAAATATTTCTTATGGTTTAGAAATTAGAGGAGAAAAAAAACAAGAAAGATTAGACAAGGCTACAGAGTCTTTAAATCTAGTTGGTTTAAAAGGTTGGCATAATAATTATCCAAGAGAGCTATCAGGTGGAATGCAACAAAGAGTTGGTTTAGCACGTGCGATGGCAGTTGAGCCAGAAATCTTAATATTTGATGAGCCATTTTCTGCTTTAGACCCATTGATTAGAAGAGAAATGCAAGATGAACTCTTAGACATTCAAAAAAAATTACAACGAACTATGGTTTTTATTACTCATGATTTTTTAGAGGCAATAAAAATGGGAGATCATATTGCTATTATGAAAGATGGAGAGATTTCTCAAGTTGGAACACCTGAAGAAATTGTGGCAAATCCAGTTGATAAATACGTTAAAGATTTTTGTGAAGATGTTCCAAAATATAAAGTATTAAGCGCAGGAAAAGTTATGCGTAAGGAATGTTCTGATGAGTCAAAAAAATTATTTTCAGATAAAACAAAATGCATAGATGAAAATGCTAAAATTGAAACATTAATTGACCAGATTTGTGAAGATGATACGGCCTACCCTATAATAAATTCCCAATCTGGAGAGCTAGTTGGAGAAATTGATCGAACAATTGTTATGAAGTCTATGAAATCTAAATGAACTAATCATTTAATTTGGTTTATTAATTTTCTTGTTTTTATCTCTCCAAATAATAATCATTCCTGCAAAAACTATTAATAAAACTCCAGGGAAAAGTTGATCAAAAGGTGCTTCACCAAAAAATATCCAGGCTAGAATAAAAGATGAGGGTATTGCTAAATATTCAAAAACTGCGATTTTACTAGCTGCTATTAACCTATATGAGTAAATAAATAGTATTGCAGCAGTTCCTCCAAAAATACCAATTAATGATAAAATTAAAAAGTCAGCATTACTCTCGATATGTGTATGACCAGTTGTAAAAAAAATAAATATTAACGAACCAAGAAAAGATGAAAAGAGAGAATAAAATTGAATTTTTCCTGTAGTAAAATTATCTGGTATAAATTTTAGTACTATAACTTGGACAGCCCATAAGAAAGCAACCAGTATTGGTAAAATAGAATAATAGGAAAAAATACTACTATTTGGTTTCATAATCATTACAACTCCAACAAATCCAATTATAACAGCTGACCATCTATATATACCAACTCTGTCTCCTAAAAAGAAGATTGATAAAATTACTATAAAAAATGTAGAGGAAAAAGTTAGTGTAGATGCTGTAGCAAATTCCATATTATTTATAGCAATGTAATACAAAATATTAATAGCCAAAAAACATGAACCTCTAATAAAACAAAATAAAATAAATTTTTTATTTAAATTTTTAAAAAGATCAGTGCTTTCTTTATTATAAATTAGTAAAAGTATTAGAGGGATAATTGCAAAAGTATTTCTAAAAAGGGCTAGTTGAATTGTTGAGTACTCACCTCCTAAATATTTTACAATCAATCCGTGTATATCTATGAATATTACTCCAATAACCATTGCAGAGATTGCAAGAAATGTATTTTTTTGATTATTAATAAAATTAATCATTTCATATCACTATTAACTTGTTATAAACTTTATTATCTTAAATGAAAAACTTTAAACTGAACGAAAAAGACATTCTCTCTAATCAAGACTGGACGTTTCCAACAACCACGTATTATGGACCAGGAAGATTTAATGAAATTGGAAATTTTTGTGAAGAATTTGATATTAAAAATCCTCTTATTGTAACAGATAGTGGAAGTAAGGATCTTCCTTTTATTAAAAAGTTAATAGCATTATTGTCAAAAAAAAATATTAAATCAGATTTATTTTATAATATATCTCCTAACCCACGAGATGACGAGATATCTAAAGGTTGTGACCAATTTAAAAATGGAAGTCACGACTCAATCATAGCTATTGGTGGTGGAAGTGCGATGGATGGTGGCAAATCCATATGTTTAACTGTCAATAGTGAAACCCCTTTATGGGATTTTGAGTTTGAACAACCTGTTCCAAAGATAACAAAAGAAAATGCTTTTCCAAAAATAATAACTATCCCAACAACAGCAGGAACTGGGGCAGAAACAGAAATAACAGCAATGGTTACACATTTAGAAAAAGGAATGAAATTTTGCATATGGCATCCAGATGTAAGGCCTATATTTACACTGGTAGATCCAGAGTTAACTTTAGAACTACCTCCAAAATTAACAGCGTGGACAGGTGTCGATGCACTTGTACATAGTATCGAGGGATACTGTGTGCCAGGTTTTCATCCACTTTGTGATGGAGCTGCTTTAGAAAGTCTTAATTTAATTTCAAAATCTCTTATTTTAGCTGTAGAAGAGCCAAATAATTTATTGGCAAGAGGTGCAATGATTATAGGATCATATTTGGGAGGAATATCCTTTTTAAAGGGATTAGGTAATGTTCATTCAATATCCCACATGGTTGGAGCAGAATTTAATACTCACCATGGTTTGACGAATGCTATTGTTTTACCACCTGTTCTTCATTTCAATTTACCAGGTATGGACGAGAAAGTTCAAAGAATGTCAGAAGCCATGCAGTTTGAAAATCATACAGTAAAAGAATTTACTCAAAATATCGAATTGTTACTTGATAGATTAAATATCCCCAAAAGTTTAAGTGAAATTGATGTTCCCGAAGACTGTGCTGAAAGAATCGCAAAAAAAGCAATGCAGGATCAAGCCTATGCAACAAATCCAAAAGAAGCATCATTGTTGCAAATGAAAGAAATTGTTACTCAAAGTATAAAACAAGCTCGCTAAGCCTCTATGCTTGAGGATCAATCTGTTGAAAAAATAATACACAGTATTAATCAGCGACAAATATCTATCAAAGAGTTAATGGAATATTATTTGGATAGGATTGAAAAATTTAATCCAGATTTAAATGCAATAGTGCTTCTCAAGGACAGAGGAGATCTTATAAAAGAGGCTATAAATAAAGATAATTTAACTCAATTTGATAATACTTTGAATGGAATTCCCATAGCTATTAAAGATTTAAGTGATGTAGTTGGCATTAAAACAACATATGGCTATCCTGGAACAAAAGATTATTTTCCTAAAAAAAATTCATTATTTGTAGAACGTCTAATTAAAAGTGGAGCTATTATAATTGGAAAAACTAATACAGCAGAATTAGGTGTTGGTGGACATACAATAAACAGATTGTTTGGGCCAACTTCTAATTATTATGATAATACAAAATCTGCAGCAGGATCAAGTGGAGGAGCCAGCACTGCTGTAGCAGCGGGACTAATACCTTTTGCAGACGGCACTGATCAAATGGGGTCATGCAGAGGTCCAGCAGCATATGCAAATATTTATGGATACAGACCTACACCTGGCTTAATATCAGTAGATAGAGAAAACCAACTATCAAGAATTCCCATACTCACAACACCTGGTTGTTTAGCAAAATCACCAAGTGATATGGCATTTTTATTAGATGAAATGATTGGAAGTGATACAAGGGATAAATACTCTTTTGATTTAAATGAACTTTTTAAAAATCAAAAAATAAAAGATGAAAATTTAACCAATATCAAAATAGGTTGGTTATCTAATATGAATAACAATTATAAAATTGAAAAAAAAATTTTAGATATGTGCGAGTCTCAACTTAAAAAATTAGAAAACTTGAATGTAAAAATTGAAAGATTAAAACCAGATTTTGATAATGAAGCTCTATGGAATAGCTGGATTACGTTTAGATCAAAAAGTATTTACGAAGATACTTTAGCAATGAACATAAAAGATATTAATACAATGACTTACCAAGCTATATGGGAGTACAATCAAGGAAAAAATATAAATGATGAAGACTTAGATAGTGCTTATAAACAAAAAAAAAGGTGTGCGGAACAAATTGAAAATATTTTTAAAAACTTTGATTTTCTGGCATTACCCTCTGCACAACTATTTCCGTTTGATAAAAATCAACAGTTTCCTGAAAAAATAAATACTTTTGAGTTAGATACTTACCACCGTTGGTTAGAAATTTTTATATTATCTAGTCTTCTTGAATTACCTACATTTACTATCCCTGTCGGATTTGATGAACTTGGTATGCCAATGGGTATGCAGATAATTGGAAAAAGGAAAAATGATTTACAATTATTTGCTTTTGCAAAAAAATATGAGGAAATATTTAACTTTAGTAAGTTTAAACCTCTGTTAGATTAATAAAAATGAGGCACCCTCATCATTATAAAATAGCAGCTGCCCTTGCTATATCAGCTGGATCATGGGGAATATATTGGTTACCACAAAGAATATTAGAAGATGGTGGTCTTACTGGTGGTTGGGGAACCATCGCACAAATGATTATTGGAGTTATAATTTTATCTCCAATTGCAGTTTGGCGTAAAATTAATGGAAGAACTTTTGGTTTAGAGCTACCTATAACAGGCTTACTTTGTGGGGGTGGCTTTATTTGTTATGCGTTGAGTTTTCTTTTGACTGATGTAGTTCGAGCATTAATACTTTTTTACATGACACCAATATGGACTACTATTTTTGAAATTTTATTTTTAAAAAAAAGACCTGGGATAGAAAGAGCTATAACACTTGGTTTAGCTTTAGGGGGGCTATGGGTAGTATTTAGTAAGCAAACGATAATCCCTTTACCAGAAAACGCTGGTGATTGGTTAGCTTTTGCTGGAGGGGCTTTATTTGCTGGTGGGATGATAAAATTAGAAATCGCAAAGACAGATGGTGTATTCCCAACAATTTTTTCTTTCTTTTTTTATGGAACTTTATTTAACATTGTCGCTGGCTACTTTTTAAAAGATTATTTAGGACCTATGCCCACAATGGACTCTTTCGTTGCAATGTCTTCATTTCTTTTCTTTATATCTGTTTTTTATTTTATACCCACAGGTATAGTAATATTCTGGTCTCCTAGCAAATTAGGTGCAGGTTTGTGTTCCATTCTTTTTTTATCAGAAATACTTGTTGGTGTGACCAGTTCTAGTATTTTAACAGATGAGCCTTTTGGCTGGCGTGAAATAATAGGAAGTTCAATGATTGTGCTTGGTGGAATTTTAGCAGTAGTACTAGCGCCAAACACAAAAAAATCATGATTTATAAAGAAAAATTAAATAACAATTCAAAAATTTTCCTCGATGGTGGAAATGGTTCTGAGATTGCTAAATTAGGTGGTGATATGAGCCCTGCTTTTGCAGCATTATCAACAATTACATCTCCTGATATTGTTGTAAAAGTTCATGAAAACTTTATCAATGCTGGATGTGATATCATTACCGCTAACACTTTTGCAACTAGTAGACACGTTTTACAAAGTTTAAATCGTGAAAATGAAACTATAGAATTTTTAACTGGATCTGTCGAATTAGCTAGAAAAGCATTAAAAAACTGTAATAAGGAAAATCAGGTTGCTATAGCTGGAAGTCTATCCAATTTTTTTGCTTTAAAGGAAAATGAATTTGTACCTGATCCAAGGTTTATTCCGTCATTTAAACAAGAAGAAGAGAATTATATAGAGGCAGCTAACACATTAAAAAATTCTGGTGTAGACATTTTAATATTAGAAATGTTATTAGACATAGACCATTCACAATTATTATTGAATGCTGCTTTACAAACTGGTTTACCTGTATGGGTTGGATTAAGTTGTTGTGTAAGTAAATATGATAACACGATGGTTGGAAGAAATTTTAGAGCTGAAAAAGAAAAATCACTAATTTATGATGAAAAGATATATCAAGAACAACCGAAATTTTTACCTGAAGATGATATAATTTTATTTGAAGATATTATAAAAACATTAACAAATATTGGTGGAGATGTTTATGGTATTATGCACACGTGGTTTCAAGATAGCTATGGTGGCTTGAAAATTATAAAAGATCATTGGAGTGGCCCTATGATGTTTTATCCAGAAATACATAAATTTGATACAAGAACACATGAAGCTATTGCTACATGTAATGAAGATGAATTTGCAAATTCTTGCCTAGAATTTATTGATGATCAAATACAAATCATTGGTGGATGCTGTGGTGTAAGTGACAATCATTTAAAGAAATTAATTGAAAAATTTTAAATAATGACATTCATAAGAAAAGTGGAGACATGGATAACTAATTCAAAACAAACTGAAGATGGATGGTCGCAAATAAAACCATTTATATTTTTAAAATTAACTAACTCTGATGGTTTTGAGGGCTGGGGTGAGGCTTTTTCATTACCTGCAAGAGAAAAAGGAATTGTGGAAATTATTCATAATTTAATGAGCTCTTTATCTCATTTAAAAGACATGACGCCAGATAAATTTTATACAGAGTCAAATTTAATAGCTGATGGACATCGTGGAATTGACTTTTCCGCTGCAACAAGTGCTATAGAAATGAGTCTTTGGGATATAGAGGGGAAGAAAGAAAAAAAACCTCTTTATAAAATATTATCAAAGGATTATAGAGAAAAAGTTCCTGTTTATGCAACAATATGGAGTGAGGATTTTAAAAATGATGAAAATTTATTATCAAGATGTATAGAAACACTAAGCGATGGTTATGGAGGAATTAAAATATATCCACTTCAAAATAGAACTGTTGAACAAGCAGCAACATGTGTTTCAAAAATAAGAGATGTTTTAGGTTATAAAATACCTCTTATGTTAGATCTAGCCTGCCCTAAAGATACAAATATATCATTAAAACTGGCTTCACTTGTTGAGGAATTTAGACCTTATTGGTTTGAAGAACCAGTTGATGGTGAAGCAACAAGATCACTTAAAGACATTAGAGAGAAAACAAGTTTGAGAATTGTTTCAGGTGAAAAGCAATGTGGATTAAATCATTTTATTGAAACTTTAGCTTTGGATGCAGTTGATATTTTCAATCCAGATATTTCAGGTGTTGGGGGAATTATTGAAATGATAAAAATAATCAAATTATCTCATGAAAAAAAAGTTACAGTTTCTCCTCATTGTTGGAATTCTATGTCAATTGCAGCATCTGCGATGGTACATGTATGTATGAGTTTTACAAATACAGAAATGGCAGAATTTTTTCCTGAATATATTCCATACTCATTAAAATTTAGTAATCAAAACTATGAAATAAAAGATGGATTTGTCAAAATAGAGGACAATGAAGGTTTAGGTATAAATATTGATACTAAATTGTTAATGGAAGATACATCTTCATACAAAGAAACAGAATTAACTTAAAAATTAATTCTTTAAAACTGATAATGCTTTAATATGACTAGGGCTGACTCCACAGCAACCACCTATAATTTGTGCTCCACTTTCAACCCATAATTTAGCTTCTTCATAATACTCTTGTGGAGAAATACTCTCTACCACATTCCAATGTGGTTTTTTAAAAAAACCGTTATTCGGATATGCCCCAATAACACCATTATAATTACTTTTGATTATTTGAATTCCTTGATTTATCACCTTTATATCGGAATGAGCTATTAATATAGGACCATCATGAATTTTTTTAAATTCATTAATTGAATTTTCAAAATCATCGTAAAAGAATGCCTCAGAATTACTTATACTTTCTTGATAACCAAGCATAAGTTTATCTCTTTTTCTGTCCAATGCACACGATATTGAAAGCCATACTGATATATCAAATTCATTTGAACAATCTAATAGTGTCTCAATTGTTCTTGTTGATGAAGTCATTGCTTCAAGGATAATTAAATCAACTCCTGCTTCAGATAAAATACTTAATTGTTTTAAAAAACCTGGTTTTAAGAATTTTGGTTCAATTCTATCCCAACTACCATATGTAGAAACCGAACCAGCTACACACACATTGGAATTAGAATTATCAATAACATTTTTAGCTATTTTTACACTCGCTTTATTCCATTCTTCAATATGGTTTTCATAGCCATATTCTTTCATTGAAATTGGAGTACTAGCGTAAGTATTAGTCGTAATTATATCTGAGCCTGATTGAATAAAATTTTGATGGGCTTTGTATACGATTTCAGGATTATCTACAGAACATCTGCCAGACCAAAGATTATTATCCATAGATGCTCCGAGTTTTTCTAGCTCAGCACCCATTCCACCATCAAGAATAATAATTTTTCCTGAGTTCAATTTATTTTCAATATCAGAATAGGACATAAAAATAAAATAAATCTTTATTTGTTCAGGTAAGTGTAACCACAAATTTTGTTGCCATCTAAATCTCTGATATAAGAATAATACTCACCTTCATATCTCTCACCTGGGGCACCTTCATCTTTTGCACCTAAACTTATTGCAGTAGAATGAAATAAATCGACAGTTTCTTTATTATTTATATAAAAAGAAATTTGAGTTCCGTTACCAACTGTTGCTTTTTCTTCATTGAAAGGAGTTGTAACATAAAATTCTACTGCCTCGGGATTTGATTTAGGGGCGTAGGAGCCATAAGTATCAGTTTTTTCAATTCTCTTTAAATCAATAATATCAAGAAGCGTATCATAAAACCCAGTAGCTTTATCAAGATCGTTTGTTCCAACCATGACAAATCCTATCATCTATTTCCAACCACTTATTGCTTTAACTTCCAAATATTCGTGCAGACCCCAGGTTCCACCCTCGCGTCCATTACCAGATTGGTTGTAGCCTCCAAAAGGTGTTCCAGCGTCAGGAGCATTTCCATTGATTTGAACTACACCAGCCCTTAATTGTTTTGAAACTCTTCTGGCTCTCTCTTTATTTTCAGTTTGTAAAAAATTACCTAATCCATATGGTGTATCATTAGTTATCGAAATAGCCTCTTCTTCAGACTCAAAAGGAATAATGGATAACACTGGACCAAATATTTCCTCTTTAGCTATTCTCATATCATTACTAACATTTGTGAATACAGTTGGTTTTACATAATAACCTTTTTCAAGATTTGATGGTCTACCTGCTCCACCAGCTACAAGTGTAGCGCCCTCGTCAATACCGCTTTGTATTAACGACTGTATTTTCTCAAATTGAGATTTATTAATTACAGGGCCAATATGATCTCCTGATTTAGATGGTAAATCTACGCCTATCTTTTTAGCCTCATCTGCAGCTTCCTCAACAGCTTTTTCATAAATTGATTTTTCAACTAACATTCGTGTAGGTGCATCACATGATTGACCAGAATTACTCATTATATTCCTTACACCATCTCTAACAGCATTGGGATATGCATCAGCAAAAATAATATTACCTCCCTTACCACCAAGCTCTAAACAAACTCTTTTAATTGTGTCAGCTGCACTTTTTGAAATTAATTTACCTGCTCTAGTAGAGCCAGTAAATGAAACCATGTCTATATCAGGATGACTGGATATTTGAGATCCAACACCTGCTCCATCTCCATTTACTAAATTAAAAACACCAGCAGGAAAACCTGCCTCATGTATCATATCAGCAAACAATAAACCAGACAGAGGTGCCATTTCAGATGGTTTTAAAATCATGGTACAGCCAGTGGCAAAAGCTGGTATTACTTTTAGAGCTATTTGGTTAATAGGCCAATTCCATGGTGTAATAAGACCACACACACCAATAGGTTCATAAACTATATAATTATTAGAATTTTCATCAAATTTTGTTTCAAATTCAAATTTTTTTAATCTCAATATGAAATCTTCAATATGTGACTCTCCAGAGGCTGTTTGTGCAGATGAGGCCCAATCTAAGGGAGCACCAAGTTCAGTTGAAATGGCTTGGGTCATCTCATTAAATCTTCTCTTGTAAATCTTTAATAGCTTTTCAAGTAAAGTTATTCTTTCCTGTACAGATGAATTTTTCCATGAAGTAAAAGCATTTTTTGCCGCCACTACAGCCTTGTTAGTGTCATCTTCATTACCTAAAGATATAGTTACATAAGGTTCTTCTGTAGCTGGATTGATTACATTAAAATCTGAGTTTTTTGATGGAGATACCCATTCACCATTTATATAAAATTTTCTTTTATCAAGCATATTTCATATTATAACGATAAATAAACAGTTGGTCGATTTATTATATTTCATATTTATTTTTCAAGAGATCCATCTTGGACATATTTTAAAATACGAACCACTTGTTCGTTATTAGATACTACAGCAGAAGCTGCTGCATCTACCTCTTTTAAAGCATGTTGATGATCATCACTATGTATAATAACAATTGACTTGTTTAGAGCCGATGCATATCCAGCGTCAAAGGCAGCATTCCATTGTTTGTATTTTTCGCCAAATTTAACAATTACTACATCGCTATCCTTTATAGCTTTTTTTGTGCGAATAGAATTAATATTGGCACCTTTATTGTCTTTCCAAAAATTTTTATCCTCAGGTCCTAATATTTCTACTCCACAATTATCAGAATTTTCATGATTAGTTACAGGAGAAAAAAATTGGATCTTCAAATTGGCAGAATTGCACAATTGAATTAAATCTTCGCGCCAATTAGTGTGAATTTCTCCAGCTAAATAAACTTTAATCATAGTTATAAGTGGTGAGCCCAGCAGGATTCGAACCTGCGACACCCTGATTAAAAGTCAGGTGCTCTACCGGCTGAGCTATGGGCCCGTGTAGAATAATTGTGAACATTTCAAATTTTTGCCAAGAAATCAAGGACTGGTTTTGGTACACTTTTGGAAATATCCCCACCCAACTTGTGTATCTCTTTTATAAATCTCGATGATATAAAATGATATTTTTCTGAAGACATTAAAAAAATAGTTTCAATATCTTTATCAATCGATCTATTCATTCCAGTCATTAAAAACTCATACTCAAAATCTGAAACAGCTCTTAAACCTCGAATAATTAATGAAGCATTTTTTGATTTTACATAGTGTACTAGTAAATTATCAAATTTTTCTACTTTAATTTTTGATAAATCTTTTTCTGGAAGAGATGAGATTGATTGATTGATTAAATTTAATCTATCATCAATAGATATTAGGTGATTTTTAGACTTATTATTTGAAACAGCTATAACTAATTCATCAACTACACTTAAACTTCTTTGAATAATATCGAGATGTCCATAAGTAATTGGATCGAATGAACCCGGATATATACCAATTTTTGACATTTTAATCTTCTAACCTTGCTACAGAGACAATTTTTTCATTTGCATCTACTTTAAATACAGAGACACCTTGGGAAACTCTTCCAACTACTCTGATGTTATCTCCAACATTACACCTTAATAATTTACCAGTATCTGAAATTAAAGCTATATTATCATCCAAATTTACTTTTAATGATTGAATAACTCTTCCATTTTTAGGAGTAACAGTAATATTAGTAACTCCCGATCCACCTCTATTAGTAATTCTGTATTCATAAGCAGAACTTAACTTGCCATAACCATTTTCAGTAATTGATAAGAGATACTCTTCTGTATTAGCAAGTTCTTTAAATTTATTGTTTATTTTTGATATATCTTTTTTAGCCTCGTTTTTTGCTTTTAAATAGGACTCTCTTACATCTATAGATATTTTATTATGAAGTAAACTACATACCGATACAACTTTATCATCTTTAGCTAATTTGATCCCCCTGACACCAGCAGAGCCTAATCCTGAAAACTCTCTTAAATCTTTTGTGGCAAATCTTATTGATTTACCATTTGTTGTTGCAAGCTGTACATCATCATTTTCTATAACAGAAATTACACCAATTAACCTATCTCCTGTTTTAAGTTTAATGGCAGTCTTACCTGTTCTAGATAATTTTCTTGAACCACTCATTGCAACATCTTTTAGTTTATTTTTTCTAATGTTCCCAAGGCTAGTAGCAAAAACTAAATTATAATTCTCAAAATCATCAATATCTTTTGGCAATGTAAGAATAGAAGAAATTTTTTCGTTTTTTGTTATTGGAATAAGATTAACAATTGCTTTTCCCCTCGAAGTAGGTGTGCCAGCAGGTAATTCATAGGCTTTCATAGAATAAACTTTTCCAACTGAAGTAAAAAATAATATTGTGTCACGAGTAGTGGCAGCAAATACTTGTTCAAGAAAATCTTCATCTCGTGTAGTCATAGCCTTTTTACCTTTACCACCTCTCTTTTGAACTTTGTAAGAGGATTTTAAAACTCTTTTTATGTAACCTTGATGGGAAACTGTGACTACAACATCTTCTTCTATTATTAGATCTTCTGTATCTATGTCTTCAATATCATGTTTTTGAATTTCAGTTTTTCTAACTGTAGAAAAATTATCTTTAATTTCTGTCAATTCACTTTTTAATACTTTCAATAGTTGCTTATCTGAATTTAATATTTTGAGATATGTATTAATATCTTCTACAAGTGATTTTAAATTATTAAATAAATCATCTCTTTCTAAAGCTGTTAACTTTTGAAGTCTTAATTCTAGAATAGCCTTAGCTTGTTCCTCATCTAACAGGATCTTAGATCCAGATAACTTAAAAGAAGGGTTTATTAACTTTATGTATTGAGTAACATTGGATTTTACTGTCCATTTTGTTGATAATAATTTTTCTTTAGCCTCTAATGGAGTTTTGGATTTTTTAATAAGGTTAATTACTGCATCAATATTATTAACAGCAATTGATAATCCAATTAAAATGTTAGCTTTTTCTCTTGCTTTGTTAAGTTTATATACAGTTCTTTTTGTAATAACATCTTTTCTAAAATTAATAAAATAAGTGAGGCCATCTTTTAAATTAAGAGTTAAAGGCTTTGTCTCTTTCAATGCAAGCATATTACTGCTGAATGAGGTTTTTAAGGGAGTATATTGAAATAGCTGATTTTTTATTATTTCAGGTACAGCAGATGATTTTAATTCAACTACAATTCTAACGCCCTCTTTATTCGACTCATCTCGAATATCGTTAATACCCTCTATCGTTTTATTGTTAACTACGTCAGCAATACGCTCTAAAAGTTTAGATTTATTTTGCAAGTAAGGAATTTCTGTAATTATAATTGCATTTCTATTCTTAATTTTTTCTTCATGAAGTTTAGATAAGACTGTAACGCTTCCCCTACCTGTTTCATACATTGAGCTTAGACCAGCAGTGCCAGATATAATTCCTCCAGTTGGAAAATCTGGCCCTTTAACGATCTTATGAAGTTGTTTCGAAGTTGTATCTGGTTCATCTACTAGAAGTAAAGTAGCGTCTATAATTTCACCAAGATTATGAGGAGGAATATTTGTTGCCATTCCTACTGCAATACCACTGGCACCATTTACAAAAATATTTGGAAATCTTGATGGTAAAACTTTTGGTTCTGTTAATGTCTCATCGTAATTTGCTCTAAGTTGAACTGTTTCATACTCTAATTCTTCTAACATAAAAGATGAGATTTTATCTAATCTAGCTTCGGTGTAACGCATTGCTGCAGCAGGATCTCCGTCCATAGAACCATAATTTCCCTGGCCATCTATTAAGGGGAGACGCATTGTAAAATCTTGTGCCATTCTAACCATAGACTCATATATTGCAGAGTCACCATGCGGGTGATATTTACCCATAACATCTCCAACTATTCTTGCAGATTTTTTATAAGGTTTGTTGTGATGGTACGAAGACTCATACATAGAGTAAAGTATTCTTCTGTGAACTGGTTTTAATCCATCCCTAACGTCGGGTAAAGCTCTAGAGACTATGACACTCATAGCATAATCTAAATAACTTTTTTCTAATTCATCTGTAATATCTATATTTGGATATATTTTAGTATCCAAAACATCTAACTGTTTTGCTTTAGTTTTTTTCTTTTTAGCCAATGATTTTTTTAAAAAGGAATGTCATCATCGAGTTGTTCAGCTGTAGATGTTTCTGAACCACCCATTGCTTCATCTGCTGCTGAGTCTAATTGATTACTATTATTTTCATCACTAACAGATGATTGAGAACGAGTATCTAACATCGTTAATACCCCAGAATAATTTGGAATAACTACTTCAGTGGTGTATTTATCAACACCATTATTATCAGTCCATTTCCTTGTTTGAAGTTGACCTTCTATGTATATCTTTGAACCTTTCCTTAAATATTTTTCACAAATATCAGCTAACTTATCATTAAAAACAACAACTCTGTGCCATTCAGTCTTATCCTCTAACTGTTGAGTATCTTTGTTTCGGTATTTCGTAGAGGTAGCGATTGAAAAACTTGCAAGTCTTGATCCAGCTGTTGTAGCTCTAATATCAGGATCTTTGCCTAAGTTACCTAGAAGAATTACTTTATTTACTGATCCAGCCATGAATATTTTTATTAAAAGGTAATATTAATATATATTAAAAGCCCTTTAATTGATATCTAATTTAATGGATAAACATTCACCACTTACTCACATTATTGTTCATAATGCCCATGAACATAATTTAAAAAATATAAATTTAAATTTACCAAAAAACAAACTCGTTGTAATAACTGGTGTGAGTGGATCTGGCAAATCAACATTAGCCTTCGATACAATTTATGCAGAAGGACAGAGAAAATATATCGAATCACTAAGTGCTTATGCCCGTCAGTTTTTAGATATGATGGATAAACCCAAGGTTGATAAAATAGAAGGTTTATCTCCTGCTATTTCAATCGATCAAAAAACAACTTCAAAAAACCCTAGATCAACAGTAGGAACAGTAACTGAAATTTATGATTATTTAAGAGTTCTATTCTCAAGAGTTGGTGTCCCCTACTCACCCGCAACTGGAAAACCAATCAAAGGCTTAACTAGCTCAGAAATGATAGATGAAGTTAATTTAAAATTTAATTCAAAAAAAATAATGATTATGTCTCCATTAATTAAAGGGAGAAAAGGAGAGTATAAAAAACTCTTTGAGGAATATTTTAAAAAAGGTTACGAGAGATTTTTGATTAATAACAAACTTTATCAAAAAGAAGAACTACCTGAATTAAGCAAAAACTTTAAACATTCTATAAGTGTTGTAATTGATAGAATAATACCGTCAAAAGATAATAGAGATAGATTAGCAAATAGTATTGAAATTAGTTTAAAAGAAAGTGAAGGAAGTGTGGAGATATTTAATATTGATGATAATGAAATAATTACATTGTCTGATAAATTCATGTGTCCCGTAAGCGGATTTAGTATTGATGAGATAGAACCCAGATTATTTAGTTTTAATAATCCATATGGAGCTTGTAAAACATGTGATGGTCTTGGTGAGATAGATACATTTGATGAAGATATATTGATACCAGATAAAAATTTATCATTTAATGATGGAGCAATAAATTTTTGGTCAGAAAGATCAAAATCAAGAATATTTCCAAAGCTAAAAAAAATGTTTAATGCAAAAAAATTAGAAAATGTTATTTGGTCTAAAATACCTAAATCTTTTCAAAATGAGGTTCTTTTTGGTGGAAGACAATTTGATGGTTTAATAAATATTATGGACGATATCTATGATGGCTCTTCAAGTTGGTGGAGACAATGGGAGCTTGAAAAATTTAGAAACTCAAAAACTTGTAGTGAATGTAATGGAAAAAGACTTAATGAAAAAGCACTATGTGTTAAGATTAATAACATAACTATCTCTGACTTTACTTCCTTAAGCATAGCTAATTCTTTGAAATGGATTAACGAATTTGAAAATGAATTAAATGATCAGGAAAAACTAATAGCAGCTCCATTAAAAAAAGAAATCTTTTCTAGATTAAATTTTTTAAATGAAGTTGGTTTGAATTACCTAAGTTTGTCGAGAAAAAGTTCTACTCTATCTGGTGGAGAGTCTCAAAGAATTCGATTAGCAAGTCAAATTGGGTCTGGTTTAACTGGAGTTACATATGTATTAGATGAACCTTCAATAGGACTTCATCAAAGAGATAATCAAAAACTTATAAATACTCTAAAGAATTTAAGAGATTTAGGTAACACTATAATAGTCGTTGAGCATGATGAGGATATTATTAGGGAGGCAGATTATGTGGTTGATATCGGTAAGCATGCTGGTATCAATGGTGGATCTATTGTAGCTAATGGAGAATTCAACAAAATACTAAATAGTAAAAATAGTTTAACTAGTAGCTATATAAAGGGTTTGATTGGTAGGTATCCTCCCACTCTTAATAAAAATCCATCAAAACAATTTATTGAAATTAAAAAGGCAAATGGGAATAATTTAAAAGATGTGAGTGTAAAATTTCCTTTAAGTAAGTTTATAACTATTACTGGTGTTTCTGGAAGTGGAAAGTCAACATTAATTAATGAGACTTTGTATGGAGCAACTAATAATAGAATTTATGAAAAAATTATAAAAACACTCCCTTATGAGGACATTAAAGGTATAGAAAATATTGATAAAGTTATAAATATCGATCAATCACCGATTGGTAGAACACCTAGATCAAACCCAGCTACTTATGTAGGGCTTTTTACGCCAATAAGAGAATGGTTTGCAAATTTACCAGAGGCTAAAGTTAAAGGTTTTAAACCTGGCAGATTTTCATTTAATGTTAAAGGAGGTAGGTGTGAGAGTTGTGAGGGTGATGGATTAAAAAAAATTGAAATGCATTTTTTAGCACCTGTATATGTTAAATGTGAAGTTTGTAACGGAAAAAGATATAATAAGGAAACATTAAGCATTCAATATAATAAAAAAAATATTAATGATATTTTATCAATGACAGTAGATGATGCTGAAGAATTTTTTATTAATAATCCACAAGTATATTCAAAGCTTAAAACACTAAAAGATGTTGGTTTAGGGTATATTTCTATTGGTCAATCAGCAACAACACTATCCGGTGGAGAAGCTCAAAGGATTAAACTTTCTAAAGAATTATCGAAACGTCAAACTGGAAAAACACTTTATATTTTAGACGAACCTACAACTGGACTTCACTTTGATGATATAAAGAAACTTTTAGAGATACTTCATAAATTAGTGTCTTACGGAAATACTGTAATTGTAATAGAACACAACTTAGATGTTATAAACACGAGTGATTGGATTATAGATTTAGGACCTGAGGGTGGAGAAAAAGGTGGGAATATTTTATTTGAAGGTAAACCGAAGGATCTAATTAAGAATAAAAATAATCAAACAGGTATTTATTTAAGAAAATATCAAGAGTCTCTTGCTTTAAGCACTGCTTCATAATTCAAATCCCCCACTATTCCAAGTACAAGAAATAAAGAAGAAAAAGTTCCAATCAAAACCCCAAAAATAAAAACTATTGGCATTTCAGTTAAATTGACAGGTGCAAGAAAAACTAGACATAATAATGCCAAAATAGTTGTGAAACTTGTCAATATAGTTCTTCGAAGATTTAATTTAATTGAGTTGTTAACATTAGTTTCAAAATTATCTTTATTTTCCTCGTTTGAAGTTAAGCTTCTAAGTCGATCAAATAAAACTATAGTATCGTTTATACTGTAACCTGCAATTAGTAGCAAAGCTGCGATCATTGTTAAATTAAATTCAATATTAAATAATGACATAAAGCCTATAGCTACAAAAACGTCATGTAATAATGCGAATATACCTGATGCTGCAAACTGCCAATCAAACCTTATCCAAACATAAATAGCTATTACCAACAAAGAAGATGCTAAAGCATAAATAGAATTTTTTATAAGTTCTTCACTAAAAGTTGGTTCTATATACTCAGAGAGTAATATTTCAATGTCCGGGTTTTGATCAATTATATTTTTTATTTCTTCAATAAAAACAGGATTATTATCACCTGACTCTATTCTGATACTGAAAACATCACTGCCAACCTCTCTTTTAATTAAGACTTCTCTGTCAGAGTCTATAAAATCAAAGTATTCATTAAGCTGATCAGTTGTTAAGTTTGATTTTACTTCAAAGTTTAATCCACCTTTGAAATCAATCCCTAAATTCAATCCTTTAAAAAAAATAATTATAATTGTTAGTATTATAAGAGTTAGGGAGACTAAATAAGATTTATTTTTTAAAGAGTAAAAATTAATCATCTTTGAAGTCCAAGGTATTTTATTGAAGTTATATTAATAAATAATTTTAGTATTATGTAAGTAACTATTAGAGAGGATATAATTCCAATAATTAATGAAATTGAGAAACCTCTAATAGGCCCAAAACCAAAAGCAAATAAAAAAATAGCTGCGAATAATGTTGTTAGATTAGAGTCAAGAATTGTTACATAAGCAGAATTGAAACCATGATTTTTAGGATCTTCGATATTATGTTTAAAATTTTCTCGAATTCTTTCAAATATTAAAACATTTGCATCTACACACATTCCTATTGTTAATACTATTCCAATAACACCAGGTAGAGTTAATGTTGTGTTTAATAAGGACATCATAGCAAAAAGTAAAGACAGACAACTAATAATTGTGATAACTGTAAAAAATCCTGAAATTTTATAATAAATAATCATAAAAAGAGTAATAGCTATAAGAGCTATTATTGATGCTATAACTCCTTTCTCTACACCTTCTTGTCCAAGAGTCGGGCCTATTTGTTTTTCTTGAATTATTTTTATTTGAGTCGGTAAAGATCCAGACTTTAAAATGATTGCAAGATTATTAGCAGTTTCATTTGTAAAACCTCCAGATATTTGACCACTACCGCCAGTAATTGACTCTCTTATAACGGGAGCAGTGATTAAAGAACCATCAAGAACTATTGCAAATCTTGAACCAACATTTTCAGAAGTCATTTTTGCAAAAAGATCTGAACCCTCTTTATTAAAAGAAAAAGCAACGACTGGTTCATTTTGATTATATTGAAGTGATGCATCTTGAATAAAGTCACCAGTTATATTTGGAATTTCTTGAACTCTAACTTGTTCACCAGTTTCTTCGTTTATAAAAGTCTTAGAACCAACTATATTACTTTTTTCTAGGTGCAATGTTAATTTAGCCGTTTTAGAGATTACTTCTTTGACGTTATTATCCAAATCACCAGGTATTTCTAATAAAATTTTATTTAAACCTACTTTTTGTATAGATAATTCTTTATTACCAAGGAAATCAACTCTTGACCTCACAATTTCAACTGCATTTAAGGTCATATCTGACAATGATTTATTAAAACTTTGTTTAGAAAAAATATAACTATTTTCCTTATCTGATTTTTCATTAATTTCTAAACCTAAATTTTGTATAACAATATTTGTAAGAGCATCTAAATTTTGGTTTTTAGATATTAATATTTCTCCATTATCTATATCGGATGAAATAGAATAAGTATTTTCAATATATTGAGATGTTTTAACTAAAAGATTGTTAAGATATTCTTCCTCATTCAATTCCAGTAAATAAGAAAAACCTCCTTGAATATCTAATCCAAAATTTATTTTGCTATCAGATGTTTGACTTTCAAAATTAGGTTTAATAAATATATAGCTTCCTATTAACAGTAATAAAGATACCCATAATCTCCACTGTTTAAAAATAATCATTATGTTAATTTAGTTTATTAAGCTATTTAGCTGCTATATCAGCTATCATACCCTTAGCTACTTTGACTTGAACGTTATCTGCTATTTCTACAGAAAGAGTACCATCGTCATTTACGTAATGTATGTTGCCTATAATTCCGCCTTGGGTCACGACTCGATCACCTTTTTTTAAATTTGCGATCATATTTTTGTGATCTTTTAATTTCTTTTGTTGGGGCCTAATAAGTAAAAAGTAGAAAACGACAAAAATTAATATAAGTGGTAGAATTCCTGCAAGTTGTTCCATGATTTAAATCCTTTAAATTAATAAAATAAGAACTAAAATCTCACAATCATCAATGAAGTCAACATAAAATTGAAAAATAAATATTTACTCTGCTGGAATAGATCAAAAAATTCTTTAGATAAAATACCATTCAATAAAGTCCTTGATTTAAAGCTTTTGTATGGTGTTGATCAACAGATAAAAAAAATAGAGGAAAATACAAAAAACTTTTTAGAAGGTTTAGCTTTTAACCATGGTCTTTTATGGGGTGTACGAGGAAGTGGCAAAAGCAGTATTATAAGAGGTATTTTAAAAAATTATGCACATAAATATGATAAATTTGAAACATTAGAAATTAATAGTGAAGATTTATCAGATTTACCAAATATTTTTTTAAATTATAAGTTCGATAAAAAAATCATAATATTTATTGACGATCTATCATTTGAACAAAATGATAGAAGATATATTCAATTTAAATCGTTTGTCGAAGGATCTTTTTACAACTCAAACTACGAATTTCTAATATATGTCACAAGTAATAGAAGGCATTTAATGAAAAGAGATATGTTAGATAATGAGAGATCATCTGCAATATCTCAAGATGAGGGGATTGAAGAAAAATTATCTTTATCTGATCGATTTGGATTATGGATTAGTTTTCATAACTTAAGTAAGAAAGACTTTATCTTAATAATTAAAAATTATTGTAAATTTTATAAAGTAGAATTTGATAATGAGATTGAAAATAGTGCACTCAAATGGATCTTTTCAAGAGGAAATAGAACAGGTAGATCTGCTTACCAATTTTTTAAATATTATTGTTCTAGTAAGAATATAATTATTTAGAGATTTTATCTATATTCCCCATATACGGTTTAAGGACCTGTGGAATACTTATACTACCATCCTCGTTTTGATAGTTTTCCAAAATTGCTATTAATGTCCTCCCCACAGCTAGACCAGATCCATTTAAAGTGTGAACAAATTTATTTTGATCTGAAACTTTATAACGAGCATTCATTCTCCTAGCTTGAAAAGAATTACAATTACTACAAGAGGATATTTCTCTATATTTTCCCTCACCAGGTAACCAAACTTCAATATCATAAGTTTTTTCGGCAGAAAAACCCATATCACCTGAAGATAATAAAATAACTTGGTAAGGAATTTTTAAATCATCTAGTATAGAAGTTGCACAACTTAACATTCTTTCCAACTCTTTTTCTGACTCATCCTCTTTAGTTATGCTAACTAATTCGACTTTAGAAAATTGATGCTGTCTTATCATTCCCCTTGTATCTCTTCCAGCTGCTCCAGCTTCAGATCTATAACATGGTGTCCAAGCTGTGTACCTCAGGGGCAGATTCTTATCAGATACGATTTTATCTAATACTAAATTAGTTAATGGAACCTCTGCTGTTGGTATTAACCAATGTTTTGTATTAGTTTTGAATAAATCCTCTGAAAATTTTGGCAATTGTCCAGTTCCATAAGCTGCAGCATCTCTAACTAAATTAGGAGGATTAATTTCTGTATAGTCAAATTCATTTGTGTGTTTATCCAACATAAAATTAGCTATAGCTCTCTCTAATTGAGCAATTTTTTTCTTTAAATAGACAAACCTAGTACCTGAGACTTTCCCAGCTTGCTCAAAATCAATCATTTCCAAGTTTTCTCCAAGTTCATAATGAGACTTTGGTGTAAAACTAAAAGAGGGAATTTTCCCAACTTGTTTAATTAATTTGTTTGAATTTTCGTCTTTTCCAACAGGTACATCACTATGTGGGAGGTTTGGCAAACTAGATAAATTGTTTTTTAATTGCTCATCTATTATTGAAATATCATTTTCTAGTTCATCAATCTGATTTTTAATTAATTGTACTTTTTTTTGTAATTCGGCTTTATCACCGTCGTTAAGATTTGCAAAAGAAGATGATAAATTCTTTCTTTCTGCTCGTAGTTCTTGAGATTTAGTTAATATGTCTCTTTTTTTTTTATCAAGTGAGATAATTTCATTAGACTTTGGATCAATAAATCTCTTGTTTAATAATTTATCAAATAAATCTGGATTATCTCTTATAAAATTAATATCGTGCATAATTATCTTTTAATAATATTTTCATTCTTTTTTATTGTGACGCTTAGCCATAAATTTAGAAACAAGAATAGATATTTCATACAAAATTATTACAGGTAACGCTAGAGAAATTTGTGAAAATGGATCAGGTGGTGTTACAATTGCAGCAAATACAAATGATAAAACAATTGCATATTTTCTAAATGAAACTAATTGAGCGACAGTAAGAATTCCAAATTTCACAAGTAATAGTAAAATAACAGGTAATTGAAAAGCTAATCCAAAAGCAAAAATAAACGTCATCATCAAGGACAAATATTCGTTCATTTTAGCTTGAAGTGTAATATTGATACCTTCTGCTTGTGAAGTTTGAAAACTTAAAAAAAACTTCCATGCTATGGGTGATATTACATAATAAACAACAGCAGCACCTAGGATAAACAAAAAAGGGATGGCTACTAAAGTTGGTAGTGAAATTTGTTTTTCTTTTTTAAGCAATCCTGGTGAAACAAAAGACCAAATCTGTATTGATAAAAATGGGAAAGAAATAAAAGCTGCTGTAAAAAAAGCTACTTTAACATTCGTTAAAAAAGCCTCTTGTAAAGCTGTATAAATCAATCCATTACCGTTTCCCAAAATTGATGTGAGAGGTTTAGCTAGAAATTCAAATATTGATTGAGAAAAATAAAAAGAAACTATAAATGCAACAATAAAAAAAATTATGACATATAAAATTTTTTGTCTTAGTTCTTTTATATGATCAAAGAAATTCATAGAATTATCAACTTCGGTCATTGTTTTCATCTTTCATAATTTGATCATTACTTTTTTCGATAAATTCATCTAATTCTTTTCCCTCTTTTACTATTGACTCTTTTGTGTCTAAAATTTCCTTTTTGATATCTTTTACTTCCTCTATATGTGATATCTCATTTACAGTTGATTTAAATTCTCTGGAGAGTTTTCCCAAACCTGAAGTTATACCTTTTAAAAATTTAATAACAGTTGGTATTTCTTTAGGGCCTACAACTATTACTATGATAATTAGGATGATGGATATCTCCATCCAACCTAAAGAAAACATTACTGGTCCTTATTTTGATTGTCTTGATCTGGATTATTTGGTTTATCATCCTCGGCCATATTGCTCTTAAATGACTTAATACCTTTTGCCATATCTGCCATCAAAGAGGGTATTTTTCCTTTACCAAACAATAATAGAACAATAATTAAAACAATTATCCAATGCCATATGCTAAAAGCACCCATTTATAAATTTTACTATATTATTGATATCTTATCTAGGGAAAATGAATACGTGGTTTAGATCTAAAGAAAAAGAAACTGAACTTGCAGGAGCAGGCAAAAATTCTCCAATCAATTTGCTATGAATGTGATGTTTATTGTTATTTCTATCATTAACTGTCATATGAATTATCGCACTATTTCCTAAAAATTTAGAATCAACTACTACCCCAGAGTTAGGACTTGTTAAAGGAGATTTTTCAACATTCAATTTAATAGCCTCAGGTCTAACTACTACATTAACTTCTTGGTTATCTTTTAAATTTTTTGTATCTAGTGAGCCTAAAGGGGTTTCGCATTTATTATTTAAAACTTTCGTCTGAAAAATATTGACCTCTCCAAACAAAGAGGCAACATAAACATTAGAGGGATTAAAGTAGATTTCACGAGGTTTTCCTATCTGAACTATTCTTCCATTTTCCATTACAACAATAACATTGCTGAGAAACATAGCCTCTTCGGCATTGTGTGTTACAACGATAGCAGAGGAGTCCAAGCTATTTATTAAGTGAAGTGTGTCATCAATAATTTCCTTTTTTAAATTAGTATCTAAGTCAGAAAAAGGCTCATCTAAAAGTAATAGTCGTGGTTGAACAGCTATTGACCTTGCTAATGCTACTCTTTGCTGCTCTCCTCCACTAAGAGCATGAGGATATTTATCAAGAAAATTTTCAACTTTTGCTAATTGAATAACTTGATCAATCAATTGTTTTTTATTTACTTTAGAGCTTGCGGCAAAACTTATATTTTCTTTTACATTCATGTGAGGAAATAATGCAAAGTCTTGGAAAACGTAAGAAATTGATCTTTGCTCAGGGGGAGTATTAAATCTTTCATTTGCAACTAATTTACCTTCAAAAGATATTTGTCCCTTTTGAATTTCTTCCAAACCAGCTATTAATCGAATTAAAGTAGTTTTTCCACAGCCGGAGGGACCCAAAATAGAAACAATTGAATTATGCTCTATTGAAAAACTAAGTTTATTTATAGCATTTACCTCACCAAAAGAGTGGTGAAGATCTCTAACATCAAGTATCATTATTTTGAGTCAATTGGCTTTTTGAGAACTCATCAAGAGTTTCTGCTTCATCTTCATCGTCTATAAATGCCTCATCCATATTTAAATCATCTGAAACCTCTTGAATATTCATTGAAGCAAAATTTTCATCTAATATTCCTGAGTTTTTCATTTCCTCTATTCCAGGAAGATTATCTAACGTGCCTAAACCAAAGTGTAAAAGAAAGTCTTCAGTGGTACCCCAAAGAATAGGTCTACCTGGTACCTCTTTTCGACCTCCTGGAGCTATCCATCCAAACTCCATTAATTGATCAAATATTCCTTGCCCTATAACAACCCCTCTAATACTCTCGATTTCTGATTTTGTTATAGGTTGATGATAAACAACTATTGCTAATGTCTCTATTGCTTGTTTTGAAAGTCTTTTTTGTATTTCTTTTTTTTCGTGAAAGATCTCACTTACCTCTGTATTTGTTAAGAAAATCCACTTATTGGATATTTTTTTTAAATTTATACCTCTATGTTGATAAGCAGTCTCTAAGTTAGACATGACTTCAGATATATCCTCATGAATATCTAATCTTTTTTTGATTTCATTTTCTGAAACTGGCTTACTTGATGCAAATATTAAAGCTTCTATTTTTTGTGAAGTTTCACTCATCTTTTTTTAAATATATATCAGAAAATGGCAAAGATTGCTTAATTACTATTTTTTTTTCTTCATTTTTATCTTCTTTTGCCATATGAAGACTTGCATTAAATGTACTAGAAAAAAATGATTTATTCAAAATATCTGATTTTAAATTATTAGGTAGTAAGCTCTTTAATGTAAACCAATCTTGGTTAGATAGAATTTCCTTAGAAATAACATTTTGACCATCCTTAATCGTAAATAATTTAGTTGAGCTAAACTTTAAAGTATATTGTTGATTTCTTTTATGAATATTTGCATAAGCTTTTAAAAGATCAATGAGCTTGTCTTTGATTACAAAGTTTTTTTCAATTTTTAATTTATGTTTTTGTGTATTTGGAAAAAATTCTTGTTTGAATTTAGGAAGCTTAAATAATTTAATACTATTTTTATTTACAAGTTCTAGTATCGTTAATCGATTAGTAAGAAATCTTGTTACTTTTTTAACATCCTCTTCTTTGTCCTTATTTACAAGGTATTTGGATTTTAAAAAGACCATAATAGCAGCCATTAGTAAATATTCTGATGCTATCTCTATGCTAACCTTTTTTAAATCTACAATAAAAGCAATATATTGGTTACAAAGACTAAGTATTGGCAGGTTTTTTAAATCAAATTTATTCTTATGAACAAGTTCTAAAAGAACGTCTAAAGGTCCATTGTAGTCTTTAATGTCTATATTTAGATTAGAATCCATTAATTTTTAACAATTGATTATACAATTCATGATAGTGATTAATATTAATAGATTTAAAGTCTAATTTTTTCTTATACTGCTGAAGTTTATTGGATTTAAAAACATTAACGTAATTTTTCGAAAAATTAAACGAATTTATAATTTCACGATATTTATCCAAGTTAGAGCTACAATCTAAAATAACATCTAATTTAGAAAAGTTAGCTAACTGAGTAGCTTCCTTAATATTATAAATATTAGCTTTCATTTCCAGATCATCAGATATTAGTAAACCTTTGAACCCAATTTTTTTTCTAATAATGTTATCAATTATATATTTAGAAAAAGTGGCAATATTATTTTTATCCCAGGATAAATATTTAATATGTGCAGTCATTGCAAAAGGTATTTTATTAAAATATTTAAATATTTTTATGTGGTCTTGGAGAGAAGATTTACTTAATTTTGTTATTGGCAAAGTTAAATGTGAGTCTTTATTTGTTACACCATGTCCTGGGATATGTTTCATTATTGGAATTAGTCCAAAGTAACTCAAGTTATCTAGTAATATTTTCTGCAAAATTATATTGATATTAATATTGGGTCCAAAAGTTCTTTTTTTGATCATTAGGATTGTATTTTTAATTGGTAAATCTAGGACTGGAACAGTGTTAACATCAAAATTTAGTTTTTTTAAATAATACGATGTTATGAAAGATTTTAAAAAAACTAACTGTTTGGATAAAGAGGGGTATCTTAAATAAATCTTATATAACTCAAAATTATCTAAAAAATTAAATTCTTTGAATTTTTTAAATCTATTTACGATACCACCCTCTTGATCAATAAATATTAATGTATTTTTACTTAACGATTTAATTGATTGATTTAACTTTGAAATTTGAGAAATATTACTGATATTTCTTGCAAAAATTATTACCCCAAAAGGTTTTATCTCAGAAATAAAATTTTTTTCTTGTCTAGATAAAGAAATACTTTTTATGGATATAATTATTGGAAAGTTCATTTAATAAAATCAAATTCATCAGCAGTAATAGTTATAAAATTATCAAAAAAAATATACTTAAAGTAATTATCAAATAACAGATAGGAAAATAATAAAGTCAGTATAAGAAAAAAAATTATTATTACTATTTTTAGATTTTTCACATCTTTAATTTAGGCTTTATACCTAAAATTTTTAATCCTTCGTCTAAGACATTTTGATAATTATGTAATAACTTAATTATATTAGAAGAAATATTATTCTCATTATCTAAAAATTTTAATGATGGTTTATTTTTTGAGGAGGACCATAATGTATGAAAATATGAAGACAAGTTCTCTAAGTAGTGTGCAATTAAATGAACTTCTTTTTTTAAATATGCAGATTTTACTACGTCATCCCATTCCAATATTTTTTTATATAAGTTTTTTAATTCTGAAGTAATTAAAACGGGTGTATCAACAACTTTATTTACTTTATTTAAAATAGATTGTGTTCTAGCATAAGAGTACTGAATATAATAAATAGGATTTTCCTTATTCTCTCTCTTAATTAAATCTATGTCTAAATCCATATGAGTATCATTTTTTCTGTATGACATAAAATATCTAAAATTATCAATTCCTATTTCATCTATTAAATTTTTAAGTTCAAAAATGTTACCCTCTCTTTTTGAGAGTTTTTGTATTTTATTATCGCGTTTTAAATTGACAATTTGGCAAAAAACAACTGAAAAATCAATTTTTGGATTTAAAGAAGTTATCGCTGATGACAATCTTTTGAGATATCCTAAATGATCTGCACCCCATATATTTATTAATTTATTAAATCCTCTTTGAAATTTATCTTCATGATAAGCAATGTCATTTGCAAAATAAGTAGGAGTACCATCATTTTTAGTTAATGCTCTATCTTCATCATCTTCAAAAAGAGTTGATTTAAATATTGTCAGCTGATTATCCTTTAAAGTGCCCGTAAAATCTTTAGGAGCATTTAATTGACCTTCATATATTAAATCTTTTTGCTTTAATTTTTCAAAAATTAATGGGAGGTGGCCCTTGTCAATAATGTTTGTTTCGTATGATATTTGATCAAATTTTATCCCTGCTGTGCCAAGTGTTTGAAGCGTCTGATTGACAAGATTTTCTATAGCATAATTTACAATGTTGTTTTTCTCATCAGAACTTAACTTATTATCAAATAGTGGTTTAAATTTTTCGTAACAGTTCTTTGCTATATCATTAATGTAATCACCTTTGTAAAATTGTTTTTCATTAAGATTTAAATTATATGTATGTGAAATAGAATAAAGTATTGAAGACAGAAATTCATTAATTTGATTACCTGAGTTATTTACATAATATTCACGAGTTACAGGATGTCCAAAATACTCAAATAAATTAGATAAAATATCCCCAACAACTGCACCTCTTCCATGTGCTAAGTGTAATGGGCCAGTTGGATTAGCAGATACAAATTCAATATTTACTTTTTCATTTTCAGTTAATTCTTTTTCATTATTAAATAATTGAGGGTTAAAACTTTCATCCTTGAGAAAAAAATTTATAAAACCAGGTCCAGCAATTTCTACTTTTTCAAAATTATTTAAGTTAATGCCATTTAAAATAATATTTGCTAATTGATTTGGATTTTTTCCAAATATTTTTGAAAATTTTAGAGCAGCATTAGTTGTAAAATCACCTTTTTTGTCAAAAAGTGTTTCAACTTCAACATCTTCAAAATTAATACTAACGTTCTTATCAATTTTGATTATTATTTCAAAAAGAGATTTTTTTAAATTATGTAACATATTTTTTATAGAAATTTATAGCATACTGATCTGTCATACCACATACATAATCGACTATAATTTGTTGCTTATCTGTATCATATTGTAATTTTTCTTTCCATTTAGATGGAAGCATAGAGGTATCATTATTTAATAATTTTATTATAGATACTAAAATTTTTTCAGCTTGCATTCTATTTTTATATACAAAATCAGATGTGTAAAAAAATTCGAATAGAAAATTTTTAAGAAATTTTACTTTATCTAATACTGGAGGGCTAAACTTAACCAAAAAATTTGTGCTTAGTATAACATCTTCAATTGATCGTATTTGTGAATTATTAGAAAGAGTATTTTCAGTCTCGTTAAGAAGATCCAAAATTAAGTAGTTCATTATGGACCTTGAAAAGTAATTTCTTGCAATACTTTTATCTAGGTTTGCTATGTATGAAAAATCTATAAAATTAAATTGTTCTTTATTTTGAGCTAAACTTGATATTGTTAGAATACCTGATCTTAAAGCATCATCGAAATCATGAGCTATGTAAGCTATATCATCAGATAAGGATGCGATTTGAGCCTCTAATGATGGATTCTTATTTAAATCAAATTTAAAATTTTTTGATAAGTCGTAGTTTCTATTTGTTTCTTGTATTTTTCCATTATGCTTTATTAAGCCATCAATTGTTTCCCAAGTTAAATTTAAACCATCAAAATTTATATATCTCTTTTCTAATAGTGTAATTTGTCTAAAAGATTGATAATTATGGTTAAAATTTGCATCTAATTCTTGAGTAATTATTTCTTCGCCCACATGACCAAAAGGGCTATGACCTAAATCATGAGATAGTGCTATACATTCAGTGAGATCTTCATTTAAAGACAATTTTCTACTTATAGATCTTGCTATTTGAGATACCTCAAGAGTATGTGTTAGTCTATTTCTATAATAATCACCTTTTTCAAACATAAATACTTGTGTTTTATCTTTTAGTTTTCTAAAGGCTGTTGAATGATAAATTCTGTCTCTATCTCTTTCGTAAAGTGATCGATGATCATTTATTTCATCGTAAAGTCTTCCTTTTGAATTTTCTGGTAAAGCTGATAAATTACTGAACATATGGGAAGTATTAATATAACAGATAAAGCTATAAATAAAATTCAAGAAGTTCTAAAAGATCAAAATAAGAAATATTTTAGAATCAGAGTCAAAGGTGGTGGATGTTCTGGATTCCAGTACGTATTTAAAAGTGAAAATGTAATTAATGAAACCAAAGATCATGTATTTAATTTTAAAGATTTACAAATTTTGATCGATAAAAATTCTATGACTTTCATAAATGAGTCTGAATTAGATTATAAAGATGAATTGATAGGCTCTAGTTTCTCTATTTCAAATCCTAATGCTAAAAATTCTTGCGGCTGTGGCACATCATTTAGTGTTTAATTGTGAAAATAATTAGTTGGAATGTAAATTCTTTAAGAGCTCGAGAACCACTTATAGAAAAAATAATAAAAACAGAAGCTCCAGATATATTTTGCTTACAAGAACTGAAGATATTAGATAAAGAATACGTAGAAAATTTTTTTAATCAATTTTCATTGAAAACAGTGGCTGAAACTCAAAAAAGCTACAATGGGGTAAGTGTTTCTTGTAAAAGTGAGATTGTATTAAATGAAAACCCCTTAAAAATGTTAAATATGACACAAGCGAGAAACAATACAGTTATTATAAAAGATAAAAATTTAGCAATCCTCAATTGTTATTTCCCTAATGGAAATCCTATAGATACAGACAAATTTACAAATAAGCTTGAATGGATGAAATTACTTTATAAAGAAATAGAAATACTTAAAAAAGAATATGAAGTTTTATTAATGGGAGATTTTAATGTTATTCCAGATGATGAAGATGCTCATGATATTAAAAAATATAAAAATGATGCTCTAGCACAACCTGAGTCCAGAAAAGAATTCTATAAATTAATAAATCTAGATCTAATTGATGTGTTTAAGACTACTCCAAAAAAACAAAGTTATACTTTTTTTGATTATAAAACTTACAAATTTGGAAAAGAGGAAGGAATAAGAATAGACTTCTTTCTTTTATCTCCATTTTTGAAAAGTAAAATAATGAAACTAAAAGTATTAAAAGAATACCGTGATATGGATAGACCCTCTGATCATTGCCCTATTCTTATAGATTTAAATATCTGAATAAGTCTTTTTTTCTAATTTACCACCAGGGTGTGTAACTGCCCCTAGGTTTGCAGGTCCAACAGTTTTCATATATTTCCATAAAGTACCTGACATAAACTCTGGTTCTTTATTAACCCATTTAGTTTTTCTATCGGATAACGTTTTTTCGTCTACATTCAAATTTAGTATATTTTTCTCTGCATCAATTTCTATTTCATCACCATCTTCAACTAACGCTATAGGCCCACAATCATAAGCCTCTGGACCTACATGGCCGATACAAAAACCTCGTGTACCTCCAGAGAACCTTCCGTCAGTAATTAAAGCTACCTCTTCGCCAAGATCTTGTCCATAAAGGGCACTAGTGGTAGATAGCATTTCTCTCATACCTGGCCCTCCTTTTGGGCCCTCGTATCTTATAATCACAACATGACCAGGTTTAATTTTACCATTTAAGACAGCGTCTAGAGCATGTTCTTCTCTATCAAAGCAAATTGCCTTTCCTTTGAACTGTAATTTTTTAAGTCCAGCTATTTTTACAATCGCACCATCAGGAGCAAGTGAACCTTTCAAACCTACCACGCCACCTGTTTTAGTAATTGGGCTGCTAACAGGATATACAACATCTTGATTTTTTGGTAACTCCACATCTTTTACATTTTCAGCTAACGTTTTTCCAGTAACAGTCATGCATGATCCATCAATCAACCCGCCATCAATGAGTGCTTTAATTAAAACAGGAACGCCACCAACTTCATATAAATCTTTAGCTACATACTTCCCCCCCGGGGCTAAATTACCTATATAAGGTGTTGATTGGAAAATATTACAGACATCTTCCAAAGTAAATTCAATACCAGCTTCATGAGCCATAGCAGGTAGATGTAAACCTGCGTTGGTTGATCCACCTGATGCTGAAACAACCACAGCCGCATTTATTAGTGATTGTTTTGTAACAATATCCCTAGGTCTCAAGTTTTTTTCAATTAATTCCATAACTACTTTTCCACTTTCATAAGCATATTTATCTCTACTTTCATAAGGAGCTGGTGTCATAGCAGAACCTGGAAGAGCTAAACCAATAGTCTCTGAAACGCATGCCATGGTATTTGCGGTAAACTGTCCACCACAGGATCCAGCAGATGGACAGGCAACACACTCAATGTCATGGAGTTCTTGGTCTGAAATCTTTCCTGTTGAATGTTTTCCAACAGCTTCAAAAACATCTACTATAGTTACGTCCTTATCCTTATAAACACCTGGTAATATAGATCCACCGTACATAAATACAGATGGCACATTAAGTCTTAGCATTGCCATCATTAAACCTGGCAAAGATTTATCACACCCAGCTAAACCAACTAAGGCATCATAACAGTGCCCTCTTACAGAAAGTTCAGTTGAGTCAGCTATAATCTCCCTACTAGTTAAAGAAGATTTCATTCCTTCATGACCCATAGCAATACCATCAGTAACAGTAATGGTGGTAAATTCTCTTGGTGTACCTTTTGCATCCCACACACCTTTTTTGGCTGATTGAGCTTGGCGAGAAAGTGAAATATTGCAAGGGGCAGACTCATTCCATGTGGTTACTACACCGACAAAAGGTTGTTTAATCTGTTCTTCGGTAATGCCCATAGCATAATAAAAAGCTCTATGTGGAGCACTTTTAGGACCTACAGAAACATGTCTACTTGGTAATTTGCTTTTATCAACCATTATTGAATATTAATTAATATACTATCAATTTTAGACAATTCCATATTAATTGAACTTTGTCTCTCTTTATTTTGATCAATTAGATCTTTTGGAGCTTTTGATACAAAATTTTCATTTGATAAATTTTTATCAATCGTATTTTTTTCTTTTTCCAAAGAGCTTTTATTTTCTTGAAGTTTTTCTTTGATTTTAGATTTATCAATTTGGCAAGTGGAAATTTCAAAATCAAACTCTTTAAAAGGTAAAGTAACACTATTGTCTTTATGGGATGATGAAAGTTTTTTTCTTGTTAAAAATTCAAATGTATTTTTATTATCTTCTAAAATTGTTTGAATTAATTGGTTTTTAGAAAAAATTTCTACAGTATCTTCTTTTTTGATTTCAAAAAGTTTTTCTATTGACCTGTATTCCTCTATAAAATCAATAAATAATTTTGTTTTAGATACATGTTCACTCTCTGTTTTTAGATCAACATAATCCCACTGATGACTCATCAAGATATCTTTATTATTTTTACCCCACAATTTTTCAGTGATAAAAGGAATCACTGGATGTAAAAGTTGCAATAAAGAATTAAATACTAAATGAAAAGTTTGTTTGGTTTCATCTCTAAATTGATTGTCGTCTAAAAGATTTTTAGAAAGTTCAATATACCAGTCACAAAAAGTATGCCATGTAAAATGATATAGTTGATTAGCTACTTCATGAAAATAGTATTTCTCATAATTTTCTTGAACTTTTTTATATAACTCTTGAAACTCATTTATAATCCAAATATTAAAAATATGGTTAGGGTTAACTTTGCCATTATCTGTAAATGGATAAATTCCTTTAAATTCAGCAAACTTATAGGCATTGGTGATTTTAGTAACGAAGTTTCTATAACCAGCTATGCGTTGCTCACTTAACCTTACATCCCTTCCAGGTGTATTTAATGATGTTAGAGTAAAGCGAAGTGTATCTGCGCCATACTTGTCAATTATTTCTAAAGGATCTATGACATTACCTTTTGATTTTGACATTTTTTGACCTTTTTCATCACGAACGAGAGCATGAACATAAACAGTTTTAAAAGGTGTTTCTGACATAAATTTATTACCCATCATCATCATGCGGGCAACCCAGAAAAAGATGATATCAAAGCCCGTAACTAGTACAGAATTAGGATAAAATGTATCTAATGTTTGTTCTTTGTTGGGCCATCCCAATGTAGAGAAAGGCCAAAGAGCTGAAGAGAACCAGGTGTCTAAGACGTCTTGATCTCTCTTTAAAATTATTTTATCCGCTTTATAAAAGTCTACAGCTAAATTTTTCGCTTCTTCTTCAGTTTCTGCACAAAATTCTTTTCCATCAGGACCATACCAAACTGGAATTTGATGTCCCCACCATATTTGTCGAGAAATACACCATGGTCTTATATTTTCCATCCACTGAAAGTATGTTTTCTCCCAATTTGAGGGAAAAAATTTTGTATCACCGTCTTTTACAACTTTCATTGCCTGTTTTGCTAATTCTTCAGCATTACAAAACCACTGATGAGTTAAAAAAGGTTCGACAACAGTGTTCGAGCGATCACCATATGGTATTGTAGTTTTATAATCTTCAATTTTTTCTAAAAAACCTTTTTCTTTTAGCAATTGAACAACTTTTTTTCTTGCCTCAAATCGATCTAAGCCCTGAAATTCTTTTGGACAATTTTCGTTCAATGTTCCGTCCTCGTTTAGAATATTTAATAGTTCTAAGTTGTGCCTTTTACCGATTTCAAAATCGTTGAAATCGTGTGCTGGGGTAATTTTAACTGCACCACTTCCCATTTCCGGATCAGAATATTCATCAAATATAAGTGGAATAGATCTTGATGTTAAAGGAATAGTAAAAGTTTCTTTTTTTAATGAAGTATATCTACTGTCATTGGGGTTAACTGCTATAGCAACATCACCAAAAATTGTTTCTGGCCTAACTGTTGCAACAGTTATACTCTCAGAATTAGAGCTTGGATATTTTATATAGTAAATTTGGGTGCTTACATCCGTAGGAACAACTTCTAAATCAGAAATAGCTGTTTTAAATTTGGTATCCCAATTAACAAGAGCTTTATCTTTATATATCAACCCCTCTGTATATAATTTAACAAAAACCTTTCTAACTGCAGAAGATAATCCGTCATCCATCGTAAATCTTTTCCTTGACCAATCACATGAACTACCAAGCCTTTTTAATTGATTTATGATTGTGGAACCCGAATATTCTTTCCACTCCCATATTTTTTCAATGAACTCTTCTCTTGTGAGATCTTTACGATAAATATTTTTCTCAGCTAAGTTTCTTTCCACAACCATTTGTGTCGCTATGCCTGCGTGGTCTGTTCCAGGTTGCCAAAGAGTATTAAATCCATTCATTCGGTGATATCTTGTTAAAATATCCTGAATAGTGTTATTAAGTGCATGTCCCATATGCAACGACCCTGTTACATTTGGGGGAGGTATACAAATAGAAAAGTTTTTATCAAAATTGTATTTAGGTTTAAAACATTCTTTGTCTAACCAAAGCTGATAAATTTCGTTTTCATATTCTTTTTTATTTTGAAATTCATCCATTTGCTAAAAAACAAATGGTTCGGATTGAACATATTTATAAATATAAGAAGAAGAAGCTTCATCTATAACAAACTTATTCGATTTGCCTCCTACTTTTATATATTTAACAATCTTATGTTTAAAATCTTGGTTATCAATTATACAAACTATCTCTGCATTATCAGATGCATTTTTAATTATATTTATGGGCTCTTCATCAAGTGAACCATTAATAATAATCTTTTGGTATTTTTTAATATTTGGCTTTTTGTTATTGAAAAATTCCTCTATCGTTAAATCTAATAAAGAGGCATTGAACAAACCGTCTTTTATACTATTTTTGAAAACTTCAGTCATTTGCATAGAAGACTCTATACAGTCAATATTAGAGGAAAATTTATTTATAATAGATGTTGATGTACCAAATCCAGAACCAATTTCTAAAATACTCTCATCATCAATCTCTCCCAAAGCTTGTAATAAATGAAATGATGTTAAAGGAGGTAGAATAAAGCGACCATCATCTAAAAATATAATCTTATCAGAGTAAGCCAAATGTTTATAAGATTTTGGATACAAGTTTTCTCTTGGAAATAATTCAATTTTTTCAATTAAAGATGAGTTTTTTATACGATTAGCTCTTAGTTGATTAAGAACCATATTTGTTCTTGCTTGTTCAAAATTCATGATAAAGTTTGATTTATAACAAAATTAATTGTTTTTCATAGATCATATTCGCCTCATATAAAATAATAGTGTAAATTAAACTATGAAATTTTTTAGTGTTTTTATTTTAATTACCTTTTGTTCATTATCCTATGCTCATCAACCTGTAATAAATGACTCAAACCCAAATAAACCTAATGAGGCATATCTAATAGAAAAACCAGAAATATCAAAAGCAATATACTCTAAATTAAATGGTGATCCACATTATTACTTAATAAATTCTGATCAGAAATTTAATTTTTATGTTGGTATTACTGTTCCAAAAATTGATGATTGTAATACATTTAGAAAGTTCTCATTTAGTATTTTAGAAGGTAAAGACCTTGAGTTAAGTGTCATCGAGGAAGTTGATGGTCAAAATTTTGAGTGGTGGGAATGGTATGAGCCTTATGGTAAAAAATGGTATTGGATAGGACCACAAATAGGTGAAGATTTTAAAAGTACAATAACTTACGAACCAGGTTCTTACTACATTAAAGTTTTCAATGAAATTAATATGGGTAATTACGTTCTTGCAACTGGAGATATAGAAAAATTTGGACCTACTGTTATTGCCAAACTGCCATTAATAATGCCAAAGGTTAATAAATTTTGGGACAATGAACATTGTGTAAAATAAAGTTTTCATAATATTCACAAATTAAAAAATACAAAATCCAATTTATTTGATAAGATAGAATCACCTAGAGGATAGGTTTAAGGATGGAGGTTAAAAAGATGAAGCCACCAAAGTAAGTAATTTAAGACATTACTTAACAAAATTTTTTCATTATCTATTGCTTCTTTTACCTTTTAACATAACTAATCCTAATAAATTTTTTTATTTATATTGCTGTAATCTTTGAACAACTCTTGAATTTTTTATTTTAATTTTTATTTAATTTAAGGATTTAAATTTTCAATATAATTTAAGCGACCCAAGATTTCATCTCTGTCCATATAATAACCTTGAAGGTGCCTTTCTCCAGAATTGGCATCATATTCTTTTCTACCATGTAACACTCTTCTATTATTAAAACTAAAAATATCTCCGGCTTGCATACGAAAGTTAATTTCAAACCTCTGGTCATGAAGTAAGCTTAAAAGCTTTCTGTATGCTGAGTAAAAATGATCCATTTGATCAGGATGGCAGTCCATAACTCCCATGTAAGCAACGCTGAACCTAATATCATTATAATCATTATTGTGATCGAGAGTTATTATAGGTTTATGCATTACTCTAATTGTATTAGTTGTGTAGTCTCTATTTACAAATTTTACAGACGTATTAAGTAGTACGTCATAATCATTTGGGTGATTATTTTTTAAATAATCAATCACCTTAAAACCATCTACAGCAACTGACTCACCCCCAGTAGCATTATTTATTAAACAGTGAAGAAACTGATATCCTGGAGCTATCTCATAATATGGTAAATCAATATGATTTCTTAGACCTGCAGCAGTATAAGCTGAATTATTAGGGTTAGGTATATCAATGACCTCGAATGGTGTTTTAAAAAAAGTTTCTCGAGTGTGACTTATATTTTTCAGGATATCAAAACCAGAATTTACATCTGTTGGAGCATTTTTAACAATTGAAATACCAAAAAAATGTAGTTGCTGTAACCACTTTTTTAAACCATCATCACTACTAATTATTTCTCTGTAATCTATTTGAATATCAGTAAATCTATCTTGCATGGATTTATCCCAAATCCTATATGGTGAAACGTACTCTCGACTGTGTTTTAAAGAATAACAATTATGTCTCAACCAATCTCTCTCATAAACACTTTTATGTCCTCCCTCACTCCATTCAATCTCAAGATTACCTTCACTATTTAGAGAGTAATTTTTAGGGTGAATATCTTCAGATACATCAAGTAAATTAAAAGTTCGTTCACGCGCAGTTGGGTGCACTTCAGAGGGACAATTATCTCTCAACCATAAGAAATTATATTTACTTTTAAAACCATCACTCCAATCGACCAAAATAGACTTGTTATTTTTATCGATTGTTTTAATTGAAAGATTTTCGCTCATATTAAAATTTATTAAATGTTTTATTCCAATTAGGAAAATTATTTCTTTGATATTTATTCAAAGTTTTCATGATTTCAATCAAAAAAATATCTCTTTGCACCTCTAGATCTTTTATAGTGTATTTTCCTGCCTGTTTTTTTGTGCCTGAAATCATTAATTTTTTTAGCTTTGCATCAAGTTTTGGCGCCTTTAATTTAGTCCAAGGTAATTTAAGAGCAGGTCCAAACTGCTCTAACATGTGTTTCATACCAGTTTGCCCTCCTGCAAGATGAAAAGTTAGACAAACACCCATAAAAGACCATCGTAATCCAGGTCCATAAACAATCGCATCGTCAACATCTTGAGTTGAAGCAATGCCATCTTTAATTATGTGAAGTGCCTCTCTCCAAAGAGCTTCCTGTAAGCGATCAGATATATAACCCTCAATTTCTTTTTTTACAATCAAAGGCTTCATTCCTATTCCCTCGTAAAACTTCTTAGCTCTAGTTATTGTATTTTTCTTTGTTTGCTTTCCTGATACCAACTCGACAAGAGGTAATAAATATACAGGGTTAAATGGATGTCCTATACAAACTCTTTCTGGATAATTACATAAAGATTGAATTCTTGTAGGCAAAAGTCCTGATGAACTAGACGCTATGATTATATTTTTTGGCAATAATTTATCTATATCTTTGAGAAGTTTCTTCTTTAATTTTTCATTCTCTGGAGCATTTTCTTGGACAAAGGTGGTTGAATGAAGAGACTCTCTGAGATCAGAATAAATTTTCAAATTACTAAGTTTTGCATTTTTATTTAAACCTAATCTTTGAAGGCTCTTTAAAGCAGTTTTAGTGTTTGATAATAGTTGCTTTCTTGCCTTAACACTTGGATCATAAGCATTAACAATTAGACCACATGCTAGCATTCTAGCAGCCCATCCAGCGCCAATGACGCCAGCACCGACTATTGTGACAATCTTTTTTTTAATCAACTTTTAAAAATATATTAACTCATAAATATTAAATTATGATATTTTTTTTATATGATTATATACATTTGTAAGTTTCTTCATCTTATATCTCTGTTTATTGCTGGAGGAGGAGGTATTGGTAGTGCTGTTATACAATCTATATATAAAAAAGAAGGTAAACTGCCTGAGCCTCATTTGGCTAAAGGTTTTAAGGTTTTAGCATTTTTATCTTTATTAGCTATCATCACAATGTGGGTTACTGGAATTATTTTGCTATTGGTAATATACGGCTCATTTAATTTAGGTTGGACTTTTCATATGAAATTATTTGGAGCTAGCTTAATTCTAATAACAGCCATATTTATAAATATGCATTTATATGTATCAGCTAAAAAAAACTTATCCCCCAATCAAAAATATATTAAAAATTCTGGGTCTTTGTCTAGATTGGGCCTGATTCTTGCCATAGCTGGTGCAATAGGATCTTTTGTCTGACCTTATTTATTTTTTTTTAGTTTATGGTATTTTTTTGTAAATGAAAGTTGACTTAGACAAATGGCATCATTGTGACGTTGATAAAGAAGAATTTGTAAAGCTTCTTAAGAAGTCGGATTATCAAGGTTTTAAACACATGTTTATTTTCTTTGGGTCTTTAACTGTATTCGGTGTTTTAGCTTATATGACATGGGGTACTTGGTGGTCTTTAATATTTTTTCTAATTTATGGAAATATATGGAATTGCGCAGATCCTATTTGGCACGAAACTGGACATAAAACAGCTTTTAAAACAAACTATTGGAATAACTTTTTTTATCAAATTGGTAGTTATATGAATGGATTTGAACCAGTAAGATGGAGGTGGTCTCATTTCCGTCATCATGGTTATACTTACTTCGATGATCCTCTTGATTTTGAAATAGCAATTAGAAGGCCAACTGATGTTTTTTACTTTTTCAGTTTATTCATACCTTTCTTTGACATAATTAATTTTAAAAAAACAACTCAATACGAAACTATTCTTCATGCTTTAGGCAAAAAAACTGAAGTGATGAAACAAGTAATTCCTGAAAGAGAACATCAAAAATGTATAAACTCTTCAAGGTTACATGTTAGCATTTGGATCTTTTTAATAATAATATCAATCGCTTTTCAGTCTTGGTTACCGGTTTTATATTTTTTACTTCCAAACTTTTATGGGATAACACTCAAAAGACTTTTTGGATTAACTCAACACACTGGGCTAAAAGATAATATCAAAGATCATAGATATAGCACTAGAACAATGCATTTAAACCCAATCTTCAGTTTTTTATATTGGCAGATGGAATATCATATTGAACACCATATGTTCCCTACTGTGCCATCTCATAATTTGCCTAAACTTCATCAATTAGTTAAAGATCAGATGCCTCCAGCTAAAAAAGGTTTATGGGGAGCATACTCTGAAATCATCCCTACAATTTTAAAACAAGCAAAAAACCCTTCATATGAATTACAAGTAGCCGTTCCATCTAATAACAATGGCTAAGAGAACTACAGTTTTTGATTTATGGAGTCAAAAAGGAAAAAAAAAGTGGCCTCAAACTCATATAGATACCACAAAAGAGGCAGAAGCTGCCTATAAAGCAGGAATTGAAATAATTTCCTGTGAACCCGATCATCATTTCAAGGATGTAAGAAAAGTTGCTCCAACAGCATTTTTGTCTGTTGGTCTTAAACATGGGTTAGTGAGTTCTCCTCAAGAAGCAATAAAAAAAAGTTTTGAAATAATGGAAATGGGAGCTGATGCTATTTATTGTTCGCACTCTATTAACTTTATCGAGGCAATGGCAAAAGAAGGAATTCCTATAACAGCGCACGTTGGTTTGGTACCTAACCTCTCAACTTGGACTAATTTTAGAGCAGTTGGCAAAACTGCAGAAGAAGCATTAAAAGTTTATCAAAATGTCAAAGATCTTGAAAGCGCGGGTGCAGCTTGTGTAGAAGTAGAAGTAGTCCCTGTTGAATTAGCAGATTACATTACAAAAAATACAAAAATGATTACCATGGGAATGGGCTGTGGAGATGTTTGCGATACACAGTATCTTTTTTGTAATGACATACTCGGCACTAATAAAGGTCACTACCCAAGACATGCAAAAAAATATGTAGATATATTATCTAAAGAAGATGAGTTACAAAAACTAAGAGTTGATGGATTTAAAATGTTCGTTGATGAGGTTAAGAATGGGCAATATCCTGAAGATAAACATTTAATAAAAATGGAAGAGAAAGAACTAGATAATTTTTTAAATAAAATTAAATAATATGAAAAAAAACTTTTTTAGAAAAGTTGCTTTTGGTTTAAGTCCTAATGATAAAATAAACGAAGATCCCTTAAATTGGGCTAAACAACAATTTGATACTGTGCCTAAATTTGTTTGGGAAAAAAAACTTCCTAATCTTGAGGAACAACGAGACAGATATGGCAAATGGGTTTATGAAGACCGCAAGGTTTTAAGAGAAAAATATAAAAATGACAGACTGGCTTATGAAAAAGAAAAAGATAATTTAAGAGTAATTACAGGAGAAAAATTTTTTGAACCTTTAGAATTATCTGTAAGACATTCTACGGCCATTGCTTCAAACTCACCAGCGTTTGAGAGAATGTGGCATTTTTGGGGTAATTTTTTTGCAATTAGTGAAAAGGATTTTTTAGCTAGTTTTTCTACGGGTGTTTATCAGCGAGAGATAATTCGACCTAATATGGTAAAAACTTTTGAAGATTTAGTTTATGCTGTGACTACTTCATGGTGCATGCTTCATCACCTTGATAACGCGGAGAACATTGGACCTAGTTCAACAGAAGGTGTGAGGGAGAATTCAGATAATGATAATGAAAATGTAGGTCTCAATGAAAATCATGCCAGAGAATTATTAGAACTCCATACACTCTCACCTGAGGGGAAATACTCTCAAAAAGATGTAATCGAGATGGCTAAGGTTATGACAGGTTGGCGACACTTATGGAATAATAAAAAATTAGAGGCAGGTCCTATAAAATTTCAACCTGAATATCATGAGCAAGGACCATATAAAATTTTAGGAAAAATTTATGACATCAAAGATTTTAATACTGTTAATCAAGGAAAAGAGCTAGGAATAGTAATTAAAGATCTAGCTAATCACCCAGCTACTATTAGGCATGTAGCAAGAAAGCTTTGTCAGCATTATATTTGTGATGAACCAACAGAGGAAATGATTGCAAGTATTGTTAAAAAATGGAAACAAAATGATGGCAATTTAATTGAAGTTCACAAATCAACTATGGAGGCAGTATTTGATTATGGTTCAAATTATCAAAAATTTTCAATGCCAGAATTGTGGCTTTTACAAAACTCAAGGATGTTAGGACTAAATTATATTTATTTATTTCCCAAAGGTTTTGAGTTTAATGGATCTAGACCTAGTAGAAGTCATAGGTTGGTTAAGGATATACTTTGGGAAATTGGTCATCCCATTTATCGAGCTAAACAACCTAATGGTTTTATTGATCTTGAAGATGAATGGCTGTCACCTGAATTAATTATTCGTAGACTAGCTGCTGCTAGAAGGTTTGCGGACATCACAAACCCTAATGTAAACTATGATCAGGATTATTTTTTTAATGTAATTGAAAAGAATTTTGATCAACCGGAAAATTTACTAAATTTAATGAAAGATCCAGTTTTTTATGCTGATCGGTTTGCTATTTTTGCAAATAGTCCTGAATTAATGAGAGTATGAATTGTACTAGAAGAAGTTTTTTAAAAGGTAGTTTAGCAACTATTTTCTTTTCAAATTTTAATATCCCCCTTTATGGATCTATTTCAAACCCTAAAAAAAATCTTGTAATTATAAGTCTCAGAGGTGGAATGGACGGTTTAACTGCTGTGCCCGTTAATGACATCCTTATCAACAAATATAGATCTGATTTAATTTTAAACAATAAATTAAAACTTAATTCAGATTTTTCTTTGCATCCTAAATTAAAAACACTTCATAATTTATGGTCTCAAAATTTAGCAGCTGTTATTCATGCAACAAATGTACCCTACACAGGAAGATCTCATTTTGATGGACAAAATATAATGGAAACAGGTGCCTTAAAAGCTTACACCAAAAAAACAGGTTGGTTAGGAAGGGGAATGAAATCATCAGGTCTATATGGTTCAAGTCTCGCCTTAAGTTTACCAATGCCACTTTTGCTGAGAGGAGTTGAGGGAAATAACAATTATTTTCCTACTTGGATGCACCTTCCAAAAAGAGAGGTTATTGAAAAAATAACAAGAGCTTATGATGGAATTGAGCATGACAAACTTCAGGAGGTTTACAATGTAATAATGAATAGACCTCTTACTATGCAAGGTGGAGATGAATCTCTAGATAGCCTATCAAAAAGAACAGCTAAAATTTTAAAAGATCCTCTTGGTCCAAAAGTGGCTGTTTTCGATATTGAGGGCTTTGATACACATACAGCTCAAGGGACGGACAATGGTGAACATGCAGATAATCTTCATGATATAGATTTAATTATTAAAAACCTCCATACTGGTATGGGAAGTGATTTTAATAACACATTAATATTGACGCTCACAGAATTTGGAAGAACAGTAGAACAAAATGGCGGAAACGGAACAGAACATGGTTATGGTTCAGCTATTTTAATGGCAGGAGGACTATTGAAAAAATCTCAAGTTTTTACTGATTGGCCAGGTTTAAAAAAAAATAGTTTATTTGAAGGAAGAGATCTTAACAGCACTATTGATGCCAGATCAATATATGCTTCTGCCATGTCTAGTGTATTTGATACTGATTTTGAAAAAATAAAAAGAGAAGTTTTTTGGGAACAAAATATAAAAAATTATTCTGAAAATTTATTCAAAGCATAAGTTAAATTGAGTCTAAATATAACTCAATATCCAACTCAGTAACAGCACTTGCAACTTTATTATACTCCATTTCCTTTATAGCGATAAAAGCTTTATGGAGTTCAGATCCTAAAGTTTCTTTTAAGAATAATGATTTTTTAGATAAATTAATTGAAGAGTTCCAATCTGTTGGAATTTTATTCTTACTAGATGATTTTTTTAAATATGAATTACCAGTAGTCTGTTTGTCAGCATTTATTTTATTAGTTAATCCTTTTTTAATTGCTGAAACAACCGTTAATGCAACTAAATATGGATTTGCATCCACACCAGAAACTCTGTGTTCAATTCTTCTATTATGAGAGTTGCTGGTGGGTATTCTAAAAGCCACAGATCTATTATCTATACCCCAATTGGGTCTAGTGGGAGCATAAGAGCCTAATACAAATCTTCTCCAACTATTTGCATTTGGAGCAAATATTAACATGCTCTCACCCATATATTTTGAAAGCCCTCCAAGAGCATAATTAAGTTTCTTACTAATTTTTTCTTTATTCTTCTCAGCAAAAATATTTTTGCCTTTTTTGTCATACAATGAAATATGAAAGTGCATACCAGAACCAGTTATATTCTCCATCGGTTTTGCCATAAAGCATGCTGTCACACCATGCGCTCTTGCTTGTGCTCTAATAATTCTCTTTAATCTTAAAATATCATCAGCTGCTTTCAATAATGAGCTTTGATGTTTAAGAGTAAGTTCATATTGACCAGGTGCGTATTCTGAAATGATAGTTTCAGCATCTACTTTTGCAAGTTTTGTGGCTTCATATATATCATCTATTAGTGGCATCATACCATGAAGGTGATCAACTGAATAAACATCTGTTTTTTTAATTGAAGCTTTTTTTCCAATTATAGATTTTGCTGGCTTAAGTTTTCCATACTCATCCAGTTCATTTGAAACTAGAAAAAATTCTAATTCAAATGCTCCAAAACAAGAGATACCATCTTTTTTTAATTCTTGTATTTTATTTTCCAAAACATTTCGTGGGTCAGTTAATAGTTTATTACCTTCAATATCATACATGTTCATGAATAATTCACCTCTTGGTGGTTTGCTGTTATGCAATAACTTAAGTGATGATGGTATAGGCCAAGCTTTTATGTCACCATCACCTTGCTCTAAAATTAATCCTGTTTCAGGTGTATCCTCACCAGTAATATCCATTCCAAGTAATGAAAGAGGAAATTGCCTACCTGACTTATACAAATTTAATAACTCATTTCTTCTTATTATTTTTCCACGACCTACACCATTACAATCATGCATTACAATATCGAATGATTTTACTTGTGTATTTCTCTTCAGAAAATTTTGTGCTTCAGATAAATAATTTTTAGTTTTCATGACAAATATTTATAATATAAAAATATTAATATAAACTTTATGTCTAAACTACAGTTAATCTATTTCAATCTTTATGCATTTTATATGCATTGAGAGGAAAAATTGAATTGAACTAATTTATAAAAAAGTGCTATAAAAATTGACAAATGGCCCGCTGGCAGATTGGTTATGCAGAGGACTGCAAATCCTTGTAGCTCGGTTCGATTCCGGGGTGGGCCTCCACTACTTCATTTCATCAATTATTTTTTTTAAGGTTCTTGATGTAAGATCTAGAATTCTTTTTCCTTTATCTGCAGAGGATTTTGTAGGATTGCCAATTATACCTTTCTTGGACAAATCTTTTGTATTCCAAGCTCTTTTAATTGTTCTTTCATAAGAAATTATTTTTTTAGATTTAAAGTCAGATGAGAGTTTGTTTCTTTTAATTTTATTTAATTTTATCAATTCTGGATAAAGGTGGAGCATTATTGATGTTTCAAATTCACCTCCATGATATCCATAAAGTAATTCCTTTTTTGGAATAATTTTTTCAAAACCTTTAAATAAAAAATAATGTGCCTTAACAATATCGACAGCTTTATATCTACTTTTAATTTCTTTAGCAGCTATATCTAAGTGACTAATTTGTCCGCCATGACTATTTAAAAAGATAAATTTTTTATATCTACGAATACATAACTCACCAACTATGCTGATAATATAATCAATATAATTTGTAGATTTCGAGGATAGAGTGCCCTCAAAGCTATTATGCTCACTCGCTGAACCTATAGAGATGTTTGGTAGAATTAAATATTTATTAAGTTTGGGATATTTTTTAACAAAAGTATTTAAAATTCCATCTAATATCAATTTATCAGTACCTGATGGAAGGTGTTCTCCATGTTGTTCTACAGATGAAAATGGGAGAATAAGTATTTTATTTTTACCTAATTTACTAATATCTGCTGATGTTAAATCGGACCAAAACTTTGATAGCATAAGTGATATTTAACATTTATATAATTATTATGGAAACTTATTCTCTATGGCTTAAAAATGAAAATAAACCGATTATTAAGAAAAAAATACTTAGCTATAAAAAAAATTCTAAAACTGTTCTTGTAAAAACTCTTTATTCAGGAATTAGTAAGGGTACTGAGAGATTAGTAGCATCTGGTAATATTAGCAAAGATCAGTTCGATATAATGAAATCTCCTTTTCAAGAGGGATCTTTTTCTTTTCCAATTAAATACGGTTACATTAATGTTGGTAAAATAGTTGAAGGCCCAAAAAAATATTTAAATAAAAATACATTCTGCCTTTACCCTCATCAATCACTATTTAAGATTGATATAAATAATGTGAATATTTTAAAGGGTAATGATGATATTCGAAAATATTTACTAACAGCAAATATGGAAACAGCTATTAATATCTTTTGGGATACTCAAGCAAAATTAAATAACAAAATATTGATAATAGGGATGGGCTCTGTTGGTATTTTAACTGCCTACTATTATAAATTACTAAAATTTAAAAATGTCTTTATTACTGACATAAATATTAAAAAGAAGAAATTTGCTAATATTTTAGGACTAAAATTTATAAATTTTAAAAAAATTAAAGATTTAGATGTTATAATTAATACAACATCTAATTATGATGTATTAAACCAATCACTAAAAAAATTGAATTTAGAGGGAAAATTTATTGAGGCTAGTTGGTATGGAAATAGAAAAGGTCAAATAAATTTAGGAGGTAATTTTCACTCAAAGAGATTAAAAATTATTGGTTCTCAAGTTTCAAATATTCCAAAGTATTTATCAAAAAAATATGATTATAAAAAAAGATTGAATTTAGCAATTAATGCTTTATCTAATAACCAACTTCTTAAATTAATAAACACTGAAAGTGACTTTAAGGATCTAGAGAAAGATTATATTTCAATATTAAATAATCCAGAAAGCATAATGCATGCTATAAAGTATTAAAATGTATTCAATTACTGTTCGAAATAATATTTTAATTGCACATTCTCTCCCGGGTGAGGTTTTTGGACCAGCACAGAATATGCATGGAGCGACCTACATAGTTGATGCTGAGTTTTATGCAAAAGAGATTAACAAATATAACATTATTATGGATCTCGGAGTTGTAACAGAAATTCTCTCTGACGTATTAAAATTTTATAGTTATAAAAATTTAGACGAAGTTGAAGAATTTAAAAATATAATTACCTCTACGGAATTTCTTGCTAAAGATATTTTTGATAGAATATGCACTAAATTACAAAAAGATTACATAGAAGATTTTAACAAGTTGCATAAAATTAAAATTATTTTAACTGAGTCAAATGTAGCTTGGGCTTCTTATGAACAAGAGATCAGTAATACACAATAAATCTTATTATTTTATTTATCCGGGTGATATTAATACCAAAACAGGCGGTTACATTTATGGAAAAAATATATTAAAAAGAGCAAAAAAAATTAAATTTAATTTAAATGCTATCAAACTAGCTAACAGCTTTCCCTTTCCTAAAGAAAATGACTTAAAAAATCTAAAAAAAACTATAGAAAAATTACCTGATAATGCAGTACTAATTTTTGATGGATTAGTTTTTGAGTGTATTGATAGTATAATAAACTTTTTAGATAGATTTGTAGTAATAGCTCTTATACACCACCCTCTTTATCTAGAATTTAATGGTAATCAAAGTCAATTTTTTCTTAAGAACGCTAAAAAATTATATAAGAAAACGAAAAAAATAATTGTCACTTCAAGTGATACAAAACAACTAATTTTTGAAAAATTTAAAATTAATAAGCGAAAAATTCATGTTGTTGAGCCTGGAATAGAAAAATTAAAAAAATATAAATTAAAAAGGGATAAAAATATAAATTTACTATCTGTAGGAAGTATTATTGAGAGAAAAAATTATCATTATCTGTTAAACGAATTAAGATACATGGATAAAATAAAATTAAATATTGTAGGAGATATAACTAGAGAGAGTAAATACTATAATAGATTACTTAAAATTATAAGTGATTATAGATTAAGTAAAAAAGTTAAGTTTCATAGTAATGTATCGACTAATATATTATCAAAACTATATTCTAAGTGTGACTTCTATGTCTCAGTAAGTAAATATGAAGGTTTTGGTATGTCACTTGCTAATGCCCTTCAACTCAAAAAAATGATTATTACATATAAAACTAAAACAATTATGAGTACTCTAAAAAAAGATGGAATTATCTACTTAAATAATTTCAAAGAAAAAAGTTTATCAAAATTAATTACTAAAAATGCATTTAATTCAGATTTATCAAAAAAATTATCACAAAATAAGAGAAAATTTTTAACACCAATACAATCTGGGGATCTTTTTATCAAGATAATAAAAAATGCATAAATTTAATAATGATTGGCTATTTCTTCGAGAGAAAATTGATAAAGTTTCAAGAAATAGAAAAATTATAGAAAAAATAAATAAATATTTTCAAGACTACGAAATATTGTCTATCGCTGATTTAGGTTGTGGAACAGGTTCCAACTATAGATATATGTACCCTAAACTTAAAAAAAGGCAATCATGGGATATGATAGACATATCATTTGAGTCAATTAAAGAATTTAAGAAAATAACAAATAATAAGAATAAAATTATAAATATAAATTATAAAAAATTTGATTTAATCAAGAATATTAAAATTTTTGAATTCAAAAAATACGATATTATTACAGGATCTGCGTATTTAGATATAATGCCAAAAAATTGGTATTTAGAATTTAAAAAACAAAATCTAAATACAAAAGTTATATATTTTTCAATTAATTATGATGGATTTTTTAAATTTTTCCCAAAACATAAAAATGACCAATACGTTTTAAGTTTATTTAATAAAGATCAGGAGTCAGATAAAGGTATTGGGCAAAAAGCAGTTGGTAAAAACTGTAGTCAAATAATTAATAAATTATTTTCTAAGTCACACAAAACATTTGTTTTTGACTCGAGTTGGGATGTATCAAAGAATAAAAAATTTCAAAATATGTTTTTAGATTTTTGTGAAAATATACTTGAAAAAAATAAGATATCATTAGATAGATGGCTAGATTTTAGAAGGGAGAATATTAAAAAAAATAAATCAAAATTATTTTTAAGAAATAAAGATTTTTTAGCTTTAAAACTCTAAACTTACTATCATTTCATCCCCAAATTTATAAATTTTATTTTTTGTTCTAATAACTTTTTTTAAATTTGTTATAGGTTTTATATTTATAGAATTAATACCAGAACCAATAATTGTAGGTGCTATTATAAATTGCATAATATCTAATAATTTATTCTCAAGAAATTTAGATATAGTTTTAGAACCACCCTCTACTAATACGAACTTAAAACCTAAATTATTTATATGTTTGTATATAAGATTTGTGAAATTTCTTTCAGGTAATTTATAAATTTGTGTATTATTTAAATTCTTTTTAATATTAGAGTGTGTAAATATGATATTTGAAGAACCATCTTTAAATATTTGATAGTTATTTGTTAATTTTAGAGATGGATCTATAATTATCCTCTGAGGATTTGAGCCCTTAATTGCTCTTGTAGTGAGCAAGGGATTATCTTTTTTTATTGTATTTACACCAACTATGACTGCATCACACACTGAACGAAGACTATGAAGGTATGAAATACTATTTTTATCATTAATGTAATGAGAATTACCGTTTAAAAGTGCAATTTTACCGTCTAAGCTTTGTCCAATTTGACCGATATAAAATTTTTTTTTTATCATCAATATTGGTAATAAAATTTGTGCTATTTCATTTATTTTTTTTTCAATCTTACAATTAAAATTAACGCCATTTTTATCAATTAAAATATGATTAGTTTTAGAATGTTGACTTAATACAAACGATTTGTTAATTAAATCAATTCTTAGGATATTTGATTTTTTTTGTTTTTTTACAAATTCAAATAGTAAAGAAATATTATGCTTTGTTATCATTTTTCATCTGTATCAAGTACTATTGAGTATATATATAGTCTATGAGTTTAAAATCAAATTTTGGCACATTTATTGATAGAGCTATTAATGAGCTTAGAACTGGAAGACCAATAGTTATCAAAGAAAATAAAAATTATTGGATGTTCTTTAATATTGAACATTCGGACAATAAAATTCTAAATCAATTCAATCAATACCTACAAAAAGACAAATATCTTTTAATCACAAAACAAAAAGCAAAATCAATATTTGAAAATAAAATATCAACAAATATTTATTTAAAAATAAATGAAAAAATATCAAACAAATCTTTATTAAGTTTATTCATTAATCCTTTATCTGATCAAAATAAAATATTATTTAAAGATGAGCCTTATATCAAAAGTAAAGACTTCCATAATGTCTGTTTAGATATTGCCAAAAATGCGAAAGTAATACCATCACTTATATTTAAAAAAATTAATTCTAAATATTATAAAAATATTGATAATCTAATATTACAACTTGGTCTATTAAGATTTAACCATAAAGAGTTAAAAAATCAGAATAAATTTATAACTAATAGTATCAGATTAGTTTCAAGTGCAAATGTGCCTTTACCAAATGTTGCATCTACTACTTTTAATATTTTTAAGTCATATATTGGTGCTAGAAGACACATCGCGATCATAATTAAACCAAAAAATTTAAAACAACCAACAAACCTTAGAATTCACTCAGCTTGTTTTACTGGGGATATATTTCACTCTAGAAAATGCGATTGCGGAGAACAATTAAATAACTCTTTAAACTATATGGTTAAAAATAAAGGAGGTATTATCCTTTATTTAGATCAAGAAGGGAGAGGTATAGGACTAGCCAATAAAATGAGGGCATATTCTCTTCAGTCAAAAGGCTTGGATACTATTGATGCTGATCACAACATAGGTTTTTTAGATGATGAAAGAGATTTTAATATTGCCGCTAAGATACTTAAGTTATTAAAAGTAAACAAAGTCAATATTATCACAAATAATTTTACAAAAGTCTCTTCTCTTAAAAAAGCTGGTATTAAAATTGCCAAGCAAATAAATACAAAACCTACAATTAACAAATTTAATAAGAATTATTTTAAAACAAGAGTAAAAAAAGCAGGTTACGGTTTTAAAAATTTAGACTAAAATTTAGTCAAAGTCTCCTCGTTCTAATCTATCTTCGTATTCATTGGAGGACTCGGAAATAGTATTAAGCTGTTTTTTAGTCATAATTTTTAAAGTTTTTTTTATAGCAAGTTGGTAAGTATGTAACTTTTCAACAATATTTCTTTCACTGGTGTTTCTCATCATTTGACTTAGGGCTCTATTTAGCTCAGTAAGTCTGCCTAACAGCGTATTATCGTCATTATTATCATCATCGTAATACATATTTTAATATTATAATAATTTTGGAGATCATAAATAAAATAATTAAATAAATAACTTAACGATTTATTTTTTTTTTCTATAAAATAATAATCCAATTATAATTATCCCAATACCTATAATCATCAGAAGTTCACCTGCATTCCAAAACCATATTAAGAATTCCATTGGATTATTTTTCTATATCTTCATCAAATATTTCATCTACTGGCACTTGTATACTATTGACCAGTTGATTTGTTTTTGCTGCAAGAGCTACAATATTTAAAAATTCTGAATGTTCGTCTTCAGTCATCCCAAGTTTTTTTGCTGCAGCTGTGTGTGAGTGTGTGCAATAAGAGCAATTATTTGTTATAGAGACTGCCATATAAATCATTTCTTTAGTTTTATTTGGAATTATGGTTTGTTTAACCATTAAATCTTTAACATCACTCCAAACATTTTTTAGTAATTGAGGGTCGAATGCTAAATATTTCCAAAAATTACCTATATAAGTTGTGTTTCTTGATTGTTTAATATCTTCATAGACTTCCTTTATAATTGGATGATTATCATCATCAGTTCTTTTAATTGTGCTCACCAGTGGTCCCTTTCTTTATTATAATTGATATATAGTCATTAAATCATAATATCCCTCTTGTTTTGATTAATTTTATAATTAAAAATTCAAATTTATTAATATTTGGCTTTCTAATAGCATTCGCATCAGGATTTGGACAAACATTTTTTATCTCTCTTTTTAGTGAAGATTTTAGAGAAACATTTAACTTAAGTAATACTCAATTTGGCAGTCTGTATTCAATAGCTACAATTTTAAGTGCGTTAACTATTATATGGGCTGGCAAACTTATAGATACGGTCTCTCTTAAAAAATATACTTTAGCAATTGTATTAGGTCTTTCGATAACATGTTTTTTTGCAAGTATTGTGTTTAATGTAATTCTTCTTTTTTTTGTAATTTATTTTTTAAGACTTTTTGGACAAGGGCTTATGGGACACACTTCAAGGACAACCATGGCAAGATACTTTAAAGCTAATAGAGGAAAAGCATTAGCTATATCTGGATTTGGTTTTTCTTTTGGTGAGATGATCTATCCATTTGTAGTAGTAATTTTAATATTAACTTTTGGCTGGAGAATTACCTGGTTTAGTTCATCTGTATTTATAATAATATTTTTCGGAGTATTTTTATACTACCTATTAAATAAAAATAATTTTAAAAGTGAAACTGGGTTTGAGAATGAAGATAATCAAAATTCATTTTCATGGAGAAGAAGAGATGTCTTAACAGATCTTAAATTTTATCTTTATTTACCTCTTACATTATTTATGTCATTTACAGTAACTGGTTTTTTATTTCATCAAGTTTTTATTGGGCAATTAAATAATTGGACAATGTTAGATATTGCACAAAGTTTTATTTTTTATGCAATCTGTGGAATTGGTGGTTCATTAGTTTCTGGTCTGTTAGTCGATAAATTTTCTGGTAGGAGTGTAATCACATTTCACTTAATTCCAATGGCTTTAATATTTATTGTGATGTTATTTTCAAATCATATATTTGTATTATATCTTTACATGGCAGGTCTTGGATTATCAAATGGCTTTACTGAAAATATGTCTAATTCTTTGTGGGCAGAAATGTATGGAGTCAAAAACCTAGGAGCAATAAGGGCCCTTTTAACATTTTTTGGTGTTTTGGCCTCAGCAGCCTCCCCTTTCTTATATGGATTGATATTGGATGAGACAAATTCGATAAACACCTTGATCTATATGAGCCTTGTCTTAATAATTATTTTTTCTTCTATGAGCTTTATAGGTAATAAAATTAAATAAAATAACCTTTTTTAAAAGCCTCAATAGCTATCAAAGCACATCCTTTAGCATCTGATAATGCATCGTGATGATTTAATGGAATTCTTAAATTTTTACATACTGTATTTAGTTTATTGTTTTCAAATTCCCAATATTTTCTTGCGATTGCAACAGTATCTTTAAATTCTTGTTTAGGTAGATCGATATTATAAAAATAACAACATGAGTGCAGGACAGACCGATCAAAAGGAGCATTATGTGCAAAAAAGTAATCAACAGCTGATAATTCACTCTTAATTTGGCGCCACACTTTGTCAAATGTTTTAGCTTTCTTTAACATATCCCATGTTAAACCATGAATATCTGTAAAATGAACTTCAGGTTTAGGTGGTCTTATTAAATGGGAGACTTTTTTTATAATTTTAGTTTTATTAAATATTACATATCCAATAGCACATGCTGATGTTCTCTCACTTGTGGCTGTTTCAAAATCTATGGCTGCAAATAATTGCATTAAAATAATTGATCAATTTGATTTTGATATTTTTTTTGTACTTCATGTCTCCTAACTTTCATTGTGGGAGTCATTAGGTTATTTTCAATACTAAAAGGCTCATCAATAAAGATAAACTTTTTTATTTTTTCTGGTTGAGTTAAGTCTTTATTTACTTCATCAATATATCTTTGAATATCTTCATCACTGGATTTACTCTCTGAGTTTAATACTAATAATGCTGCAATATAATTCTTTTGTTCACCAAAGACACAGGCTTGTTCTATCTCAGGAGATAAAGTTAATAGATTTTCAATCTTAGATGGTGCAATATTATCACCTCCTAAAGAAACTATTATATCCTTTTTACGATCTGTAATTTTAAGATAATTGTCCTCATCAAATTCACCAATATCCCCTGTATGTAGCCAACCATCTTTTATTGTTTGCTCAGTAGCTTCTTTATTATTCCAATAGCCCAGCATAAGGTTCTCCCCTTTAACTAATATTTCACCATCTTCTGCTAATTTAACTTCAACTCCAGGAAATATAGGACCAACTGTATCAACTTTTACTTTATTTAATAAATTGCAGCTTACAACTGGTGAGGTTTCTGTTAAGCCATAACCTTGTAAAGTCTTTAAACCAAGGGCATTAAGCGCCTCCCCTACTTGACTATCAAGAGGTCCTCCACCTGATATAAAAGCCTCTAATCTGCCACCAAAATTATTTTTTACTTTTTTTCTGACTAATTTATCTAATATTAGATTAATTATATTTTCACTAAAACTTAATTTAATATTTTTAAATTTTTTTGTTCCTAGCTGGATAGTCTTATTAAATAAATTTTGTTTAAAATTAGACTGATTTTTCAAATTAATCTTCATTTTTGCATGGAGATTATTATAAAATCTTGGAACAGCAGTCATTATATGAGGTTGTGCAATTTTTACTGTAGGCAGAAGTGTTTCAATACTTTTATTATAAAATACTTTTGCTTCTAAAATAATCTGAACAAATTGAACTGCATGTTCATATGAATGAGATAAAGGTAACCAAGTAAGAAAGGTTAAATCTGGACTCTTTATAGTTTTAAGAAGTTCATACGCTCCTTCACAATTACTTAATATGCCCCCATGACTTAAAATCACACCTTTCGGTAATCCTTGTGTGCCTGACGTGTAAATAATACAAGCTGGATCTTTGCGATTAATTTCTTTAATTTTTTCTCTGTTATTATCATTATTGTCATCTGTTAAGTCATTTAAAAATACTAAATTTGAAATTGAATTATTTTCAAAATAAT
>CACNEB010000002.1 GCA_902619375.1 uncultured Alphaproteobacteria bacterium
TATATAATTTCTAATTTTATGATCTTCTTTTAAGAAAGTAGAGTAGCTTTTCTTTTCAAACCAAGTTGATTGCCAATATTTATTAATACCGACTCTTAACGAGGTTGGGTTAACTTTCTGTCCCATTATAATCTCTCCTCTAAAACTAAAGTTAACCTAGAAAAAGGTTTGATAATTTGAAAAGCTCTACCTTTACTCATTGGTCTAAATCTTTTCATCCTTAAACTTTTGCCAACGTATGCCTCTTTCACAAAAAGTTTATCAATGTCTAAATTGTTATTATTTTCTGCATTCGCAACAGCAGAATTTAGAGTTTTAAGTACTTCTTTACTTACCCTTTTTTTTGAAAATTTCAAAATATTTAAAGCTGCATTAATATCTTTTTTTCTTATATCTTTAACAATTAGGTTTAGCTTTTGAGAGCTAGTTCTTATCATTTTATTAATTGCTTTTACTTCTTTAGACATAATTATTTTTTACCCTGAACCGCTTTCTTATCACCTGAATGACCCTTAAAAACCCTAGTAGGAGAAAATTCACCAAGTTTATGGCCTACCATGTCTTCAGTTACGTAGACTGGTATAAAAGATTTACCATTATAGACGGAAATAGTTACTCCAACAAAATCAGGTATAATTGTTGATCTTCTTGACCATGTTTTAATTGGGGATTTTGAACTTTCTTCTTTTGATTTTTTAACTTTTTTGAAAAGAGTTACATCAAAGTAAGGTCCTTTCCATACAGATCTTGCCATTACTTTTTATCCCTTCTTGATATAATCATCTTAGACGTAAATTTAATTCTTCTTGTCTTCTTACCTTTTGTTTTCATACCCCATGGCGTTGAAGGGTGTCTACCACCCGATGTTCTTCCTTCTCCTCCACCGTGTGGGTGATCAACAGGATTCATTACAACACCTCTGACAGTAGGTCTTATGCCTAGATGTCTTTTAATTCCAGCTTTACCAATTTTTTTGTTCTTATTATCTTGATTAGATACCACCCCTATAGAAGCCATACATTCACCATGAATAAGCCTGGTTTCGCGAGATGAGAGTTTAACCATTACATATTTTTCTTGTTCTCCTAGTACCTGTGCAAAGGATCCTGCTGATCTACATAGTTTACCACCAGCTCCTGGTTTTAGTTCAATGTTATGTATAGAGGTACCAGTTGGTATATTTTTTAACTTCATCGCATTACCAGATGATATCTCTGCTTTAGCTGATGAAATAACCTTATCGCCATTTTTTAAATCAGTAGGAGCAATAATGTATTCTTTTATATCTTGATAATTAATCAGTGCTATAAAGGCACTTCTATTAGGATCGTATTCTATTCTCTCTACTGTACCAATTTTATCAAATGTATTTCTTTTAAAATTTACTAGTCTGTATTTCTTCTTATGCCCACCAGATCTATGTCTAATTGTAATCTTACCAGTATTGTTTCTACCAGAATTTGGTTGTAGGTCCTCTATTAATGATTTTTCTGGGCGTCCCTTAAACAAATGTGACTTATCGATTTTAACTGTTTTTCTGTAAGAAGGTGTTGTTGGTTTGTAAGTTATCAGTCCCATATTAAACCTTGCCACTCATATCTATGGTATTACCCTCTTTTAAAGTAACTATTATTCTTTTAAGCTCTGATCTTGTACCTCTTTGACCCTTAAATACTTTGGGTTTACTCTTAACATTTAAACTATTTAGCTTTTGAACTTTTACTTTATATACCTCTTCTATTGTCTTTTTTATGTTAATTTTATTTGCATCATTTCGAACTTCAAAAATGTACTTATTAAATTGAGCATTAGCTGTAGATTTTTCTGTAATGACAGGTTTTTTAATTAAATTAAGATCCATTTTAATTATTACCTATGTATGTATTATAAATTGTAGATTTTTTTGAAAATAACAACATATCTGACTTTAATGCTGTATGGACTGAATAACTTTTATCTGAGAGAAAGTATATTTTTTTATAGTTTTGAAATTTAATAATCGATTTATTTTCAGTTATACTACTAAGCACAAAAATAATCATTTTGTTTGGGTTTTTTTTTAACAAATCAGAGATATTTTTTTCATCTAACTTTTCCTCTTCAAAGACAAAGAGTGATTTATTATTACTTTTACTAACTATTGATGAAACTATGGCGCTTTTTTTGACTTTTTTATTAACTTTATACGAAACCACATGAAATTTTGGCCCAAAAGCTTTTCCTCCACCTCTTCTTTGAGTTGTTTTTTTGTTACCAGCTCTTGCATTTCCAGTTCCTTTTTGTTTAAAAAGTTTTTTTCCTGAACCTGCAACTTCAGATCTATCAAGGCTGTGACTATTTCCTTGTTTATGGGAATAAATTTTTTGTAAGGATAAATGTAGAGCTTTTTCCGACATATTTTTATCTTTTAGTGTAATCTGTTCAAACATTTATTTAAAAACCTTCACTATAGATTTATTTTTTCCAGGAACAGATCCTTTGATAAATATTAATTTTTTATCTTGATCAATTAAAAGCACCTCTAAATTTTTAGTAGTTGTTAATTGATCACCTAAATGACCAGCCATTTTTTTTCCTTTAAATACCTTACCTGGATTTTGATTTTGACCCGTTGAACCATGAGCTCTATGAGAAATAGAGACACCATGTGTTGCTCTCATACCACTAAAATTATGTCTCTTCATAGCGCCAGCAAAACCTTTACCTGTTGATTTAGACTGTACCGAAACTTTATCGCCAACTTTAAATTTAGGGTCAATTAAAGAGCCTACCTCTAGAAGTTCCTCGTCAGAATTTATTCTTTGTTCCTTAATTATTTTTTTTGGCTCTAAATTTAATTTATTGAATTCTTTTAATTGAGGTTTATTAAGTTTTTTTGGTTTAAGAAAACCTATAATATTTGCAAGATAACCATCTCTATCAATAGTTCTATTACCAACAACAGTACAACTATTGTAATCAAGAACTGTTGCAGAAACTCTGGTGCCGTTTTCATTAACAAATGAAGTTTGGCCAATTTTAGTGCTGATGATCATGGTTAGTTATTTTTTTATTTTTATATCGACATTTACACCAGAAGCTAAGTCAAGCTTCATAAGTGCATCAACTGTTTGTGGTGTAGGTTCTATGATATCCATCATCCTAATGTGTGTTCGTAATTCAAACTGCTCTCTACTTTTTTTATCAACATGTGGGGATTTATTTACTGTGACTCTTTCAATTTTAGATGGCATGGGAATTGGTCCAATTACTTTAGCACCAGTTCTTTTAGCTGTCTGAAGAATATCAATTGAACTTCTATCTAAAATGTTATGGTCAAACGATTTTAATCTTATTCTAATGTTTTGATTTATCATGATTATGCCAGTTTAGATTTAATTTCCTCTTCAACATTTGAAGGTACGACATCATAGTGTGAGAATAACATTGTATAACTTGCTCTTCCTTGGCTCATTGAGCGTAGATTATTAACATAACCAAACATATTAGCAAGAGGAACTACGGACGATACAACTTTGGCATTACCTCTGTCTTCCATTTTTTCAATTTGACCTCTTCTTGAATTTAAATCACCAATGATATCGCCCATGTAATCTTCTGGGGTAACTACTTCAACTTTCATCATAGGCTCAAGTAATTTTGGTCCAGCTTTTCCAACAGCTTCTCTGAATGCGGCTCTTGAGGCTATCTCAAAAGCTAATACAGAAGAGTCTACATCATGAAATGCACCATCGTGAACTTCTGCTTCAAAGTCTATAACGTTATAGCCAGCTATAACTCCATTTTGAGCAGCAAAATTAATACCTTTTTCTACTCCAGGAATATATTCTTTTGGAATATTTCCTCCAACTACAGTGTTAACAAATTTAACACCAGAATTTCTCTCTAATGGCTTGAATTTCATTTTTACTCTTGCAAATTGGCCAGCACCACCAGATTGTTTTTTATGAGTATAATCTACTTCGACATCTTTAGTAATTGTCTCTCTATATGCCACTTGAGGGGCGCCAACATCTGCTTCGACTTTGAATTCTCTTTTCATTCTATCAACCAAAATTTCTAAATGAAGTTCGCCCATTCCTTTAATAATTGTTTGTCCAGACTCTTCGTCTGAAGTAACTCTAAAACTTGGATCCTCTTGAGCTAACCTTCCCAAGGCTTGACCCATTTTTTCATAGTCAGCTTTTGTTTTAGGTTCAACTGCAACTTCAATAACAGGATCAGGGAATTCCATTTTTTCTAGAATAACTTTTTTTGATGGATCACATAAAGTATCACCAGTGGTGACATTCTTCAAACCAACTAAAGCAACTATATCTCCAGCCTTTGCATCTTTAATTTCTTCTCTAGTGTTTGAGTGCATTAAAAGCATTCTTCCAATTCTTTCTTTTTGATTCTTTGATGAGTTAAGTATGGTTGATCCTGAACTTAGGTTTCCACAATAAAGTCTACAAAAAGTTATTTGACCAACAAAAGGATCGGCTGCTACTTTAAACGCCAAGGCCGCAAAAGGTTCTTCAGGAGTATTAGGAATTTGTAATTTATCATCTGATCCCTCTTTTATTCCTTCAACAAAACCTATATCTTTTGGGGAAGGTAAATAATCTACAACAGCATCAAGTAATGGTTGGACACCTTTATTTTTAAAAGCAGTTCCACACAAAACAGGAACAAATTTAAAATCAATTGTACCTTTTCTAATACAAGCTTTTAAAGTATCAACAGATATTTCTTTTCCCTCAAGATAGTCCTCTAATGCTTTATCATCAGCTTCAACAGCATTTTCAATTAGTTCTTCTCTTTTTTTCTTAGCTTCCTCAATTAAATCATCGCTTATATCAGTTACATCATATTCTGCACCAAGACTATCGTCTTTCCAAATAATTGATTTAAAATTGACTAAGTCAACAACTCCTTTGAAATCTGCCTCTTTTCCAATTGCCATTTGCAAAACAAGAGGATTAGCTCCCAATCTATCTTTAATAGATTGAACATTCATTTCAAAATCCGCACCAAGTCTATCCATTTTATTACAAAAACAAATCCTAGGAACTTTATATCTATCTGCCTGTCTCCAAACTGTTTCTGATTGTGGCTCAACTCCTGCAACACCGTCAAAGCATGCAACAGCTCCGTCTAAAACTCTCAATGATCTTTCGACTTCAATTGTGAAATCAACGTGCCCAGGTGTATCAATAATATTTATTCTATGATCGTTCCAAAAACAGGTTGTAGCAGCTGAAGTTATTGTTATGCCTCGTTCTTGCTCTTGTTCCATCCAATCCATTGTTGCGGCACCATCATGAACTTCACCTATTTTATGAGATTTTCCTGTGTAGTATAAAATTCTTTCAGTAGTTGTAGTTTTACCAGCATCAATATGGGCCATAATTCCAATATTTCTGTATTTACTTAGATCCATTTTTACCACCTATAATGAGCGAATGCTCTGTTAGCCTCTGCCATTTTATGAACTTCATCTTTTTTCTTTACAGAATTGCCTTTGTTTTCAAAAGCGTCTATTAGTTCATTTGCTAACCTCTCTCTTTGGGTTTTTTCATTTCGTTTTTTTGAATTAGTTAATATCCATTTAAATGCTAAAGCTTGAGCTCTAGTGCTTCTTACTTCCATTGGTACTTGGTAGGTAGCTCCTCCAACTCTTCTTGATTTAACTTCAACAGAAGGTTTGACATTATTAATAGATTTTTGAAAATACTCTAAAGGATCATCAGTTTGATTATTTATTTTAATAATATCTAGGGCGCCATATACTATTTTCTGGGCTACTGTTTTTTTACCCCCTATCATTACCTCATTTATAAACTTGTTTAGAACAACACTGTTGTAAATAGGATCAGGTAATACTTGTCTTTTCTCTGCTGCTCTTCTTCTTGACATGATTTAATATTAATTTTTTGGCCTTTTTGCACCGTATTTAGATCTACGTTGCCTTCTTTTTTCGAGCCCTTGTGTGTCCAAAGTTCCTCTAATTATATGATATCTTACACCTGGTAAGTCTTTAACTCTTCCTCCTCGAATTAGCACTACAGAGTGCTCCTGTAAATTATGTCCTTCTCCCGGGATATATGCTGTAACTTCTTGACCATTAGTTAGCTTAACCCTGGCAACCTTTCTTAATGCTGAATTAGGTTTTTTAGGAGTGGTAGTGTAAACTCTAAGACAAACTCCTCTTTTTTGAGGACATGACTTAAGAGCAGGAACTTTATTTCTCTTAGAGACTTTATCTCTAGATTTCCTTACTAATTGATTTATGGTCGGCATAGTTCGCAGAATATATTTATAGTATTAAGTATAGTCAACATCTATTTAGAGGTTTCTAGCTGTTTTAGTAGTGAATTATCGCGGATTTTAGCCTCTTTTCGCAGAGCTCTAATTACATTGCCTGTTCCAGCGGGAATTAATTTACCAACAATCACATTTTCCTTAAGACCAGTTAATTTATCAACTTTTCCATTAATAGCTGCCTCAGTTAGAACCCTTGTTGTTTCTTGGAAAGAAGCTGCAGAGATAAAGGAGTTAGTTTGAAGACTAGCCTTTGTAATTCCAAGGATCATCATTTTATAATTAACCTCTTTTTTACCTTCTTTTTTTAATAAAATATTCTTTTCTATGACTTCTGTTTTATCTTTTATGTCACCAACTAAATATTCACTATCACCAGCATCAATTACTTCAACTTTTTGTAGCATTTGACGTGTTATACACTCTATGTGCTTATCATCAATTAAAACACCCTGTAAACGATATACTTTTTGAACTTCTCTAACCATGTATTCAGCTAAAGCCTCAATTCCAAGAATATTTAAGATATCTGTTGGAGCAGGAGTGCCATCAACAATCATATCACCTTTATTCACCTTATCTCCTTCGTTAAAATAAATATAAGTGCCTTTAGGGATTAAAAATTCAACAGGCTCTCCTTCTTCAGGATTGATAATAATTCTTCTTTTGCTTTTTATATCTTTTCCAAATTCAATTGTTCCAGATATTTCTGCTAAGACCGCAGGATTCTTTGGCTTTCTTGACTCAAAAATATCAGCAACTCTGGGTAGTCCACCAGTGATATCTTTTGTTTTTGAGGAAGCTCTTGGGATTCTAGCTATTACATCACCAGCAGTAACTTCTTTTCCTTTTTCAATATTTAAAACAATACCAACACTTAAATCATAAATAGATGAATTTTTTGATTTAATAGGATTTCCGTCTTTGCCTGTTATTAACAACTGTGGTTTTAAATCTTGTTTTCCCTGAAAACTTTTCCAGTCAATTATAACTTTAGAGGAGATACCTGTAGTTTCATCAAACTTCTCAATAAAAGATACACCCTCAACTAAGTCACTAAAATCTAATTTTCCAGTTTCTTCGGCAACTATTGGAACAGTGTATGGGTCCCATTCAAGTAATAAGTTGTTAAGTTTAACGTCAGCACCATTTTTGACCAATAAAGTCGATCCATATGGTGCTCTAAATGAAGATACGAGAGTTTTATTGTTATCAAATATTTCAAGTTCAGTAGTTCTATTTATAATTATTTCATTTCCGGATCCGTTTACTACAGATTTAAGATTTTTAATTTTTAATTTACCATCACTAGGAGATTCAAAGTTTGACTTTTCTGCAGAGGAACTAGCTACACCTCCTACGTGAAATGTCCTCATAGTTAATTGAGTGCCAGGTTCTCCAATTGATTGAGCTGCAATAATACCAACTGCTTCACCTGTGTTTACAGGAACACCTTTTGCTAAGTCTCTTCCATAAGATTTTGCACATATACCATGTGTTGTTCCACAAGTTATTGGTGATTTGATTCTAACAGAAGTAACATTTTCCTTTTCCAATAATTCAATTTCTTCGTGAGAAATGTAAGTATCATTCTTTATTATTATCTCACCTTTTTTATTTTTTACATCGTCAGCAAGATATCTACCAAAAACTCGTTCAGTTAACGGTATAGAAACTTCACCAGACTCATAAATAGTGTCAACAGTTAAACCATTTTTACATGTACAATCTTTGCATGTAATAGTTAAGTCTTGAGCTACATCAACTAGTCTTCTAGTTAAATAACCTGAACTTGCAGTTTTAAGAGCAGTATCCGCTAATCCTTTTCTAGCACCGTGAGTGGAATTAAAATATTCAAGTACAGTCAAACCATCTTTGAAGTTTGATGTAATTGGATTTTCTATAATTTCACCTGATGGTCTTGCCATCAAACCTCTCATTCCAGCCAACTGCTTTAGCTGAGCCTCAGAGCCACGCGCACCAGAATCTGCCATTATGTATACTGAATTAATTTGACTATCTTTATTTGATGAAACCGTTTTCATCATAGCTTTTGCTACTTTGTCTGTACAAGTAGACCATAAACCTACAACTTTATTATATTTTTCTCTTTCGGTAATTAGTCCCTCTTGATATTGATTTTCAAGACTATTAACGAGTTTTTGTGTATCTTGAATTAAAACATTCTTTTCCTCAGGAATAACTAAATCATCTTTTCCAAATGAAATACCTGCTTTTGCAGCATATTTAAATCCAACATTCATGATTTGATCAACAAATATGCATGTCGCCTTTTGGCCTGTAAATCTGTAAACGTTATCTAAAAGATTACTAATGTCTTTTTTGGTAAGAATTTTATTAATTACATCAAAAGGTAAGTTTTTATTTTGAGGAACTGTTTTGAAAAGCATAACTCTACCAGCAGAAGTTGTATATTTCTTTTGTTCAAAATTATCTGTTTCATGATTGTATTTTTTTGTTCTGAATAAGATAGGAGTATGTAATTCAATTGTTTTGTTTTCTAATGCAAATTCTACTTCACCTACATGAGAATAATATTTCTTAGCCTCTTCTTTTTCATTGATTAATGATAAGTAGTAGATACCTAGGACTATATCTTGACTGGGAACGATAATTGGCTTTCCACTAGATGGCGAGAGAATATTATTTGTGCTCATCATTAAAACTCTTGCTTCAAGTTGTGCCTCCAGACTCAAAGGTATATGAACTGCCATTTGGTCACCATCAAAGTCTGCATTAAATGCTGTACAAACCAATGGGTGGAGTTGAATTGCTTTACCTTCAATTAAAATTGGTTCAAACGCTTGAATACCTAACCTATGTAAAGTAGGTGCTCTATTTAAGAGAATAGGATGTTCTCTTATTACCTCATCAAGTATGTCCCATACCTCTGGTCTCTCTGACTCTACCATTTTTCTTGCAGATTTAAGAGTTGAAGCAAAGCCATAAGACTCAAGTTTATTATATATAAAAGGTTTAAATAACTCTAAAGCCATTTTTTTTGGAAGACCACATTGATGAAGCTTTAATTCTGGACCTACTACAATTACTGATCTTCCTGAGTAATCGACCCTTTTACCTAATAGATTTTGTCTAAATCTTCCTTGTTTTCCTTTTAACATTTCAGATAAGGATTTAAGTGGCCTTTTGTTGGTACTTGTGATTACTCTTCCCCTTCTTCCATTATCAAATAGAGCATCAACCGACTCTTGAAGCATTCTTTTTTCATTTCTAACAATAATGTCTGGTGCTCTTAAATCTAAAAGTCTTTTTAATCTGTTATTCCTATTTATGACTCTGCGATACAAGTCGTTTAAATCTGAAGTTGCAAAACGACCACCCTCTAAGGGTACAAGTGGTCTTAGCTCTGGTGGAATAACAGGTAAAACTTTTAATACCATCCATTCAGGTTTAATATTAGAGTTTTTAAACCCTTCCATAACTTTCATTCGTTTAAGGATTTTTTTCTTTTTAGTTTCAGAAGAGGTAGCCTCACTCTCTTCAACTAGTTTTTTTATTTCAGACTCTAAATCGATTTTAGATAAAATTTCTTGAACAGCTTCTGCCCCGATACCATGTTTAAAAGAGTCTTCACCGAATTGATCTATAGCTTCTTCTAATTCTTCATCAGATAGTAATTGATTAGAGCTAAGGCCAGACATTAAAGGGTCAATAACAATATGGCTTTCAAAATATAGAACCTTTTCAAGGTTCTTTAAAGTGATATCAAGAGCAAGACCAATTCTACTTGGTAATGATTTTAAAAACCAAATATGAGCAACAGGTGCTGCTAATTCAATATGAGCCATTCTCTCTCTTCTGACTTTCGAGAGTGTAACTTCAACACCACATTTTTCACACGTAATACCCTTAAATTTCATTCTTTTATATTTTCCACACAGACACTCATAGTCTTTTGTGGGTCCAAAAATTCTTGCACAAAACAAACCCTCTCTTTCAGGTTTGAAGGTTCTATAATTAATTGTCTCAGGTTTTTTGATTTCACCAAAAGACCATGACCTTATTTGCTCAGGGCTCGAGACAGAAATCTTAATTTGATCAAAATTGAGAGTTTGATTGTTAGTTTTAAATAAATTAGTTAGATCTTTCATTTGCGCTCTCCATATTTGCTGATGGGTCTGTTTCAATTAATTCAACATTTAATCCAAGAGATTTAAGTTCTTTAACTAAAACATGAAAAGACTCAGGAATTCCACTTTCAAAGTTATAGTCACCTCTAATTAATGCTTCATAAACTTTTGTTCTACCGGCTACATCGTCAGATTTAATAGTTAAAATTTCCTGAAGAGTATTAGATGCTCCGTACGCTTCTAATGCCCATACTTCCATTTCTCCAAATCTTTGGCCACCAAATTGGGCTTTACCACCTAAAGGCTGTTGCGTAACAAGACTGTAAGGGCCAATAGACCTAGCATGAATTTTATCGTCAATTAAATGATGAAGTTTCAAGATATACTTGTAACCGACAGTTACTTTTCTTTCAAACCTCTCTCCAGATCTGCCGTCATATAAATGGACTTGACCACTATTATCAAATCCAGCTTTATCTAAAAGATTTGTAATTTCCTGAGTGTTGGTTCCATCAAAAACAGGTGTAGCAAATGTAACACCTTTTTCTAAATTGCCAGCTAATTCAATAAGTTGATCATCATTCATTTTCGTAATTTCATTATTTGAGTCTTTGTTCTGTTCATAAAAACTGGAAAGAGACTCTTTTAATTGAATTATGTTCCCCTCTTTTTTAGCCATATCTAAACTTCGAGAAATTTGTTGACCTATACCGTAAGCTGCCCAACCCAAATGTGTTTCTAATATTTGTCCTATATTCATTCTACTAGGAACACCTAATGGATTTAGTAAAACATCTACGGGCGTTCCATCCTCTAAGAAAGGCATATCCTCAATTGGTACAATTTTTGAAATGACACCTTTATTACCATGCCTTCCTGCCATCTTATCTCCAGCTTGAAGTTTTCTTTTTACAGCAACAAAAACTTTTACTACTTTTAAAACACCAGGTAATAAGTCGTCACCACTTTGAATTTTTTCAATCTTATTTTGGAACTTTTTATCTAATAAAATTACAGCATCACTAAAAATTTTCTTCTGTGAAGCAAATGTTTCCATTGAGGTAATATCATCAACTTGAATTTGTTCTAAAGTTTCTATGGATTTTGTTTTTAAATCATCTTCTTCGATTTTATTTCCCTTACTAAAAATATCTATATTTGAGCTAGCTTTTTTATTTTTAAAAATATTTATGAGGTTTTGTTTATAGTTATTTTCTAATATATTTTTTTCATCATCTCTATCTTTGGCTAATCTATCTATCTCTACTCTTTCAATAGCAATTGTTCGTTCATCCTTTTCGACACCTCTTCTAACTAATACTTGTACATCAACAACTACACCTGAGTAACCAGTTGGTAGCCTTAAGGATGTATCTTTTACATCAGCAGCTTTTTCTGAGAAGATAGCTCTTAAAAGCTTTTCCTCAGGAGTAATCGGTGAGTCTCCTTTAGGAGATACTTTTCCAACAAGAATGTCACCAGGTTTTACTTCAGAGCCAATATATACAATTCCTGCTTCATCAAGATTAGTTATACTTTCATCACCAACATTAGGCATATCTCTAGTAATTTCTTCTGGACCTAGTTTAGTGTCTCTACATAAAACTTCGAACTCCTCTATATGAATTGAGGTGTATCTGTCTTCATGAACTACTCTTTCAGACATTATTATTGAGTCCTCAAAGTTGTATCCATTCCAAGGCATAAATCCTACAAGTAAATTTCTTCCTAAAGCCAGCTCTCCTAAATCTGTTGATGGACCATCAGCTATAATATCACCTCTTTCAACATAATCGCCAATTTTAACAATTGGTTTTTGGTTAATCGCAGTGCTTTGATTAGATCTTTGAAACTTTTTCAAGTTGTAAATGTCCACGCCACTTTTATCTTTGCTTATATTTTTAGAGTCTGATCTAATAACGATTCTTGATGAGTCAACTTGGTGAACATATCCACTATTTTTTGCTATAACTACTGCTCCACTGTCTCTTGCTACTTTTGACTCAAATCCTGTGCCGACAAGAGGTGCTTCACTTTTTACCAAAGGAACAGCTTGTCTCATCATATTGGATCCCATTAAAGCTCTATTGGCGTCATCATTTTCAAGAAAAGGAATAAGAGATGCAGCAACAGATACCAATTGTTGAGGATTTACATCCATGAAATCTATTTCAGATGGATCACAAAAAATAAAATCACCTCTTCTTCTACAACTTACTTGTTCTTCTGCAAATTTACCGTTTTCATTAATTGGGCTATTTGCTTGGGCTATAGTATAATTCTCCTCTTCATCTGCATTTAAATATAGTACTTCGTCAGTTACAGAACCTTTAATAATTTTTCTATAAGGAGTTTCTATAAAACCATACTGATTTATTCTAGCAAAAGATGAAAGGCTATTTATTAGTCCAATATTAGAGCCTTCAGGTGTTTCAATTGGGCATATTCTTCCATAGTGAGTTGTATGTACATCTCGGACCTCAAATCCAGCTCTTTCACGTGTTAGACCACCTGGGCCTAATGCAGAAATTCTTCTCTTATGAGTAATCTCACTTAATGGGTTAGTTTGGTCCATAAACTGACTTAATTGACTTGTTCCAGTGAATTCTTTCAAAACAGTTTGTATAGGTTTAGAATTAACAAGATCCTGAGGCATAATTGACTCAATATCGACTGTTCCCATTTTTTCTCTGATAGCTCTCTCCATTCTTACAAGGCCAATTCTGTATTGATTTTCAATTAACTCACCAACTGAACGAACACGTCTATTTCCGAGATGATCAATATCATCTTTGCCAGCACTTTCTGTTTTCATATCAAAAAGTTTTTTGGCAACAGCAAGAATATCTGATTTACTTAAGATTCTTGTCTTATTGCCCTTATCAAGGGACAAATATGTGTTTAGTTTAACCCTTCCTACTTCAGATAAATCATACCTATCTTCACTAAAAAACATATTTTGAAACAAATAATTACTTGCTTCTAAAGTTGGTGGCTCACCAGGTCTCAAAATTTTAAAAATATCAAAAAGAGCCTCTTCTCGTGAATTATTTTTATCCGCTACAAGTGAATTAATAACTCCTAAATTACCAGTAGCTTGATTTGCATTTATGACAGAGAATTGATTTATAGATAGTTCTTCAAGTCTTTTAAAAAATTCTTCACTTAATAGCGTTCCAGCTTCAGCATAAACCAAACCATTGTCGTAATTAACAATATCATTTGATAAATAAAAGCCGTATAAATCTTCCTCTTTAAAAAAGAATTTATTAATTTTTTTTTCTTTTATTTCTTTAAGTAGTTTTAAAGATAGTTTTACATCTTTATAAGCAACTACCTCATGACTATTAGGGTCTTCTAAATTAAATGGCAAATTTTTATATTTAAATTTGTTTAAATCTAAGTTTACAATCCATCCATCTTTATTTTTTTTAAAATTAAAAGTTTCATAAAAATAAGTTAAGATTTCTTCTGAGGTCATACCTGAAACTTTGTAAATATCTGGTTCTACTTTGTTTTGGATGCATTCTTTTAAATATTTTTCTGAGGCTTTAGATGGTAAAGCCTGAAGAATTGTAGTTGAAATCATTTTCTTTTTTCGATCAATTCTAAAAAATAGGTTATCTTTGTGATCAAATTCAAAATCCAACCAAGAACCTCTATAAGGGATTATTCTTGCGTTATATAAGACCTTACCACTCGCATGAGTTTTACCTTCATCATGATCAAAAAATACACCTGGTGATCTATGAAGCTGACTTACAACAACTCTTTCAGTTCCATTAACAACGAATGTGCCATTGTTTGTCATCAATGGTAAATCACCTAAATAAACAACTTGTTCTTTAATATCTCTTAATGATTTTTCTTCAGTTTCTTCATTAATATCCCAAATTATGAGTCGAAATGTAACCATTAGAGAGGCGGAAAAAGTTAACCCCTTCCTTCTACACTCGTCTACATCGTACTTAGGATTATCAAGATAGTAATCTATATAGTGAAGCTCGGATTTACCTGCATAGTCTTTTATGGGAAAGACAGAATTAAAGACTTCTTGCAATCCTGTATTTGAACGGTTCTCTACTGATTTTCCTAATTGAAGAAACTTATCGTAGGAAATTTTTTGAATATCAACTAAATTTGGAACATCAATCGTTTTACCGATCTTACCAAAAGAATAGCGAATTCGTTTTTTTTCTGTAAAGCTAAGTGCCATATTATATAGAACCTATAATAACTAATTATTTAAGTTCTACTTTTGCGCCAGCGGCTTCTAGCTGTGTCTTCATAGCTTCAGCCTCTTCTTTCTTAGCTCCTTCTTTTAAAGTTTTAGGAGCACCTTCAACCATGTCTTTTGCTTCTTTTAAACCTAGACCTGTAATTGCTCTTACTTCTTTAATAACGTTAATTTTTTGATCTCCGGCTGCTGTAAGCACTACATCAAAAGCATCTTTTTCTTCTGCTGCGTCAGCTGCAGGAGCTGCCCCACCTGCTGCTACTGCTACTGGTGCAGCTGCAGTTACGCCCCATTTTTCCTCTAATAGCTTTGAAAGTTCAGCTGCTTCCATTACTGTTAATGTTGATAGCTCATCAACAATTTTATTTAAATCTGCCATTTTTTGTCTCTCCCTAATTAGTCTTTTTTATTTTGTAGTATTGAAATAATATCCTGATCTGGTCTTTGTAATAATCTTACAAGTTTTGATGCAGGAGCATTAATCAATCCAACTATTTTTCCTCTTATTTCTTCAAGAGAAGGTAAAGTTGCAACCTTTGCTATATCCTCTTTTGAATATAACTGGTTATCAAAAAAAGCTGCCTCTGCAGATAGCTTTTTTAAATCTTTTTCAAATTTTTTACAAACTTTTGCAGTTCCAACAGGATTATTTGTAAAAATTAATAATTTTTGATTAGATAAAAAATCAATTAGACCTTTTTTTTCATCATCTTTATTAACAAATATTTTAACGATATTATTTTTGGAAACTTTAGTTACTCCATCATTATTTCTGATTTCAGTTCGAAATTCGATCATCTCTTTTACTGACATTTCTGAAAATGATGCAACGAATATAGCAGAATAATCTTTTGACATTTGATCAAGGTTTTCAATATATTGTTGTTTTTCAGCTTTATTCATTATATTTCAACCCTTAAACCAAAACCCATTGAAGAAGATAGATAAACAGAATTCACGAAGTTACCCTTCAATCCTGACGGTTTGATTTTTTTAATTTCATCAATAAAAGAAGTTACGTTTTCAGTTAATTTACTTTCGTCAAAACTTACTTTACCTAGAGCAGCATGTATGGTTCCTGCTTTATCATTTTTATAAGCTACAAGTCCTTTATTGATATTTTCAATTGTACTTTTTATATCATTTGTAACAGTGCCTGTTTTTGGATTAGGCATTAAACCTTTTGGGCCTAAAATTTTAGCAATTTTACTTACAACGGACATCATGTCTGGAGTAGCTACAATTACATCTACGTCAATCTTTTTTTCAAGAGTAGCAACCAAATCATCTCCTCCAACATGTTTAGCACCAGCTGCTTTAGCCTCATCTGCAGCTTTTCCTTGAGCAAAAACTGCTATTTGAACTTTTTTTCCTAGACCATGGGGAGGTATAAAACTACCTCTAACATTTTGATCAGACTGCTTAGAGTCAATACCTGTATTAATTGATACTTCTATAGACTCATCAAATTTAACATATTTTTTTTCTTTAATAATTTTAACCGCGTCAGATATTTTGTATGACTTTGTAAAGTCTATACCTTCAATTTGTTTTTTTTTGTTCTTAGTTAAATTCATTATACAATTTCCATTCCCATTGACCTTGCTGATCCGAGTATTATTTTTGATGCTTGATCAACATCATAGGCGTTAAGATCTTCTAATTTTTCTTTTGCTATCTCTTCTACCTGTTTCATTGTAACCTTACCTAATTTTGCTCTACCAGGTGTCTGACAGCCTTTTTTTATTTTTGCAGCCTTTTTCAGATAAAAAGTAACAGGTGGTTTTTTTGTAACAAAATCAAATGATCTATCTTTGTATGCTGTGATTATAGTTGGGATAGGTGCACCCTTTTCCAAATCTTTTGTCTTGTCGTTGAACTGTTTACAAAAATCTTGGATGTTTAATCCCTTTTGACCCAGAGCAGGGCCTACAGGAGGTGCCGGATTAGCTGAACCAGCTGGTATTTGCAATTTTATGTATCCTAAAATTTCTTTAGCCATGCTATTAGCCCTTAACCACTTGTGAATAATCTAGTTCTAAAGGTGTCGGTCTCCCAAAAATTGAGACGGACACTTTAAGCTTTTGTCTTGAACTGTCAACCTCTTCTATAATACCACTAAATGAAGCAAATGGACCATCAGACACCTTAATCTGTTCACCAACTTCATACTCAAACTTAGGTTTAGGATTATCAACACCTTCCGTAATGTCTTGTAATAATTTAGATACCTCTCGTTCAGATATGGCAATTGGCTTATCTTTCGTACCAAGAAAATTTGAAACTTTTGGTATATCTCTAACTAAATGCCAAGTATCGTCGTTCATTATCATTTTGATTAAAACATACCCTGGGAAAAATTTTTTTTCAGAGTTAACTCTTACACCCCTCCTTACCTCCACTACTGCTTGGGTAGGAACAGATACTTCAGAAATCGAGTCTTCTAAATTAACTTTTTTTGCCTCATCTAAAATTGAGTCTGCAACTTTTTTCTCAAAGCCAGAGTGGCAGTGTACAACATACCACTTTGATGTATCTGTATTTTCAACCATTTAATTATCCTAGAACTATTCTCACAATAAAAGAAAAAAATTGGTCTAAGAGCATTAAAATAATTGCAGCAATACTAATCACAACCAAAACGATACCTGCTGATGTGAAAGTTTCTCTCTTGGAGGGCCAGGTAACTTTAGATACCTCCTGTCGAACTTCTCTTAAATATTTAGCAGGATTAAATTTCATATGTTTCTTTACATTTTTGGCAGGAGTGGCAGGCATCGAACCCGCAACCTCCGGTTTTGGAGACCGGCGCTCTACCAGTTGAGCTACACTCCTTCATATTAGTATTACTGCAGAGAATATTTTTATTCGATAATCTCTGAAACAACTCCTGAGCCAACAGTTCTACCGCCTTCACGAATAGCAAAACGTAAATTGTTATTCATTGCGATAGGAGCAAGTAATTCAACTTCAAGTGTAATATTATCTCCAGGCATTACCATTTCAGTACCTTCAGGCAATTTAATTGAACCAGTAACATCAGTGGTTCTGAAATAAAACTGAGGTCTGTAATTTGCAAAAAAAGGAGTGTGTCTTCCACCCTCTTCTTTGCTTAGAGCGTAAATCTCTGCTTTAAATTTTTTGTGAGGTTTAATACTACCAGGAGCTGCCAAAACTTGGCCTCTTTCAACTTCTTCCTTTTTAGTTCCACGAAGAAGAGCACCAATATTATCTCCAGCTTCACCTGAGTCTAATAGTTTTCTAAACATCTCAACTCCGGTACAAACTGTTTTAGTTGTATCTTTTAAACCAATAATTTCAATTTCTTCACCTGGTTTAATAACACCCTGTTCAACTCTTCCAGTAACAACAGTACCTCTTCCAGAAATAGAAAATACGTCTTCAACTGGCATCAAGAAAGGTTTATCTAATTCTCTTGTAGGAGCAGGGATATACTCATCAATTTTTGACATTAATTCAATGATTGAATTTTTACCAATATTTTCATCTCTGTCTTCTACAGCCGCAAGAGCTGATCCTTTAACGATTGGAATATCATCACCAGGGAAATCATATTTTGATAGTAGCTCTCTTATTTCAACTTCTACAAGCTCTAATAATTCTTGATCATCTACTTGATCAACTTTATTTAGGTAAACAACTAATGCTGGTACACCAACCTGTCTAGCTAAAAGAATGTGTTCACGTGTTTGAGGCATTGGACCATCAGCTGCGTTGACAACTAAAATGCCTCCATCCATCTGAGCAGCACCTGTAATCATATTTTTTACGTAGTCTGCGTGACCTGGACAGTCGACGTGAGCATAGTGTCTTTTATCAGTTGAATACTCGACGTGCGCTGTTGAAATTGTTATACCTCTTTCTTTTTCTTCAGGCGCTTTATCAATTTCATCATACGCTGTAAACTCTGCACCACCTTTTTCTGCCAAAACTTTTGTTATTGCTGCAGTAAGTGTAGTTTTACCATGGTCGACGTGACCGATAGTTCCGATGTTGACGTGTTCTTTCGATCTGTCAAATTTTTCTTTAGTCATTTTAAGTTGTTACCTCTTTTTAATATCTATTAATTAATTTTTTCAATGTTCTTGGAGCGGGTGAAGGGAATCGAACCCTCGTAGCCAGCTTGGAAGGCTGGAGCTTTACCATTAAGCTACACCCGCGATTTAGCGGGTAACCACTTCAAAACATCCACAAAATCAAATCCTTGTGAGTTCCGATAAACTACTAATTTTTCTTTAAAATTCAATAAGAAAAGTGAAAAAAAGTGGTGGAGGGAGTAGGATTCGAACCTACGTACACTTGCGTGAACAGATTTACAGTCTGCCGCCTTTAACCACTCGGCCATCCCTCCAAAGTGTTTAAAATCAGGTGTTGATTAATAGATAATTGTCTTTGAAAGTCAATAGACTTCGTTAATTTTAACTGTTATTTAAAACAATGCTTATTTCAGGGGCTAATTCTTGCACTAGTTGTATAATTCATAATCCTGATAAAATTATTGAAATTTTTATAAATATTGAGAGACAATCAACTTTCGCAAAGCTGATAGAGCATAATAAACTTAATAATAAGACAAAGTTGGTAAAGAAAAACGATTTAAATAGAATTGGTATTAAAAATGATAGGTTTATCAGTGATATAGTTATACGAAGAGAAAAGTACAAACCCTCCAATTTAGATGAAATTATTAAAAATAACAAAAAATCTCTTATAATTATAGCCGATCAGATTACAGACCAAAATAACCTAGGAAACATTATAAGAACGGCTCTTTTGATGGGAGCTGATGGTCTATTACTATCAGAGCATTCTTCGGCAGATATTAACGATGTAACGTCATTAACCTCTTCTGGAGCCGTTGAAGTGTTGAAATATCATGTTTCTAAAAATATTAACAGATCAATAGAAGTTCTAAAAAAATCTGGCTATTGGACTTATTCCCTAGATATGAGTGGTCAGGAAATGAACAGAGAATTTAATTTTGATAAAAAATCTGTAATCATTGTTGGAAGTGAAGGAAAAGGGATTAGAAGAAATATCTTAACAAAGAGTGACTTTAAAATAAGTATCCCTCAAGAAAATGTAGGTGGTATTGATAGTTATAATGCAGCAAATTCTCTAGCAATTGCTGCATATCATTTCAAAATTAGTACTTTTTAAATATTGTTTATTTTAGATTTTAATATAAATAATAACACAATGCCGGCTTAGCTCAGTTGGTAGAGCAGTTGATTTGTAATCATCAGGTCGGGAGTTCGAGTCCCCCAGCCGGCACCATTCAATTTTATTAGAAACAAACCTTAAACACATATAATTGATTATTTTCAATACTTACATTAAGTTTAAAAACTATGGTTTCGGATGTTGATCAATTTGGAAGAGATACCACAAAAAATAATAATCCAAGTCTTAACGAAGAAAAGTCAAAAAAAATTTTAGACTCATTAGCTGAAATAAAAAATCAATTAGAAAATAAAGACTATAATCCAAAATTAGATGACTCATCACCAAGAACAAGAACTAGTAATTTGAAAAATAAATCTGATTTTGATGAACTGAAATTAAAAATTGAGTCTTTAGAAAAAAAACTTAATACTATTGATACATTCCTAAATAATAAATCAAGTAACGAAAAATTTCATGAACCGATTAATCAGAATTTTGACGGGGATTTAAGTATTTTTCATAAATTAGATAATCAATCATCAATACAACAAAACAAATCATTGCTAGTTCTTGAAGATGAAGCAGATTTTAATAGATCAAATTTTAATTTATTTCGTTTTATAATGACAATAAATATTCTCTTTTTAGTATTAATTGGACTAATTGTTTATATAAAAAATATTCCACTAAAAGATATTCTAAAAATATTCTTAGACTTTAATTAACTGCAGCTTGTATTTTCTCAACATTCGCTGCACTGAATTTAAATTCAGGAATTTTACCAATCGGATCTAATTGTGGGTTAGTAAGAACATTAGCTGCTGCTTCGGCAAAACAAAAAGGAATGAAAACCATTCCCTCTGGAATTTCTTTATCGCTCCTTACTTTAATCGCGAGAGAGCCTCTTTTAGTTTTAACTAAAACTTGATCTCCAGGGTTGATTGTCATTCTTTTCATATCCCATCTATTCATACTAATAATTGCTTCTGGTTCGATATGATCTAAGACAGAAGCTCTTCTTGTCATTGAACCTGTATGCCAATGTTCTAAAAGTCTACCTGTTGTTAAGATCATTGGGAAATCATCATCAGGCAATTCGGCAGGTGGTATTAGCTTAGCAGGAACTATTTTACCTCTTCCATTTGCTGTTGGAAAATTCTCATTAAATATAATTTCGTTTCCAGGTTTGTTAGGATCATCACAAGGATATGTTACAGAGTTTTCATTTTCTAGTCTTTCGTAGGTAATATTTTTTAAAGAAGGCATTACTTGAGCCATTTCATTGAATATATCTCTTGGATGTAGATAACTCCAATCTAAACCCATACCTTGAGCTATAGCTTGAGTAATCCACCAATCCTGTCTCGCTGAACCAGGAGGAGTTACTGCTTGTCGACCTAATTGGACTTGTCTGTTAGTATTTGTATAAGTTCCGGTTTTTTCAGCATGAGCGGATGAAGGTAAGATTACATCTGCATGCCAAGCAGTTTCAGTCATGAAAATATCTTGAACAACTAAATGTTCTAATTTAGCTAATGCTGCTCTTGCATGATTTTGATCAGGATCAGACATTGCAGGGTTCTCACCCATAATATACATGCCTTTAATCTCATCCTCTAAAATTTTGTTTATGACCTCAACAACGGTCAAACCTTTTTTATCTTCAAGGCCTGTCTTCCAAAAATTTTCATATTTTTGGTGAACACTTCCATCTTCAACTGACTGGTAATCAGGAAAGACCATTGGAATTAATCCAGCATCAGATGCACCTTGAACGTTATTTTGACCTCTTAAAGGGTGTAACCCTGTGCCTTCTCTTCCAATCTGTCCTGTGGTTAAAGCTAGAGCAATTAGACATCTAGCATTATCTGTTCCATGAACATGTTGAGATACTCCCATGCCCCAAAAGATAATAGATCTTTCTGATTTAGCATAAAGTCTAGCAACTTCTCTTAACTCTTGAGCTTTAATACCGCAAATGGCTTCCATTTTTTCAGGTGAGAAATCTTTTATTTCTTCTTGTAATTTTTCAAAGCCCTCAGTTTGTCCTTGAATATATTGTTCGTCGTAAAGCTTCTCTTCAACAATGGTGTACAAAAGTGCATTAAGCATTGCAACATCAGTACCTGCTTTAAATTGTAAATTATAAGTAGCATGTTTTGTTAAACCTTGCTTTCTTGGATCCATAACAACTAACTTAGAACCTCTTTTTGCTGCACGTTTAAGATAGGTTGCTGCAACAGGGTGGTTTTCTGTGGGCCTTGCACCAATAACAATGATACAGTCAGCATCAGATGCTGACATAAAAGGAGCTGACACAGCCCCAGAGTTTACACATTCCATTAGCGCTGCAACAGAAGATGCGTGACAAAGTCTAGTGCAGTGATCTACATTATTTGATCCAAAACCGACCCTAACCAATTTTTGAAATAAGTAAGCCTCCTCATTAGAACACTTTGCTGAACCAAAACCAGCTAAACTTTTTGTTCCATGATCTTCTTTTAAATTTAAAAGACCAGATGAAGCTCTTTCTATTGCATCTTCCCAAGTGGTTTCTTCAAAATAATCATAGATATCAGCATCTTTAATTTCAAGATTTGGGTCTTTTTTAACACCAGCTTTTCTTACTAATGGTTTAGTGAGCCTTCCATCATGATTGATATAATCAAAACCAAATCTACCTTTTACGCATAGTCTATTTTCATTTGCAGGTCCATTTTTACCATCCACGTACAAAATTTTATCATCTTTTACATGTACTTCAGTTTGACATCCTACACCACAATAAGGACAAACACTCTCTACGACTTTATCTGAATAAGACTCTCTTTTTCCCTGATCATCAACTAATGAAGACTCCATCAATGCTCCTGTTGGACAAGCTTGGACGCACTCTCCGCAAGCAACACAAGTGCTATTGCCCATTGGGTCATCTAAATCAAATATTACCTTCGCAGTTGACCCTCTATAGGCCATTCCGATAACGTCGTTTACTTGTACCTCACGGCAAGCGCGAACACATAAATTACAATTTATACATGCATCTAAATTAACACTCATCGCTTTATGAGATCTATCTAATTCTATTTTTTCTTTACCAGGAAAACGACTATCGCTAACACCTAATTTCTCAGACCAGTTCCAAAACTTTGACTCGGGGTCAGGAGAATTATTTTTTTCTGGTTGGTCAGACACAAGAAGTTCAAAAACCATAGATCTTGATTTTTCTGCTCTAGCAGAGTTAACTGTAACTTCCATGCCTTCGGTAGGTTTACGGATACATGATGCTGCAAGGGTTCTTTCCCCTTTAATTTCAACCATACAGGCTCTACAATTTCCGTCTGCTCGATAACCCGGCTCAGGTGAGTAACATAGGTGAGGGATATCAATATTATTTTTTTTTGCGACATCCCAAATAGACTCATCTTTATTTGCTACATATTCGTTGCCGTCAATTTTAAATTTAATATTATCAGTCATTAGTTGGTTACCTCCTCTGGGAAGTGTTTAATAACAGAAAGCATTGGGTTTGGAGCTGCTTGTCCTAAACCACATATAGAGGCATCCATCATTGCTGATGATAATTCTTTTAAAAGGTCTACATCCCAAGATGATTGGTTCATGAGTTTAAGAGCTTTTTCAGTTCCATTTCTACATGGAGTACATTGACCACAACTTTCATCATGAAAAAAGAACATTAAATTTTTTGCAATATCCTTCATGTTATCTCTATCAGATAAAACAACTACAGCAGCAGAGCCAATAAAACAGCCATGCTCTTGTAATGTGTCAAAATCAAGCGGAATATTATCTAATTTTGCAGGAAGTATTCCTCCAGAGGCCCCTCCAGGTAAGTATGCTTTAAATGTATGACCTTCTTGAATACCACCACAATATTCATCAATAAGTTGCTTTATTGTGATCCCTGCTGGAGCTAGCTTAACACCAGGGTTTTTTACCCTTCCCGATACAGAGAACGTTCTTAAACCTTTTCTACCATTGAGACCATGACTACTGAACCAGACAGCACCTTTTTCCAAAATCTCTCTTACCCAAAAAACTGTTTCAACATTATGTATTAATGTTGGTCTACCAAACAGTCCCACTTGAGATGGAAAGGGAGGTTTATGTCTAGGTAAGCCTCTTTTACCCTCTAAACTTTCTAACATTGATGACTCTTCACCACAAATGTAAGCACCAGCGCCCCTTCTAAAATGTATTCTGGTTTTAATATTTAAATTGTTTTCTTCTAAAATTTTAATTTCTTTCTTTAAAAACTTTATTACATCGGGGTATTCATCTCGCATGTATATATATACATCTGTTGCCTCAACTACCCATGCAGCAATTAGCATTCCCTCGAGAAATCTATGTGGATCTCTTGTAAGATAATGATGATCTTTAAATGTTCCTGGTTCACCCTCATCACCATTTATTGCCATTAACCTGGGTTTATCTTCTGCTCTTACAAATCTCCATTTTCTTCCAGTTGGAAATCCTGCACCACCAAGACCTCTCAAACCTGATTGCTCCATTTCTTCTATGAGCTTCATCGGATCTTTTTTATTTTCAATACAATCCTTTAAAATTTTATATCCACCATTTTTTACATAATCGTCGTAGCTAATATAATTTGGTATGACTGGTTTTGTATCTTGCTCCTTTAAGGCTTTTTGAACTACACTTACATCTGCGTTTACGAAATGTTTTTTTCCTACCTCAACTACTGGTGCTTGGTGACACCTTCCCATACAAGGTGCTCTAACTACTCTCACATTAGAAGATACACTATCATTCAAATTTTTTTCTAAAGTTTTGCATCCGTTCATCTCACATGTAATACCATCACAGACTCTAATTGTTGTTTCAGGAGGGCTAATATCGTCCTCTTTATAAATATCAAAGTGAGCATAAAATGATGCTGTTTCGTAAATTTCAGTTAAAGGTAAATTTGTTAATTCGGACAGTGCTGTTAAATGTTTTGGTTTAAGACATTTATAATGGTCTTGAATTAAGTGAAGGCTTTCAATAAGCATATCTCTTTGTCTAAAATAATCATTAGGTATAAGGTTTTTAAGATCATCAATTGACTGGTCGTCACTTTGGCGACCCTTGTTGAATTCTAAAGCTTTTCTTCTACCAGAACCTGGATGTATTTTACTTTGTGAGTCTTTCATTTGTTATAATGTAATAATTTTTTATTAAGTTTCAATTATCAATAAGTAATTAATTGATAAGTATTACTTATTAAAGCTTTTTAAGAATTTTAAAAAGTTATTTTTAATAGGTGATGGGCGATTATCATCAATATGTACTATACCTACCTTATGAGATATTTCTGGAGAAATTAATTGAATAAAATTTGTATTCTCATCGTAGTTAAATGACTGAGTAAATATATATGGCATAATTGTTGAAAATTCTGAACTATTTACATGAGAGTAAATATGAGTCATAGAGTTTGACTCGATTAAAACTCGTGGATTAATATTATTCTCTTTAAAAACAGCATCTAATATTCTTCTAAATTGATTTTCTTTAGAGATCAAACATAAATCTAAATTGCCAATTTCTTGCCATTTTAATTTCTTTTTATTTTTTAAATTATTTTTTTTAGATATTAGAAAATATGTTTCTTTATATAAAGGTATCTTCTCAACTCCTAATATTGGTTCATTTTCTAAATAACTTATCCCTAAGTCTAATTTGAAATCATGAAGATTTTTATCAATTTCATTAGAGGACATAGAAATTACTTGCAATTTGACGTTTGTAAATTTTTTAACAAAACTATTTAATAAAAAAGAAACTTCTAATAAAGCAGTGGGGATAACACCTATCCTTAAATTTCCAGTTAAATTATTTTTTAACTCTGAGCTTAATTGTTTGATATTAGTATATTCTTTAACAATATTTTTAAATCTTTCCTTTAAAATTTCTCCTTCAGAAGTTAATCCAATATAGTTCTTTCCTCTTTTTACTAGTCTTACCCCTATTTCATTTTCTAAAGCCTTTAGCTTCATAGACAAAGCAGGTTGTGATATTTTTAATTTTTCTGCCGCTCTATTAAAATGTTTTTCACTATCTAAAGCTAAAATAATTTCTAAATTCTTTATTTCCATGTATTTTTAAAATAAATATATATGTAAATGGATTATTATCTAGATACTAAAGGCTTTGAATGCCCTATACCTGTCTTAAAAGCTGAAAAATTTATAAAAAAGTTAAAAAAAAATGATGTTCTTACAATAGAAAGTGATGATCCATTGTCGCAATTTGACTTTAAAAATTTTTGTGAAGAAAAAAAATATAAAATTATTTCACTAAAAAAAAAGGGTAATTTAGTAAATATCAAATTTAAAATTCAATAAAACTTATCTTTTCTCCTTTTTTAATTTTATCATTTCCTTCTGGAACAAACGCTAACCCATCTGCTTCAGACAGAGAAATTAGTTTAGCAGAACCTTTTGAGTTATGAGTATAAAGTCTATTTTTAGATAATTTCACACGATAAAATTTTGTTATATTAGTTTTTTTATTTTCAGAAAATCCAGATTGGTAAGATTTGGTAATGCTAGAGTTATCTTTGCGAGAAGGATCTATAAATAGACTTACTAAAAAAAATAAATTAGTGAAAACAGCTAATGGGTTTCCAGGTAGTGAAAAATAATAATTGAATTTTAATTTTGAAAAAATTATAGGTCGACCTGGTTGAATTCTTACATATTTAAAAAGAAGTTCAGTATTTTGACTTAGAAAAGAAGATATATAATCTTTAGAGCTAAATGAGGAGCCACCTGAGCTGATTATAATATCAAATTTACTTTGATTTTTTTTATAAAATTTATCAACTTTTATTTTATCATCTTTTAAAACACCTAAATCATGAACTCTTATATTAAATTTTTTTAAAAAATGAATTATTTGATATTTATTTGAGTCATATACTTGATGATCTCTTATTTTTTGGCCTGATTTTATTAATTCATTTCCTGTTGATACAACAGCAACTCTCAAAGTTTTATATACCCATAAATTTGTAATTCCTACTGATGAAAGTAATGCAATTTTAATAAAATCAATTTTTTCATTTTTTTTTATTAATATTTTATTTTTTTTTAAATCCTCACCTTTTTTTTTTATATCTTTATTAGATATTTTTGAATATTGGACTAAAAGATTTTTCCCCTCAACTTTTGCGTTTTCTAATGAAATAAAATTTTTAAAGTTTTGTGGAATAATACCCCCTGTATTTATTTTATAGGCTAAATTGGGATTTAATTTTTTATATGAATGTCCAGCATTTAGAAGCTTATTTGATATAGATACTTTATTTAGTTTTTTATTAGAAATAATAAAACCATCTAATCCTGCAGTATTTTGTAAGGGTAGATTTATTGGAGAAGTAATTGTTCTTGATACTACTGCATTATGTGCATCCTTTAATTTAATCTTAGACTCTTGAAATAGATTCTTTTTTTCCTGAATAATTATTTTTTGCGCAAGTTTGAAAGATATTAGCCTAGGAGTTTTCATAATATATTATAGAGGCAATTTTTTCTATTTGACTGTGATTAAAGGTCTGAATTGGATGATCGATATTATCGTCTGTAACGATATATTGAACATTATTTATAGATTTGTAAAGATAGTCTTTGTTATTTTTTTTTAAGCTTACCTCTAACTTTATCAAATCATCAAATCTCTTAAACCCTTCAAATATTAACAAATCACAATCTTTGTTAATTTCTACTAGACTTTCTAAATTAATATGTGACTCAGTTTTCTCTTCAATGAATGCAAGTCTTTTATCTGATACTAGTGTAGTTTTATATGCTCCGGATTTTCTAATTTTATAGCTATCTGTATTAGGATGATCAATGTCAAAAGAATGGTGAGCATGTTTTACCACACCAACTTTTATTTTCTTTTCTTTAAAAAATTTTACTAAATTACTCACTAAAGTAGTTTTGCCACTATTTTTCCAACCAATAACAGCTATTGTTTTCACCTTGTCACCATAATACAATCAAAAAAAAATGACAGATTTTTTAATCAAACCCAGTGTAAATAACAGATCTTTATTTAAATTAAAAAAATCAATTAATGAAAAAGGCGAAATAACAAAAATTCCAATCATTGAAGAAAAACCACTCACACTATACTTAAACAACCAAGAAATAGTAACAATAATGACTATAGGAGATTACCCAAAATATTTAGCTATAGGTTATTTATTCAATCAGGGAATGCTTACTAATATAGACGATGTAAAAAAGATTGAGTTTCATAAAGACCTAAAGACAGTTGTTGTAAGAACAAAGAGTAAAACTAATTATGAAGAAAAATTAAAGAAGAAAGTAAATACCTCTGGTTGTGCACAAGGGACTGTATTTGGAGACTTATTTGAAGAAATAAACACCATTTCCTTAAATAAAAAAATAAGAATAAATCATCAACAGCTTATGAATTTATCCAAAAAAATTAATACTGAGCCAAGTTTATATTTATCTGTAGGTGCAATACACGGTTGCGTTTTATGTCAGGGAGATAAGCCTTTATATTATTTTGAAGATGTAGGAAGACATAATGCTGTTGATAAAATTGCTGGTTTGATTCTTGATAAGAAAATAGACGTAAAAGAAATGTCTTTTTACACTACTGGCAGGCTGACAAGTGAAATGGTATTGAAATGTATCAAAATGGAAATACCAATACTATTATCTCGATCAGGTTTCACTGCTTGGGCAGTTGAAATAGCTAGAAAGAAAAATTTAACAATGATTGGAAGAATTAGAGGTAAACGGTTAAATATTTTATCTGGAGAATTTAGATATACCAATGAGTAAGCTTGTATCTGTAATACTAACGGGTGGTAAATCCTCCAGAATGGGTTATGAAAATAAAAGTTTTTTGAAAATTAAAGATAAGTTTTTTATTGAAATTTTAATAGAAAGTCTTCAAGAAAAGTCTAATGAGATTATAATTAATGCTAATAGAGATATCAGTAAGTACAAAATATTTGGTTATAAAGTTGTAAGTGATAAAATTGGCGGTTACAAAGGGCCACTAGCTGGGTTACATAGCGCTCTTGATCATTATAAAAACTCAAAAGAGGATTTATGGTTTGCACTTTTTCCCACTGATGCCCCAATAATAAACACAGGTATCATAGATAATTTTATCTCAATTACAGAAAAAAAGAGTAAAGTTTATATTTGTAAGATTGATAATATTATCGAACCAATGTTCTCTTTTTGGTCATCAAAAATATTTACGGAATTAAATGAAGTCCTTTTAAAAAATAATGGTTATAAAATTATGAAATTTGCTGAAGAAATTGGATTTGATTATATTAATTTTAAAAAAAATAAAAAAATAGAATTTTTTAATGTAAACGACAAAAATGATTATACAGAACTACTAAGTTTTTGAAAAATTAACTAACAAAGAGCCCGTATCATTAATTTTTTTTTCAGAATGACGATATCCTCTCTCATTGAAGTATGGAACTATGTCTCTAAAATTTATGTATGTAAAAGCTGGTAAGCCTTTTCCAAATTTTAAAGGCTCTATAGTAATAAAAATTTCATCAATTAAATCAGCATATAAGAAATAATCATGAACACTTGTTCCCCCCAAAATTAAAACACTTTCTTTGCAAAGATTTTCAAATTCATCCCACTGATTAATATCTGGATTAAAATAATATTGATTTATTGAATTTTTAATTTGTTTGATTTTTTGGTATTTTCTAGAAAAAATAATTCTTGATCTAGACTCGTTTGGATTTAATTCATGAGTCTTTCTGCCCATAACTTGCCATTTATGATTCTTTATTAAATTGTCTAAGTGTTTTTTGTCTTCCAAGCTAGTCCATTCAAATGGATTATCTCCGGAATATTTTGCAATAAAACCATCGCTTGAACAAGCAAATGCTAAAGTGTATTTAATCATTAATTTATTTTATCAATTTTAAGTATAATATTTTATTTCAATATATGAATTTTTACCTACCTATTGCTGAAATATCCATAAATATTTATATATTAATTTCCCTTGGAGTTGGAATTGGTTTTATATCTGGACTCTTTGGCATAGGTGGAGGTTTTATATCTTCTCCTCTTTTGATACTAGTTGGCATTCCTCCAGCTGTTGCAGTTGGAACTACAACTGTTCAAGTATTTGCCTCGACATCAACTGGTGTTGTAAGTCATTTTCAAAGAAAAAACATAGACTATCAGATGGGCTTAACAATGGTTATTGGTGGATTAGTGGGGACACTTTTTGGTGTATTAATTCTAAATAATTTAAAAAATATTGGTTTAATTGATAACTATTTAAATAGTATCTATATAATTCTTTTAATTATAACTGCTGTATTTATTCTTTATGAAACAGCTAAAGTTAATATCTTACATAAAAATAAAAAATTTAAATTACACCAGCATTCTTGGATACATGGACTTCCTTTTAAAATTAAGTATAGAAAATCTAAACTATATATAAGTATACTAGCACCACTTTTAATTGGTTTTTTTATAGGTGTATTGACAGGGCTAACTGGTATTGGTGGTGGCTTTATACTTATTCCATGTATGATTTATTTTTTAGGTATGAAAACTATTTCAGTAATAGGGACATCACTATTTAATATCACGGTAGTATCCTTTGTATCTTTATTTTTGCAAATATACATAAATCAAAATATAGATTTTGTATTGGCTTTAGGATTAATAGTAAGTAGCTCTATTGGAGCTGCACTAGCTGCAAGGATAGTTGATATACTTGATCAAGAAAATTTAAAAGTTACATTTGGTATGTTACTATTAATTATTTCATCATTTTTAGCTTATGATTTATTTAGAATACCTGAGAACTTATTCATTATAAATTATGTATAAATATATTTTAATAATCGTATTTTTTTTTAAAATTGGTTTTGCATCTAATTTTTCCTTAGATCAATTTGAAATTGAAATAAACTCAAATTTTTTAGGAAAAGAAGTAGTTTTATTTGGAAATAAAGATAAAGACAGTGATGTAATCTTCATTTTTGAAGGAGAGAATAAAAAAGCTAAATTGACGACAAAAGTTAAAGAAGGTTTTTTATGGATTAACGAAACAAAAGAGTTGAATAATCAACCTAGTTTTTTTGCAATCTTTACGTCTCCTAAAAAGACTTTGAATGAAATATTTTTATATTCTAGTTTAAAGGATAGGCATTCATTAATAAGTAATCACTCTCTAGAACTCCATAAAATAAGAAAAGCAATGAATGTGAAAAATTTGTATATAGAAGAAGAGCTTGAAAGTGTAAGTGGAAATCTATTTTTAAAAAAATTTTTAATACCAGATAATATCTCACCTGGAAATATAAAAGTTTATATGTACGAGATAAAAAATAATGAAATTATTAAGATGGTATCTAAAAACTTGCAAATAAAAAAAGGTGGAATTTCATTTAAATTGGAAAAGTTGTTAAAAACTGAATCTTTTATTTATATTATAATTTTGATTGCTATATCATTATTGCTTAGCTTAGTTACGAATTTAATATTTAGAAAAAAATGAAAAAAAATAATAATAGAAATTATTTTGTAGTTATTGATCAAAGTGCTGAAATGTGGACTGCAGTTAAATTTGCTATAAGGAGAGCAAAAATAACTAAATCTAATATTACTACTGTTAGCTTTATTCAAAGCGCAAGCGAAGGTATGATGCTTACATCAGGGGCTGAAAAAATTTTGGATATAGATCAAATAACAACTGAAAAATTAAAACATAAAGAAGTGCATAACTACATCTCAGATAAATCTAAAATTAAAGCAAAATCTGAAATATTTAAATATAATGATATCGATGAGTTTATAAGTTTCTTAAATAAATATTCATCTAATTCAACTATTATTCTTGCTACAAGTAAAGATATAGGCAAGCCTGGACCTTTAATTGACAAACTTATATATGAAAAATCTAACTCGTTACATTGCCCTCTTGTTATAATTAATGGTAATCTCGAAGATAAAGAGATTGAGAAGATTATTTAGCTGAATAAAAAAGATTTCAAAATTTGTGTGGTATGCCAAAGACCATTTAGTTGGAGAAAAAAATGGGAAAAAGTATGGAATGATGTTAAATATTGTTCAGAAAAATGTCGAAGGTCAAAATCAAAAATAATAAAGAAAAGATAGCAAACTTACTGTTAAGTATTGGATGCGTAAATATAGACTTCAAAAAACAATTTACTCTTACATCTGGCAAAAAAAGTCCTGTTTATGTTGATTGTAGAAAATTAATTTCATTTCCAAAAGAAAGAGAATTAATTATTAATGAAATGAGCAAACAGATTAAATCGAAGTATAATGATAATTCGACTATTATTGCAGGAGGCGAAACAGCTGGTATTCCCTACTCTTCCTTTCTGTGTCAAAAGATGAAATATCCAATGATATATATAAGAAAGAGTCCTAAAGGATTTGGAAAGGGTAAGCTAATAGAGGGAGAGTTTAAAAAGAATAATCAGTCAATATTAGTAGAGGACATGGCAACTGATGGAGGAAGTAAATTACATTTCATAAAGGCTTTAAGACAAAATAAACTTAAAGTTAAAGATATTTATGTAGTTTTTTACTATGGTATTTACCCTAAAGCAAAAAAAAATATATCTAAAATGAAAGTGAATTTAAATTATCTCACATCATGGAGAGATATATTAACTATTTCTCCAAATTATATTTCAGATAAAGATTACAAGAATTTAAAAAATTATTTAGAATCAATTTCAAGTGGGAAATAAAATTATTAGTGTTGTTTCAGGGGGATTTGACCCCATCCATCCTGGACATATTATGATGATGAAAGAATGTTTAGAGTTTTCTAATTTTTTAATCGTAGGTGTAAATTCTAATAAATGGTTAATTGATAAAAAAGGAAATTTTTTTATGGATATTCAACATAGAATGTATGTTGTTGATAACTTAAAAGTGGTAAATGAAGCTATGCAATTTGAAGATGATGAAATGGGAAGTGCAAATAATTTGTTGATTCAAATAAGAAATAAATATCCAAATGAAAAAATTATTTTTGCTAATGGAGGTGATAGATCAGACACTTCTAAAATTTTAGAATATGAAACAGCAAAGAAATATAATATTGAATTAAAATTCGGTGTAGGTGGAAATCACAAAGAGTCTTCCAGTTCTGATTTGCTAAAAAGATGGAGTGAATACTCTAAAAACTAAGGGCTAAGGGTATACGATACCCAATCATTATCTTTAAACTCAAAGACTTCCCTTTTGTGAATTCTATGAGGCATATCCTCCCAAAACTCGATTTTTGAATATTTTACTATAAAACCTCCCCAGTAATCAGGACGAGGGAAATTTTCTTTTTCGGGATATTTATTTTTATAAAATTCAATTTTATTCTCTAAATCATCTCTTGATTTTAGGACTTTTGATTGATTAGAAGCCCACGCCCCTATTCGACTTAAATAATGTCTTGAATTAAAATATTTATCAGATGTTTCTTTTGAGACTTTTTCGACTTTACCCTCTATTCTTATTTGTCTTAACAATGACTTCCAATGAAAATTTAGGCAAACATTAGCATTTTTTAAAATATCATTTCCTTTATTGCTCTCGTAATTTGTGTAAAAAATAAAACCTTCATCATTATAATCTTTTAATAGAACCATCCTTGAATGGGGGGTATTTTTATCGTCAACTGTTGATAGACACATCGCATTAGGATCGTTGATCTCTTTTTCAGTGGCTAAATCAAACCATTCTTTAAACTTAATAATTGGATTTAATTTATCTGACATGGTATGAGTATTATATTAATTTTAGCAAAAAATGGATTTAAAAAATAAAAAGGGGCTTATAATGGGAGTGGCTAATGATAAGTCCATTGCCTGGGGCATAGCTAAACAATGCGCAAATTTTGGTGCTGAATTAGCTTTTACTTATCAAAATGATCTTCTATTAAAAAGAATAGATCCTTTAGCTAAATCTGTTGGTTCCAATTTATTGATACAATGTGATGTTAGTGATGAAGGATCAGTAAAAAATACTTTTGAAAAAATTAAAGATAAATGGGGAAAATTGGATTTTTTCGTTCACGCTGTTGCGTTTGCAGATAAAAATGAGCTAAGGGGTAAGTATGTTGATACATCAAAAGAGAATTTCTTAAATAGTTTAAATATTTCATGTTACTCCTTCACTGAGTCTTGTAAATATTGCTATGATTTAATGGATAATGGTGGGAGTATTTTAACGTTAACTTACTATGGAGCAGAGCAGGTTATGCCACATTATAATGTAATGGGAGTCGCAAAATCAGCGCTAGAGGCTTCAGTTAAATATCTTGCTGTAGATATGGGAGATAGAAATATAAGAGTTAACGCCATATCTGCTGGCCCAATTAAAACTCTTGCGGCTTCTGGTATTGGTGATTTTAGATTTATTTTAAAATGGAATGAACTAAACTCTCCTTTAAAGAGAAATGTTACACTAGAAGATGTTGGAAACACAGGGGCCTATCTTTTAAGCGACCTTTCATCTGGTGTGACCGGAGAAATCCACCATGTTGATTGTGGTTATCATACAGTTGGAATGGTAGCAGTTGATGAAGCTGAAGGTGTAGCAGAATTATTAAATGAGTTTAATAAAAAATAATTAGTTCATGTCACACAATTCTTTTGGAAATTTATTAAAGTTTACTACTTGGGGAGAAAGTCATGGAGACGCTATAGGTTGTGTTGTTGATGGTTTCCCAGCAGGAATACCTATTAACACAAAATATATTCAAACAAGATTAGATTTGAGAAAACCAGGTCAGTCAAAATTTACAACACAAAGAAAAGAAAAAGATGAAGTCAATATACTCTCTGGAGTTTTTAATGGAAAAAGTACTGGTGCTCCAATATCAATGATAATTTATAACTCTGATCAAAGAAGTAAGGACTATTCAGAAATTAAAAATAAATTTAGACCTGGTCATGCCGATTACACATATTTTATGAAATATAAAAATTATGATTATAGAGGTGGAGGAAGGTCTAGTGCGAGGGAAACTGCTATGAGAGTCGCTGCAGGTGCTCTTGCAGAAATTCTTATTAATAAAATTTCAAAAAATAAAGTAAATGTTACGAGTGCTGTCATCCAAATAGGTAATGAGAAGATAGAAAACACAACTTGGAATAATAATTTTATTAATAAAAATCCATTTTTCTCACCGAAAAAATCTATCCTAAAAAAATGGGAAGATCTAATACACACTCACCGAAAAAAGGGTTCATCTCTTGGTGCTGTAATTGAAGTTAGAGTCTCAAATTGTCCTGTAGGTATAGGAGAGCCAATATATCAAAAACTTGACTCTGAGTTATCAAAAGCGATTATGAGCATTAATGCGGTAAAAGGTATAGAGTTCGGTACAGGTTTTGATTTAGTAAATTATGACGGTACGAATGGATCTGATCAAATTAATTTCAAAAACAAGAAAATTAATTTTCATACTAACCACGCAGGAGGAATATTAGGTGGTATTTCTTCAGGCCAAGATATTATTTTTAGATATATTGTAAAACCAACAAGCTCAGTATTAAGTGAAAAAAACACTATTACAAAGAATTTTAAAAATACAAAAATTAAAACTAAAGGACGTCATGATCCTTGTGTGGGTATTAGGGCAGTACCAGTAGGAATTGCTATGACTAATTTTGTGATTGCAGATTTGTTATTAATTCATAAATCCAAATCACATTAAAAACTTTATTAGCTTTTCATATATTATTTTTGGAGAAATACCTGATTTAGAATATTGATCTTCAATGTCAGATTGATCAATAAATTCATCTTTCATAAAAAAATTTAGTATTTTTGGGGTATTGCTTATTCTATTTATTAGAAAGTCATTGACCTGACTAGAGAAACCCCCGATAGCGTTCTCTTCAATAGTGACAAAAATGTCATGATTTTTAATAAGTTTTTTTATTAATTTAACATCAATTGGTTTTGCAAATCTCATATCTATTATAGAGCAGTCAAATTTATAATTTTTTTTAATCAGTTCGGAAATTTCTAATACTTTTTTTAACCTTGTTCCTAAATTAAGAAAGGCAACTTTTTTTCCATTTTTTATAATCTTTCCTTTTCCTATAATTATTTTTTGAAATTTATCATTATTTTTATATTCATGTGCAAGATCTCTTGGATATCTAATTGCAGATGGTTTGTTATTTATAGACAATGCTAAATTGATCATATTTTTTAATTCCTCACCGCTAGACGGTGCCATAATAACAAAATTAGGAAGGCAGCAGAGGTAACTGAGATCAAAAGATCCAGCATGTGTAGCACCATCAGCACCTACAAAGCCAGATCTATCAATTAAAAACCTAACAGGCAATGACTGTATAGCAATGTCATGTACAACTTGATCATAAGCTCTCTGAAGAAAAGTTGAATAAATTGCAACAAAAGGTTTAATAGACTCTGTCGTCATACCTCCAGCAAAAGTAACAGCATGCTGTTCAGCTATTCCTACATCATAAAATCTAGAAGGATATTTTTCTTTAAACTTATCTAAGCCTGTTCCTGAGGGCATTGCTGCAGTTATTGCTACAATTTTTTTATCTTTTTTTGCTAATTTTAAAATAGTGTCGCTCACTACATTAGTATATGTAACTAGTTTTGATTTATTTTGTAAACCAGTCTTGACATCAAAAGATGAAACTCCATGGAATTTATCTTTGGATAGTTCAGCAGGTTTGTAACCTCTACCTTTCTGAGTAATTAAATGAAGAAATACAGGGCCATGTAATTCTTTTTTTTTGTATTTCTTAAATAATTGAACTAATAGCTTTAAATTATGTCCATCAACAGGTCCTAAATAATTTAAACCTAATTCTTCAAATAAAGTATTGCCAGTAAGATATCCTTTAAAATAACCCTCTGTTTTTTTTGCAAATTCTCCAACTTCACTTGGAAGTCTTTTAGTAAAGTTTTTTATAATATCTCTAAAACCCTCATATGATTTTGAACTCAATAAATTCACAAGATATTTACTCATAGCACCAACAGGTTCAGCTATAGACATCTCGTTATCATTCAGAATTATTAAAGAATTTTTATTTAGGTGTCCTAAATTATTTAACCCTTCGAAAGCCATTCCTGCGCTAATTGCACCATCACCTATAACACTAACTACATCAAAATTTTTATTTAATATGTCCCTTGCGGCTGTAATTCCAAGACTAGCAGAGATTGAAGTTGAGCTATGGGCTGCTCCAAAAGGGTCGTATATACTCTCTGATCTTTTAGTAAAACCAGATATGCCATTTTTTTTTCTCAAAGAATGTATTTTATTTTTTCTACCTGTAAGAATTTTATGAGGATATGTTTGATGTCCCACATCCCAAATTATTTTATCTGATGGAGTATTAAATACATAATGTAAGGCAACTGTTAGTTCTACAACACCAAGACTAGCACCTAAATGTCCACCAGTTTTTGATACTATTTCAATAGTATAATCTCTCAATTCATCATTGAGTTTTTGTAACTCACTAAATGATAATTTTTTTAAATCTTTGGGTAATTTGACTCTACTTAAAACTGACATAAATTTTAATTATTGAAATTCTGTTGATGCAAGTGATTTATTCTTTTTTACAATTTTATCAATTTTAATTTTTGCAGATTTTAATTTTTCCTCGCAGTATTCTTTTAACTCTATGCCCTCCTCAAATAACTTGATACTTTCTTCAAGAGGTGTTTCTTCATTTTCTAATAAATCGGATATTTGCTCTAATCTTTTAAGAGCACTTTCAAAATTTTTTTCATTTTTTTTATTCATTAGAGTACTCTATTAAAGCTTTTAGGTGGCTATTTAATCCATGAAGTAAGCCTTTCATATCATATCCTCCCTCTAAGACTGAAATTATTGGAACATTATTTGCTAACTTTTCCAATACAATTTTTGTCACCCAATAAAAATCTTCATTTTGTAAATTAATTGATGCGAGAGGGTCTAACTTATGGGCATCAAAACCTGCTGAAAAATATATTAAATCGAAACTATTATTTATTTTGTTAATTATTTTATTTTCAAATAATGATCTGAATGTTTTAGAGTCACAACCAGCTGTTAAAGGGCAGTTAAATATATTGCCTGTTCCTCTCTCATTCTCAGAACCCGTACCTGGGTAAAATGGGTATTGATGAGATGATGCATAGTATATATCTTTGCTGTTTTCAAAAATATGTTGAGTTCCATTACCATGATGAACATCAAAGTCTACAATTAAAATTTTTTTAAATTTACCCGACCTAAGGGCATATTCTGCTGAAATAGCTACATTATTAAAAACACCAAATCCCATTGCTTTATTTCTTTCTGCATGATGTCCTGGAGGTCTATGTGCACAAAAGTAAACATTTTTTTTATTATTGTCTTCTATGATTTTTTTTACAGCATCAACACTCCCCCCAACAGCTAAAAGATAACTTTTTAAACTATTAGGACTCGCGATAGTATCAGGATCGAAATAATTAAAACCAGATACAGGTATAGAGTCAAAAATATAATTTACATAATCTGTGTCATGAACTAATGAAATTAATTTTTTATCAGCTATAGATGGTTCAATAAGGTTACAGTTAGAGTACTCTTCTTGAATAAAATTATTTACAACTTCTATTCTTTTTATTGACTCGGGATGATTACCAGTATCGTGATTTTTATATTCATCTGAAAAAATAATATTTATCATTTTAGAAGTTTTAATAAAAAATTTTGAAACCAATTATAATTTTGATTTTGGTATTTTTTAAAATCTTTCAGTATTTTATTTAAGTTATCTATATAAGGATATTTTATTTTAACTATATCGTGCCACCTTTTAATTGTGTTAGAAGTAACTTCTGGGTGAAATTGAAAGCCATAAATATCTTTCCTTTTAATCTTGAAGGAGTCAACTTCATGCATAATACCTTTAGCTAAAAGTTCCATATTTTTATTATAAGAAATACCCTCTGTATGAAATTGCAAAAAAGATAGATTATTTTTAAAAACTTTATTATTATTTTTTAAATTTTTCTTATAACCACATTCAAATAATTTGTTTTTCGATTTAGATATTTTGGATCCATAAATTTTTGCAATTAATTGAGCACCTAAACATATACCTACAATAGGTTTCTTTCTTTTAATAATGTAGTTAAGAAATTTATATTCATTCAAAATAGCCTTTGATTTACTATTTGCGCTCTGTTTTCCTCCATGAAATATAAATAAATCAAATTGATCGATATCTTTTTTTTTTAAAAAATGAAGATTTTTATAAAAAATTATAGATGATTGATGTTTTTTTTGAAAAAATTTAGAAATTACACTAACATCTGCAACTTCACTATGTATTATTTGTAGTACTCTCTTCATTTTTACTAAAGTTGATGACTGTACCAAATATTATTGCATAAGAAAGCATTGATGAACCTCCATAGCTAATAAATGGAAGTGTCATTCCAGTAGGTGGTATGAGTTTGATAGACGAGCCTATATTTACAAAAGCCTGTAAACACATTAAAAAACATAAGCTAAATATGGTATTTATGATAAATAAATTTGAGGGACTTAAAATTGACCTTTTTACTAATAAAAAAAATAATGGATATAGAAAGGAAACAAACAAACCAAACAAAACTCCAAATTCTTCTATTAATATCGCAAAAATAAAGTCATTGTGTGACTCTGGTATTGAATATTTAAGTTGCCCTTCTCCAAGGCCTACGCCAAAAATGCCACCATTTTTTATTGCTGATAAACTTTTTGAAACTTGAGAATTGTTACCATCTAAAAAATTATCAACTCTATATGAAACATGATCAAAAGAAAAATATGCTATTAAAAGAAAAAATATACCAACAAAACCTAAGAAAATAAAAAGTTTAAGGTTTCTGAAATATAAGATCAAAATTAAAGAGAAAATAGATAGGTAAATTAATAAAGTTCCTATATCAGGTTGCATAAGTAAGAGAATTATTACAGCTAGTGCTATTAAAAAATTTATAGATAAGTAAAATTTATTATTAGTTTTTACATATAAATAGCAAAACCATGAAAACATGCATATTAAGGGGCCTTTTAGTAGTTCTGATGGTTGAATTGAAAAATAATTAAAAGTTATCCATCTTGATGCGCCTTTAATTTCATTTCCAAATAAAGGAACTAAGAATAAAAGTAATATAAATATAATACATAAAATATTCAAAAATTTTCTTAAATCATTTTTAGAAAGTAATGGCAAAAAAATTATAGTAATAAATGATATAGATAAAAAAATTGTATGTTTAAATATAAGTAAAATAGGATATTCAGTGCCTATTAAAGAGTAAATAGCAAGAAGACCAATAAAGGACAATATGAAAGGTATTACAAAAAGTTTTTTTGGTAGAGTATACCAGTTAGAGCCAAATAAACTTTGATCGTCTCTAAATAATATATTTTTCAATGTATTATTTTTTTTATTAACTTATTAAAATTCTTCCCACGGTCTATGTAGTCTCTGTAACAATCAAATGACTCACCTCCCGGTGAGAATATTACATAGTTATAATTATGAAGTTTTAAAATTAATTTTAAGAAATTAATAAGATCATTTAAGTTGATAAATTTATAGAATTTTGAATTAACGAAATTTAAATGATTTAAGAATGAAATTGAGTCATATCCAAAAAGTAAAACTAATGTATTAGATATTTTTAACTTTAAATTTTCCTGATTTTTTAATTTACCACCAAGAATTAGTATTTTTTTTGAACTTTTAATCAAATTATTTTTATATATTGCATTATATAAGTTAGTACATTTACTATCATTATATATTTCTAAATTTTTTGATTTATATATTAATTGATTTCGATAATTTAAATCATTCATAAGAATTTTATTTCTAATTTTAAGATCAGAGTCAATATTATGTATCAATTTTTTAATTGAATTAATATTAAGCTCTTTAAGATATTTTGTAACATTATCTTTTGCTACAATTCTATGTTCATTAAAAATTAACCTATCTCTATTAATTTTAATATAAGGTCTATATTTTAAAAATAATTTTCTAGAGAGATATAAATTTGAATTATCATGTAGTAAATTTTGAATCTTAAACTTCGATTGTATATAACTTTTAAAATTATAATGATAATCTAAATGATCAACAAATATATTAGTTATTAATGCATAATCTAATTTTAAAAATTTCACTTTATCTAACTGATATGAACTTAATTCAATAATTAAGAAATCAATTTTAGATAAAAAATTTTTTAAATTTTTTTTATCCAAAATAGTATCTCCAAAATTTCCTATAATTTTTGAACGATATTTTTTTGAGAGAAATTCATTAATATAGCTACAAATTGTTGACTTTCCCTCAGTTCCAGTTATTCCTATAGTCTTTTGAGATGATAATTCCAAACTTAAAAAATCTAAATCAATTAAGATTTGTTTTTTAAATTTATATAAAAAATGATTTTTTCCTATTTTCACTGAAGGTGAAACTACAAAATAATCATATTTATATAAATTTTTTAAAATTTTATCTTTGGAAACAAATTTTTTACCAACAATTTTTTTGTAATCATCGTAAATATCATATTTACAATTTTTATAAATAAAGTAATTCTCTATTGATTTACCACTTATTCCATATCCATATATTAAAAATTTTTTTTTTAAATTTATCAATTATCTAATTTTCAATAGTGATAAAGCTAAGAGACAAAAAAGAAAGCTTAATATCCAAAATCTAATGACTATTTTTTGCTCAGAAAATCCCTTTTTTTCATAATGATGATGAAGTGGTGCCATTAAAAATAACCTCTTTCCTTTTGTAAATTTAAAATAAGTAACTTGCAATAACACTGATATAGTTTCGATTACAAAAAGGCCCCCAGCCACAGCTAATACAATCTCTTGTTTTAAAAGAATTGATGTTACTGCTAGTGAGCCTCCGAGTGATTGCGAACCAGTATCTCCCATAAAAATAGATGCGGGACTTGCGTTGAACCATAAAAAACCTAGTAATGCACCAATTGCTGATGTAGAGAAGATCACTATTTCACCCGATCCTTTGATGTAGTTTACTAATAAATAATTTGAAAAATTTATGTTGCCTAAAATATATGCAAATATAGCAAATGTTAGGAAAACAAATATTAGAGGCATTGAAACTAAACCATCTAAACCATCAGTTAAATTTGTTGCATTTGTAGATCCAATAATAATAAATAAAATTAATACAAAATATAAATAACCTATTTCAATAGAAGTATCTTTTAAGAAAGGAATACTAAATTTATTTAGATCAAATCCATTATGTTTGATAGTAAAATAAATGATTATTGTTGCTGCTAGTTGACCTAATAATTTGGTTTTTGAAGATATTCCTTTACCAATTTTTACTTTTTGGAAGTCATCAATAAAGCCAATAAGACCAAATAAAACTAAAGTTAATATTAAAATATAGTTAAAGCTGGAAAAATTCGATGTCCAAATGATTGTACTTATAATGATTGAAAATAGAATTAATACTCCACCAAATGTAGGAGTACCTTTTTTATGATAATGTGTTTCAGGGCCATCATTTCTTATTGGTTGTCCACTTGGAAATACATCCTGTTGTATTTTAATCCAATAAGGCATTAAAAAAATAACCAAAAAAAATGCACTGACTAGAGATAGTCCAGATCTAAAAGAAATATATCCAAATAAATTAAATATAAATTCAACATCTTTAAATGAGTATAATAGATCAGCTAACATATTTTTTTATTATCTTATCTAATTTATTATATCTTGAGCCCATAACAAAAATATTTGTAATAGTGTCAATTTCTTTATTTAAATAATTTAAGACAGGTATGTAATTCATATAAAAATTAAAATTTCTAAAATTTTTTTTAAATTTATAAAATTCTTTACCAATAAACAAAATTTTATTTAAATTTAATTTATTTACCAACTCAATAATTTGTAAATGAAAAAAATCTGATTGATCGCCTAGTTCTTTCATTGACCCTAATATAAAAACTTTTTGATTAATATTTCTCTTATTAAATAATAAAATTTGTTTGTTTAGCGAATAAGGGCTTGCATTATAACTATGATCAAAAAATTTCACCTGTTTTTTATTAATAAAAGTTGAGATTTCATTACCTCTGGACTCAATTATAGAATCTTTATAAAAAAACATATTTAAATTAAATTTCTTAATAAATTTTTTTAGAAATAAAAATGATATTATAGCTATGTTTTCGTAAATATTTTCCATATTAGACTCAATTTTATGTTTTCTATTATTTTCAGAAAAATTAATAATAACTTTATTATTAATTTTTTTACTTTCTTTGTTTATGTTTTCGATGTTAATTAGTTTTACATTTGTTCTAAGTTTATTTCTAATGTATTCAGATTGATAATTATAATTAATTAATCCATTTATTAATCTATCTGAATTAAAAATTTTTAGCTTGTTATCAATTAAATGTTTAAAATTTCTAAAATTACCAATATGAGAATTCTCTATACATGTAACTAAACAATAATGTGGTCTTAAAGTTTTAACTAATTTTGTCATTTCTCTGGAATTATTTATACCTAATTCAAAAATAGAATAATCAGTGTTTAAATTCATATTCATAATTGAGAATTGAAGGCCAAGAATATTATTATAATTTTTATAAGATCTGTATGTTTTTAAATTATTATTTCTTAAAATATGATAAATATTCTCTTTATATGTTGTTTTGCCTACAGATCCAGTAACTGCAATAATTTTTCCTTTGTATGAGTCTAATATAAATTTACAAAAATTTTTTATAAATAAGTTAGTATTTTTTATATAAACAGTTTTAGGATGCTTAGTTTTTAAATTTACTAAGATTAAAGATGCTTTTTTTTTAATAGCATCTGTATAATATAAGTTACCATTATTATTTGTAGTTTTTAATGCGATAAAAATATCATTTTCTTTTAAAAGTCTTGTATCAAAAACAATATTACAATTGTATTTTGATTTTAAGTTATTAATTATTTTATAAATTTTTTGCATAATTTACTGAGATAGATCTATCACTAAAGATATATTTTTTTTCATTATAGGTTTGTGTATCCTCATGTCCTTTGCCGGCTATTATTAAAACACCATTGTGTTTTTTTATATAATTTACACCATATTTTATAGCCTCTCTTCTATTAGGTACTTCTACTGCGTTAGAAGAATTTTTTAAAAGAATTTTTCTAATTATCGCAGGATCCTCATTTCTTGGGTTATCGTCTGTTATTATTTGTAAATTTGTATATTTAGAGACTACTTTTGCTATTTGTGATCTTTTAGTTTTATCTCTGTCTCCTCCACAACCATAAATGATAATAATTTCTTTATTTAAAAGATGAAGTTTATTTAATAAATTCTCGTAAGCGTCTTTTGAATGGGCATAATCTATTATAATAACTTTACCATTTTTATTGTATATAATTTCTGACCTTCCAGGTGGAAATAATGATTTATTAATTTTCTCAGGGAAATTTCTAAATATTTTTTTATAAACCATTATTATAGTAATAATATTTTTAATCATGAAATCATTAAAAGAATTAATTTCATAGACGTATTTATTTGTGTGTATTTTAAATTTGCCTAAATTTTTTTTTACTATAGATATTTTATTTTTATTTAGAAATTTACTCTGAACTATTAACTTATCATTAAAAGTTTTAAATTTATTTTTTAAAACATCATCTTGTATAAATAAAAAAGATTTTTTTAATTTATGTTTTTGAATTAGATTTATTTTAGCTGTGTGGTAATTTTTTAAATTAATATGATAATCCAGATGGTCTGATTTCAAATTTGTCAATACACAATAATGATATTTTAAATTTCCAATTCTACCTTCGTTGTAACCTATACTTGACACCTCCATAAATACATATTTAACATTATTTTCACTTGCGAATTGTAGTAAATTTAATATTTCAAAATATGATGGAGTAGTATTATTTAATTTTTTAATTTGTTTAGAATTAATATAAAAACCTAATGTACCAATATAACATGACTTAATTTTATTAATGTTAAAAAGTTTATTTGCACCGTAAGCAACAGAGGTTTTACCATTAGTTCCTGTTACAAAAAAAATTTTAATTTTTTTAAAGTTATAAAAGATTTTAGCAATATTCTCTAAATCTTTTTGATTTTTATAAAAGAAGTGCTTAATTTTACTTTCATGAATGCTTTTTTTAAAATTATTTAAACATAATATATATTTACAACCTTTTTTAATTGCTTTTTTTTTATAGTTTAAAAATTTTGTGTAATTTTTACTATTAATTAGAAATATTGATTTTTGGCTACATTCTTGCCAATTAGTTACAATTTTATATCCCCTAATCTTTAACTCTTCTAGGGTCATTAAATGTCTGTCATTTTTGTATTAACAATTGATAAGTCTAAATACATATATATCTCTTTCAAAAGATTATAAAATGCAGGTTTTACTGTATTTCCAGCAGTCATATACTTGCCATATTTTTCTTTTGGATTATGCATAAATGTAAAATTCAAATATTTTGGATTATTGTAAGGGAAGAAACTTACATATGTAACATTTTGAATTGTTTTATTTGGAGATACGATTTGATCTGCAGTGCCTGTTTTACCAGCTACTAAGAAATTATTGTATAGCTCATTGTTACTCTCATTAGCATAAAATAATAATTTGTTTATGGTATTTGAAATTTTATTATACCTATTTTTAAAAAGTTTTTCTTGTTTTTGAAATGAAGCACTAAAATTTTCTCTGCCAGTTATTATTTTTCCATATGCATTGATTAGCTGTATTGGTGAAATTGATAAACCATAACCAAAAGGAATATTATCACAGTAACTTCCTCTAAAATTATTTACTGTAGGATCAACAGAAATCATATCAAAACCTATTTTAGAAGATTTTAAAAGGCCTATATGTTCTAAATCAACTTTGAATTCATCTTGACAATCTAAATTTCTCCTTATTAAGATTGCCCCTCTATTAGATGATTTTTTTAGAATATCTCCAACCTTTAGAGGAATGTTGCTATTTCTTGGAAAGTCATTAATAATTTTTTCACCAATATAAACTGGTTGGTCAACATCAAAATATTCATTTGTGTCAATTTTTTGATTTTTTATTGCTGAATAAACTGTAAAAGTTTTAAAAACAGATCCAAAATCAAATTTAAGATCTTTCATGGGCAACAAAGTCTCGTCAAATCTATTTTCGACCCTATTATCTAAAAAAACATTACTTACTATTTCTTCTCTACTTAAGTCAACTAGAACATTTAAAGTATAATCTGGATTGAAATATATTGTGTCGTTATACAAAGAGTCATAAATTTTTTTTTGGATCTGTATGTTTAATGATAACTCAATATCATTATTATTTTTACCTATAAATTTTTCAATCAAAGAGACACCTTGATGTTCAATATTAGTATGACCAATCATATTATTTGTAATTTCACTATAAGGGTATTTTCGGGTGAGAATTTTTTCAAATTTAATGTATGGATCTCCTTGATAAATCAAATCTAAAATATCTTTGAGTGGAACATCTCTGTTTATATATTTGACTTTATTCCTAATATTTTTAATTGAGTAGTTGTAGTCAGAATATGCTAATCTGTTTTTATTAAAATCGTATACTGTTGGTAAAGCTTTGAGATTTGAAGCTATAAAATTAGAAGGGGATCTGTCACCTTTGTCTAAACTTAAAACAACTAATTTTGCCAAAATAGCAAAAAAAAGTAATAGAATTGATAAAGTAAAAAAATTGTAAAGATTTCTTGTTTTAGATAATAACTTGTAGTCTGTTTCATTACTCAGGTTGAACATAATTGATCTTTATAATTGTAAATTCATTAAATTCATCTCTATCAAATTTAATAATTTTTTTAATATCAGAATGTTGAAATTCACTCAGTTTATTAATTTGTAATTGATTGATTTGTTTAGTTATAAGTATTTCTTTGTTAATTAAAATCTGACTATCTTTATAATAATTCTCTTTAATATATGTTAAATTATTTTCAAGAATTTTAATTTGATTTTTAAAACTCAAAAAAAGAATAATAAATATAAATATTATTATAAATTTAGAAACATGATTTATCAATTTAAGAATCTTCCTACTCTTAATTTTGCAGATCTAGACCTATTATTTTCTGCAAGTTCTAACTTTGATGGCGTTATCGGTTTCTTAGTAAGGTTTTCAAATCCCCAATCTTTTTTGTTTTGAAAATTGTTTTTTTTATGGATCTTATTATTTCTAAAATAGGTTTTAACTATTCGATCCTCTAAGCTGTGAAATGAAATAATTGCTAAATATGCATTTATCTTTAAAAAATTATGAACTTTTTTTAAAAATATTTCTAAATTTTCTAATTCATTATTTGACTCAATCCTTAGAGCTTGAAATGCTTGAGTAGCAAAGTGTATTTTTTTTGATCTAAAATTTACTCCACTATCTCTCAGTATCTCTATAAGCTCAAAATTAGTACTAATCCTCTTAATTGATCTCTGAGATATGATGTATTTCGCAAGTTTTTCTGACTGATTGATTTCACCATATAAATAAAATACTCTTTGAAGCTCTTCTCTATTGTAATGGTTAATAATTTTATATGCATTTAAATCACCGCCCAGATAATTCATATTTAAATTTGTATTATTTTTAAATGACAAACCAATATTTTTATCCTCTAATTGATTAGATGAAAATCCAAGATCTAATAAGATCAAGTCAAATTTTTTCGTATTTAAATTTAATTTATCTAAATCTTTAAAATTAGTTTTATAAAAAAAAATATTAGGAAAACTTTTTTTCAATCTTTTAGCAATAATTAATGAGTTGTCATCTTGATCGAATGCGGTAACACAATGACCATTCTCTAAAAATTTTTTTGAATGCCCACCTCTTCCAAAAGTACAATCAAGGATAGATAATTTTTTTTTATCTTTGATAAATGAAAGTATCTCACTTGTTAATATAGGTATGTGTAGATCATTAATCATTTGAATTTTGCTCTAGATATTTTTTTATGTGTTTCACCTAAATTCTTTTCCCATATTTCAAAATGATTTCCTTTACCAATAAATATTATATCTTTTGATAATTTTGAATATTTTTGAAGTTGATCTTTGACTATGAAGCGTCCATCTTTATCAATGATTATTTCTTCAAGATCAGAGAGAATTGCTGTTTTAAAGTGATCATTTTTTTTTGAAAAGAAATCTTTTTCATCAAAACTTTTTATTAACGAATTTATCTTTGAGGATAGATGAACCTCTAAGCATTTATATTTAAGGCTCTTAAATATGAATGTTTTTTCATTAGAACTTTTTATTATTGATCTATAAGAGGATGGAATAGAAATTCTGTTTTTAGTATCAATAATACCATAAAAGGATGATAAAAACATTAGCATGGTAATTCATGGGATTATATGGGATTTCAAGGAAAAGTAAATACATATGGGTAGCTATAAGCTGAGTTCTGTATTTAAATAATTGCAGTCATTTATCTAGATTAACTATTACTAATTAACTCTAGCGATCAACCCAGGTCAACTGTAGAAATAGTCTTAACCTCTATTTGATCTTACTCGTGATAGGGTTTGCATATTGCGATACTTTTTATGTATCCGGTAAGCTCTTACCTCACCTTTTCACCCTTACCTTGTGGCGGTATTTTCTGTTGCACTTTCCCTAAGGTTACCCTCGACGGATGTTATCCGTTATCACTTTCTACACGAGCTCAGACTTTCCTCTTTGTAAAACAAAGCGACTGCCCGCTACCCAGTTATACATTACATAATTTTATTTGATTAATAAATTATAAAAATCAATGTAAAATTTTTTTGATATAAAGGGGTCTATTTTTTTGTAATTTAATACTCTTTTGATAGATAAAATACATTGTTTTTCATATTTCTTTATATAATTTTTATTAAATCCATATAAATAAAGTAACTCTTTAATTGAATAATTCTTTTTTTTAATATTCAAATGATTAAAACGATCTATCTTTAATTTATTTAAATAAAATTTTTCACCAGGATCTTTTTTTCTATTTGGTGATATATCTGAGTGAAAAATAATATCATGGTTTTTTATATTGAAGTTAAAAGATAAGAATTGAATTAGTTGGTTAATTGATAAATATTGTTTTTTAGAAAAATTTTCGTATCCATAATCATGGCCTTTATTCTCCAATTCTATGCCGATTGAATAATCATTTATATTTTTATTATTTTTCCATCTAGACTCACCAGCATGCCAAGCTTTGAGTCTTGGACAAAGTAAATTATAAATTATACCCTTTCTTGAGATTAAATAATGAATGCTTACCTCTGAATTTATATTAGTCAATCTCGAATAAGCATCTTTAAGACTTTTCATACCAGTATAGTGGATTACTATATATTTGACTGTTTTATTTTTTTTTCTAAAGCTATAATTCATTCGTGTTAAAACTGATTCTTATATTTTTTATATTTTTTACATTATCATGTTCAAACAACGATGAAGTTAATATTAATGAGTCTGAAAACCTTTATATTGATAATACCTCTGATGATAGAGAATTATTTGCTAAGTCAAAAGAATATATTAAAAAACAGCAATATGAGCTTGCTTTAATAGAACTTGATAAATTAGAAGTTTTATTTCCAAATAGTGATTTTAACAAAAGAGGACTTCTTACATCTGCATATATTTATTTTCTAAAAGAAGATTATGAAAAATCTAGAGCTATAGCTGAAAATTATAAAAAATATTATCCTGGGAGTGATGACATAGCTTATGCAAATTATCTTGAGGCTATGACATACTTTATTTTAATAAAAAAAACAAATTTTAGTCAGCAAAATGCGATTATAGCTTTAGATAAGTTTAATTTTATATTAAATGCTTACCCAAATAGTGATTATGAAATTGACATTATTACTAAAATTCAAATTATTCAGAATAATTTAGCAGATCATAAATTAGTAACTGCAAAGTACTATTTAGATAAGGAAAACAAAGAGGCATCATTAATTTACTTAAAGGAAATTTTTGATAATCACAGTGATAGTATATATATCCCAGAAACTTTATATCTTATAACAAAAATTTATTATGAAATAGATGAAAAAGAATTAGCAAGAAAATATGCTTCAATACTTGCGTACAATTTTCCAAATAATTTTTGGTATGAACAAACATATAATATATTAAATGATTTAGAAATTAATGAGTTAGATGAAAAATGGTATGAGAAATTCAATCCAATTAAAATATTAGTTCGAAACAGAGAAAAAAATACAAATACAAGTATACAACCTATAGAATAATTTAATGCTAGTTTCATTAGAAATTAAAAATTTTATTTTAATAAATAAAATTGTTGTAAATTTTATTAATGGTTTTAATGCATTTACCGGTGAAACAGGTGCAGGTAAATCAATAATTATTGAAGGGCTGAAACTAGCACTTGGTGGAAAAAATCAAACAAATTTAAATTTAAAAAATAATGAGATTTCATCAATAAAAGCAGTTTTTGAAATAAATGATTTAATTAAAAAAAATTTAAATGATTTAGATGTTAGTTTTGATGATGATTATTTAATTTTAGAACGACAAATTAACTCTAATCAAAAATCTAAACTATTGGTAAATGGTGAAATAAAACCACTTTCAAATGTAAAATCAATATTAAAAAATGTAATTGAATTCCAAGAAAATTTTGAACAACAAGAATTATTTGACAATAAATATTTTCTTAAATTTATAGATGATATTGGAGGAATTCAAAAAACAGAATTAAATTTGAAATATGAGAAACTAAAAAATTCTAAAAATAATTATAAAACATTTTTGGATAATGAAGCTAATATAAGTGAGAAACTTAGTGTATTAAAAATTAAAAATAAAAAAATTAAAGTTTTGAACCCTATTGAAAAAGAGTATGAAGAACTAATTAATAAAAGAAACTTGAATAAAAATATAAAAAAATTCAGTGATATCTCTAATGAAATTAAAAAATTTATATCAAATTATAATTCAAGTAATGAATTGGGCTCAATAGATAAAAATTTAAATAAACTGGTAGAAATCAATCAAGAATACTCTGATATATCACAAAAGTTGTCATCATCAGTTTTAGATATAAATGAAATATTCAATGAACTAGAAAATAAATTTAATGCTATTGACTATAATGAAATAAATTTTGATGAAATTGATGAGAAAATATATCAATATCAACAACTATCCAAATTTTTTGAAATAGAACCTGAGAAATTATTTTCAATAAAAGATGAGATATCAAATGAAATAGAAATTCTTGAAAATTTTGATAAAGAGAAAAAGAAACTCTTTAATAAATATTTAGAAAACCTTGAAAATTTTAAAGAAGAGGCAAAAAAAGTCTCAAAGTTAAGGAAAAAAGAGTCAAAAAAAATATCTGAGAGTATTAATAATCAACTTCCAGTAGTTAATATCGAACAAGGAGAGATTTTATTTGATTTTTCCGAAAAGGAGGAAAATAATTATAATGAACAAGGATTTGATGAATTAGATGTATTATTTAAAACAAATAAAAATTCTGAGTTTAATTCAATAAAAAAAGTTGCCTCAGGTGGAGAACTATCAAGATTACTTTTAATAATTAAATCTTTATCTGCTAATAAAGAGAGTGGGTTGACACTCATTTTTGATGAAGTTGATAGTGGTTTAAGTGGTAAAATTGCATCTAATGTATCTAAAAAAATATATGATATTTCAAAAAATAACCAAGTTATAGCCATTACACATTCACCCCAAGTTGCCTCAAAAGCAGATAAACATTGGAAAATTGAAAAAGTAATAAAAAACGATGTAATGATAAGTCAAATAATTGAATTAAATGATGATACCAGAGTAAATGAAATAGCTGGATTAATAAGTGGAGCTAAAATTACTGATACTGCTAGAAAAGTAGCTTTGGATTTACTTAAAAATTAAAGCAATGAAATTAGAAGAAAAGTTTTTAAAACTTAAAGATAAGTTAAAGAAACTTAACAAAGATTATTATAATTTCAATCCCATAATAAATGACTCTGATTATGATGATTTAAAAAAAGAATACGATAATTTATTATCAAAAAATCCTAAATTAAAACAATATGATGATTTAGGTATTGGTGCCTCACCCTCCTCAAAATTTAAAAAATTTAAACATTATGAACCAATGCTTTCACTTTCAAACAGTTTTACTTTTGAAGACTCAGAGGATTTTTTTGACAAAGCTTATAATTATTTAAAAAGTAAAAATAAAAATTATGTTTTTAATGTTGATTGTAAAATAGATGGTGTATCATTATCTTTAATTTATAAAAACTATAAATTACTTAAAGCTATTACCAGAGGTGATGGGCAAGTCGGAGAAGAAATTACAGAAAATGTAATAGGTATAGAAGGTATACCCAAAATTTTAAAAAATTGTAAATCTGATCTAATTGAAATTAGAGGTGAGGTATTCTTTCTGAGAACTGATTTTGAAAAATTGAATAATCAATTTGAAATAAAAAATCAATTTTCAAACCCTAGAAATGCTGCTTCGGGATCGCTACGTCAACTTGATAGCAAAATAGCTAATGAACGCCCCTTAAGATTTATACCACATGGGTATGGTAAAATTTCAAATGAAAAAGAGTTTTTAAACTTTGAAGAATTTTTAAGTTTTTGTAAGAAAAATAACTTTGAACAAACTGGCTACGCTAAAAGTTATGATAATTTAAAAAATTTATATGATTATATTAATGAAATTGAAAAAAAAAGATTTTCAATTGATTTTGACGTTGATGGAATGGTAATTAAGATAAGTGACTTAAGCTTACAAAGAATGTTAGGAAATACAAATAAATTTCCAAGATGGGCAATAGCTGCAAAATTTAATTCACAAGAAGCTTTGACACAAGTTGAAAAAATAGAACTGCAAATTGGTAGAACTGGTGCGATAACACCCGTTGCAAGACTCAAACCAATAAATATTGGAGGAGTAATTGTTTCAAATGCGACTCTACATAACTTTGATGAGATAATAAGAAAGGATATCAGAATTAATGATTTTGTTTGGGTTAAAAGAGCTGGAGATGTTATTCCCTATGTTTCTAGAGTAGATAAGCAAAAAAGAAATAAATTTAATAAAAAGTTTGAAATTCCAAAAAAATGTTTGTGTGGATCTAAGATTACTAAAATTAACGATGAAACAGTAATTAGATGTAGTGCAGAAAAAAATAAATGTAAATATCAAAACTTAGAGGCCTTTAAACATTTTGTATCTAAAAAAGCTATGAATATAGATGGACTTGGCGAAAAATTGATCGAAAAATTAATAAATCTAAATTTATTATCTAATAAATTAGATATTTATAAATTAGAAAATTATAAAGATAAGATTGTAAAACTAGATGGATTTGGCGAAAAATCTTTTATTAACCTAATTAACTCAATTAATAATTCTAAAATTACTACTTTATCAAGATATATATTTTCACTTGGGCTTAGATACTTGGGTGAAAATAATTCTGAGCTAATATCTTTGTATTTTAAAAATAAAACTAGATTTAAAGAATTTATTCAATCAAAAAAATTAAGAGAACAACTAGAAAATATTGATGGCTTAGGAGAAAAAGCTATTAACTCTTTTATAAATTACTTTTCAGAAAAAAGTAATCTTAAAGAGTCCTTCGCAATACTTGATATTATAACAATTAAAGAAATTGAGAATAATAAAATTACTCCTAATAAAAGCATTTTATTTACTGGAATACTTCATGAAATGTCAAGAGATAGGGCAAAAGAATTGGCAAAAAAAAAGGGTTATAAAATTGCTTCGAATGTTTCAAAAAATTTAGATATTCTTGTTTATGGTGAAAAATCTGGCTCCAAATTAAAAAAAGCTAAAGATTTAAAGATTAATATTTTAAATGAGAAAGATTTTTTAAATCTTATTAATTAAATTTTTTACAAAATAATCTCTATAAAAATTATTTAATCTTGGAAATAGAATTTTATAAATTTTTTGATGATATTTTTTTATATATTTTTTTTCAAAATTTGTAATTAACTTAAGATCAATTAAGCTTAAATCATAAGGAACTAATGTAATATTTTTAAGTTTCAGACTGTTATTTATAATTTTTGTAACATACAAGTTTTCTATTCTTAGACCAAAATGGCCTTCGACATAATGCCCTGGTTCAATAGAAAACAAATTATTATTAGTTAATGTATCTTTTGACGTTGAGGAAATGATAGGATACCTTTCATGGACATCACTAAAATTACCTACACCATGCCCAGTTCCATGACTATAAGATATTTTAAATTTAGATAAATAATTTCTTATGAATGAATCTATTTCAGATGATTTAATGCTTTTTTGAAATATATTATTTTCAATTTTAATTAAAGACTTTAGTAGATAAGTATAAGAGTGTTTTATTTTAGAAAAATTTTTTGCTCCAATATTAATTACTCTAGTTACATCGGTAGTTCCCTCTAAATAATGTGCACCAGAGTCAATTAACAATATATTTCTATTTTTTGAGGACAAAGATTTTTTAGGATTTGGTTTATAGTGAACTATGGCTGCGTTTGAGTCAAATGCACTTATATAATCAAATGAATTTCTAAAGAAATTGATACCCTCTTTTCTTTTGTTATATAAATATTCAGAGATCTCATATTCATTTTTAGGATTTATTATTTTACTTTTTAAATCGATAATAAATTTAAGAACAGCTAATCCATCTTCAATATGACAAGACTCTATATTTTGTATCTCCTTAGATGTTTTAATACCCAAATATCTAGAGATATTAATTTTAGTATCAAATAAATTTAGAAATTTAGATAATTGCATATACATGTTCATATTTAGAAATTCATATGAAGACTCAATATTTTTAAATTTTTCTGATTTAAGAAATTTAATAAATTTTTGTTCTGCAAAAATATTAAAATTATTTTTGATCTTGATTATTTTTTTTAATTTTGAATTTTTTGTTATTAAAATAGGTTTAATATTTTTTTTAGGAATAAATAAACCTGCAAAAGGCTTAGTTGAGTTCCATAATTCAAATGATCTAAGATTTAATAAATATGCAACGTGAGAATTATTCCAAATTAATATACCCTCAGTTTTAATGTTACTTTTGATTTTTTTTAAATTGCTATAAAATGGTCTTGGAATTAAATATTTTGGCATACTAAGTGAATATGAAATATTAAAATTTGGATAATAATTTTTTTTAAAAAAACTCTCAGGTTTTAACTGAATATTAATATTACTTTTTTCTAGTTTTAAATTTATTTCTCTAAATTCTCTTATTGAAATTAACTTAGAGTCTAAAATACCTGTAAGTTTTCTTTTTTGCATAATTAAATAATCAACAATTGTGGTTTCACTTAAATTATATATTTCACATTTATTCTTAAAAAATTTCTTAGCTGCCAAGGTATAACGTGAGTCAGTAAAAAAGACATATTTATCAATAAAAAAAAGAATATATCCCCTGGTGCAGTCAAATTTAAATAATCTGTAAATGTCTTTTAAATCTAAATTTGGACTTTCGTTAAGATGCAAGTCATTATTAGTGAAAAGATAAAAATCTATTTTTTTATCTTTTAAAAATTTTTTAATTAAATGAGGTTTCATTTGGTATTTTTCTTTAAAAATTCTAACATTCTTTTTTTTCCAGGGCTTAATTGTACATTATCGGAGGTAATCTTTTTATTAAATTTAGATTTGAGGCTATCTTCTATTTTATTAGTTGTATTTTTTTTAACTTTTGAAATTTCATTCAAAAATCTTGATGGTAATGAATAATTATTCATACCATAGGTATACCTAGAAGTTGCATAACTTAAATTTAAATCAAACTTTGCTCTAGTTATTCCAACATATGCAAGTCTTCTCTCTTCCTCAAGTGATTTTGTTGAATTTTGTTCTAATGCACGAGAACTTGGAAAGATGCCCTCCTCCCAACCCGGCAAATAAACATGGTCAAACTCGAGTCCTTTTGCGGCATGTAAAGTCATTAGTTTTATAGAATTAGAGTGAGTCTTATTTTGATTTTCATTGACCAAACCTATATGTTCTAAAAAATCATCCAAATTATCAAATTCTGAGAGAGCATTTACAAATTCTTTTAAATTATCTACCCTGGATTCATTTTCCAATTGTTTCAATTTATTTTTTTCATTTTCTAGCATTTTTAAATACCCTGTCTCCTCAATTATAAAAATACCAATATCTTCTAAACTTGATTTTTTTATAAGATCAGATGTTTTTCTTATAACTTCAATAAATGGTCTAGTTTTAATAATGAGAGATCCTGGTAATTTATTTTCAAATGATAAAGACTCTAAAGACTCAAAAAATGATACTTTTTTTTCTCTTGCATTATCAATTATTAATTTTACTGATTGCTCACCTACTCCTCTTTTAGGTAAATTAATAACCCTTTCAAATGAAAGATCATCATTAAAACTGTTAGCTAGCTTTAAGTATGCAAGAATATCTTTGATCTCTTTTCTTTCAAAAAATCTTGGACCTCCAATAATTTCATATGGTAAAGCATATTTTATTAATTTGTCCTCAATGCTTCTCATCTGAGCTGTTAATCTTACTAAAATTCCAATACTATTTTTTTCTGTAAACTTTTTAGATATATTATCAGATATCCACAACGACTCTTCCTCCTGAGAGTAAAATGAATTTAAATTAATTTTTTGTTCAGGTATATTTTTATTAAAACTTACTAAGTCTTTACCTAACCTATTCTTATTATTACTTATTATGGAATCTGCTGCTTCTAAAATAGAGCTATTTGAGCGATAATTTTTTGTTAAGCGAACTACTGGACAATTAAATTCTTTTGGAAAATTTATTATATTCTCTATATTTGCACCACGCCAAGCGTAAATAGACTGGTCATCATCACCAACACAAAATAAGTTTTTATTATGATTTAAAATTAATTTTATTAAATCATACTGAATTAAATTTGTATCTTGAAACTCATCTATAAGAACATGTTGAATAAAATCTTGATAAGATTTCTGTATCTCTAAATTATTAGATAGTATGTAATAACTGTGTAAAAGAATGTCGCCAAAGTCTACTGCATTTATTTCAATTAATCTTTGTTGATAATAAGAATAAATATCATCTAATCTTTCAATGGATGAGAATTTAGATATTTTTTTATTTTCGTTAAAAAGTATCTTATTATCTTTTAAATTTTGAATTTCATTATGATAAATAGCTTCACTGATATCTTTATCAATTTTAAAGTAATCCAAAACTTGTTTTAGTAATTTCTTTTGGTCCTCGATATCAAGTATTGTAAAATTAGATTTTAAATTAACTAATCCTGAGTGCTTTCTCAAAAATTTTGCAAAAATCGAATGAAAAGTGCCTACCCAAGGACTGTCTATACTACTATTAAGTTCAGTGTTTACTCTTTCCTTGATCTCATTTGCAGCTTTATTTGTAAAAGTTACTGCTATTATTCTATTAAAATCAACTTTAAGATTTTTTACAATATAAACAAATCTAGAAGTTAGAACTCTTGTTTTCCCTGTTCCTGCTCCTGAAAGCACCAAAAGAGGGCCTTTTTTGTGCTCAACAGCAATTTTTTGTTCTTTATTTAATGTATTTAGATCCATAAATTGTATGTAATATAATGATTCAAGATCTTACGTAATGAAAAAACATTTGAAAGTAATTCTTTTAATTATTTCTGTTAGCTTTTTGCAAATAAGTTTATCCCATTCTAATGAGGATACATCTATATCAAGTATCTCCTACGATGAAATATATGATCCAATTGAACCAATTAATAGAGCAGTTCTAAATTTCAATTTTTTTATTGATGATATTGCTATTAGACCAATAGTCAAAACGTACAAATTCATAGCTCCAGAACCTGTTGAAAAAGGGGTATCTAATTTTTTTAGTAATTTAAAAGAACCAATTAGAACAGTATCTTTTATACTTCAAGGTGAGTTTTTTAAATCTTTTAATTCAATTGGACGATTTTCAATTAACACATTAACTAGCTTGGGAACATTTGACCTAGCATCAAGAATTGGCATGGAAAAGAATGAAACAGATTTAGGAATTACACTTGCAAAAGGTGGTGTATCAAGTGGTCCTTATATTGTAATACCAATAATAGGTCCAAGCAATCTTAGAGATTTTAGTGGGGATGTTGTTGAGTATTTTGTTGACCCAATCTCAAACAATATTCCTAATAGGGAGTATTTAGCAGTAGGTAATGGCTTAAATGAAAGGGCTGAAGTTGATGAACAGCTTGAAAAAGTAAGAGAAGCCTCCTCAGACAGATATGAGATGATTAAGTCAATCTATTATCAAAATAGAAACGCTCAGCTTGAGGAAGAATATATACAAAATTTACCTGTGCCAAAAATTTATATTGAATAGCTTGTCAAACTATATTTACTAAATCAAATGAAAAAGATAATAATAATTTTTTGTCTTATCTTTTCTTTTTCAACGCTGAATGCTTCAGAAGTTTCAGAGTGGTTTGAAAAAGAGTCTAATTTATTTCTAGAAATTATTAGTAATAAAGAGGGGACTGAGAGTGAAAATTATGAAAAATATAAATTATTTGTTAGTAAAAATTTTGCAATTAAATCAATAGCTTACGGTCTTATTGGCGAAAGTATAATCAATAAGAGTTCAGAGGATGAACTATCTTTATATTTGAATGTTTTTACAGATTATCTTATTAAAACAATATACAAATTAGCTAACTCAACCTCTTCTGGTTCAATAATTTTCAAAGATGTCGACATAAAAGATAATATTTACATAATCAAATCAGAAATTTCTGATAAAAAGTCCTCAGCTAATCTTTATTGGAAAGTAATTGATACAGGTAAGTCTTTTAAGATTATTGATGTAATAGTTGAAAATACCTCTTATTTCGTAACAAAAAAATCAGAGTTTAATAAAATATTGAGAAAAAATAGAGGAAGTTTAAAAGCCTTGGTTAACGAGATTCAAAAAATTTAAGGTTAATTCTCAAAATTGGTGGGCCCGGCAGGACTCGAACCTGCGACAACGGCGTTAAGAGCACCGCGTTCTAACCAACTGAACCCCTTAGCCTACAAGGCTTTTACATAACACACTCCCTATTTGGCAACGCTGTGGCAACATTCTTAAAAAAGAAAGGATGTTTTTATGCATATTAGGAAAAGAGGAAAAAAATATTACGTAGTCGTCCAACATAAAACTCAAAGAATACAGAAAAGCTTTGCTGATAAACCTTCCTGTGTTCAATGGGGAAAAGATATTGAAAAGAAATTAAATCAGTATCGTTCACAATCTATAAATATCAAACTATCTGAACTAATTGATAGATATATAACTGATTTTACTGCACATAAAAAAGATTGTTTAAATGAGACGAGAAGATGGAGGAAGATTCAAAATGATTATAAATGGCTAGTTAATTTAAGTTTAGCTGATATTGAGTCTCACCATTTTAATAAATTTAAAAATGAAAGAGTGCATGATGGAAACATAGCTTTTAATAATGATATTACCCTACTCAAGCATTTGTTTAAAAAATGCAATTCTGATTGGGGATATAATATTCCTAACCCAACTATAAATATTTCCAAAGCTAAGAAAAATCCTTATGGAAGTTTTAGGGAATTATCTAGGAAGGAATATAAATTATTATTAAAAAGCAAATATAAGCTATTTTTTCTTATCGGAAGAAATACAGGGATGAGACCATTTTCAGAAATATTAAACCTGAAAATAAATGATTTAGATGAATACAATAAATGTTTTTATATTAGACAATCAAAATCAAATAAATCCCGTAGTGTCATTATTTCTGATTTTTTAATTTCTCAGATTAAAAACCATAGACCTAATAAATCTACAGAATACTTATGCCCGTTTACAAAAGACGGCATACAGTCATTTTTTAGAAGATTCAAAGAAACAAATAATATTGAGGAATTATCTATCTATGATTGCACAAGAAGACAATGTGCAAAAGATGTTGTAAGACGTGGAGTTCCATTACCAGATATAGCAAAAACATTTGGTTGGTCATGGAAAACTGCTCATGAAATGATTGAATTATATTCGGGAGCAAAGGCTTTGAGAAAATTTTGATATTTGATATTTTAATAATTTAATCTTTCAACTAAATTCATCTTAAAATCCCTCCAAATTTCTCAAAACTCTAATATGGAAATCTTTGAAATTCTAGTTTAAAAATGAAAAAAAAGGGATTAGGAATATGAGTTTATTAAAAGCTCTAGTTAATATCATTAAGGAATGGGTCTTATCTATTAGTCCTTTTTTTTCAATAAATCAAAAATCAATATACCTGATAGGTGGGGGAAGCTAAAATGACAAATTCAAAAGTCATAGGAGTAATCGGCTTAGGGAATGCCGGATTACCAATCTTAAATAATTTAAATAAAACAAAAAAATATCAATTGATTGCTTATGATATTGATGAACATAAACTAAATCTTCTTCCTGAAAATATTACAAGAGCATCTTCTATTAAAGAGTTAGCTCAAAAATGTCATGCCACCATAACTTGTTTGCCAAAACCTGAACATGTCTTGCAAGCTGTTGAAGGAAAAGAAGGGTTATTGGAAAATGCCTCACCAGGAATGGTTTGGATTGATACTTCTACTACTGACTTTAAACAATCTCAAGAATTAGAAAAAAAAGCATTAACCAATAATGTATCCATGTTAGAAGCTACTTTGACAGGAGGGGTTCATGCATTGCAAAATAATAATATGGTTAGTTTAGCAGGAGGCAATAAAGAGATTTTTAATGAGTGGAAAGAATTAATACAAGATGCAATTGGTGAGGTTGTTGTGCTTTGTGGAGATATCGGAGCAGGTGCGATTGCGAAGGTAGTTTCTAACATGCTTGCTTTCACTAATATGGTGGCAGCTTCGGAATGTATGATGATTGCAAAAAAAGCAGGCTTAGACTTAGAAAACTTTTTTGATGCCATCAGAGTTTCTGCTGGTAATTCATTTGCATGGGAAACAGTTGTGCCACATATTTTTAATCAAAAATATGAAGCGGGGTTCACAATGGACTTAGCATGTAAGGATATGAAGTTATGTTATTTATTAGGTGAGCATTTAAAAATTCCATTAGATTTACATATGGAAGTGAAAAAAAAGATGGAGAAAGCCAAATCTCAATATGGAGATAATGAAGGATGTTATGTATATCCACGAACTCTTGAAGATGAATTAAATGAGCCTTTATCTCTAAATGGATGGGATAATTGGGGTTATGACATAGAGGTAGTAGATGGCTCAATAGTTGTTAAACACAAGAATCGACCTGAATCTAAACACCCTCAATACAACACACAGTCACAATAGAAAGCAGATGATAAATAAATGAGACAAAAAATGGAGCTGAACCTAACAGATTATCTTTTGCTTTTTAAAAAATCGTGATTAGATTTTTTTAAATGAGTAATTTTACTAGTAAATTTGCCACACTAGATGTCTACAGAAAGATATGGGGATTGGTTTGAAACAAGAGAAATCGATGACCTTAGTAGATATGAAAAAAATTTCATTAAACAGAATAAAGGTTATTACAAATTCATAGAGTCAATAAAGAAACTAGATAAATGAAAACCCTCTTAGCTCTATTGTTATTAATCCCATTTAATTTATCTGCAGAAAAGTCAGAGCGAGAGTATTTTGATAAATGGTTTTATGAATATGAAATAGATGATTTTACAGATGTTAAATCACATCTAGTCGAAAACAGAGCTATGCCTGGTGGGGATAAATTTCTAATTTATTTTAGAGAGCCTTCTGCCATGACAATAAATATAGTATTAAGAAGCAAAACTTGTTACGAAAAATCAAAACGAAAAGAAATTCCTGTTTTGTTCAGAGTAGATAAAAAAGATGTAATGACTTTCTATATGTATCCAAAAGATGATAACAAAGTTAATGATAGAACAGATTTGATTTTAGTTCCTAATCATAAAAAAAATCCTGAATTATTTGATATTTTAATGTTTTTATTTGATTTAGCAGATGGTAATAGTTTAAAAGTAAGAGTTGATGACCCTATATGTAATTATAGGCATGATACAGAGTTTTCTCTTAAGGGGTTTCTGAAAGCCTTCGAGCCAATTTTTGAAATACAATTAAAACAAGCTAAAGAAGAAATAGATAAAAGAGAAAGTGACTCTTAAAATATTGAAAAACCTCTTAGCTCTAACTGATTTTTGGCAACGATTTGGCAACGCAAATAGTTTTTTTAATCAAAACGGATATTATGCGTTAAAAAAATTTATTGATATTTAAGGACTTTGGTGGGCCCGGCAGGACTCGAACCTGCGACAACGGCGTTATGAGCACCGCGTTCTAACCAACTGAACTACAGGCCCATGATTAGAGGTGTTACTATTATAATCTTATAAAAAAAAAACAAGAAATTAAATTGATGATAATTTTAGGAGTCCATAAATGACTTAAGCTTTTTAGACCTTATAGGATGCTTTAATTTTCTTAGAGCTTTAGCCTCAATTTGTCTAATTCTTTCTCTAGTCACACTGAATTGCTGACCAACTTCCTCTAGTGTGTGATCAGATGACATCCCAATACCAAATCTCATCCTCAAAACTCTCTCCTCTCTTGGAGTAAGAGTTGAAAGTATTTTAGTTGTTGTTTCTCTAAGGTTTAATTGCATAACAGCGTCTTCAGGTATTACAGCATTTTTATCCTCTATAAAGTCGCCAAGAAAACTATCATCATCATCACCAATTGGTGTTTCTAGACTTACTGGCTCTTTTGCAATTTTTAAAACTTTTCTAACTTTTTCAATAGGCATTTTTAACCTTAAAGATAGCTCTTCAGGAGTAGGTTCTCTTCCTAGCTCAAGTATTAATTGTCTACTTGATCTTACAATTTTATTTATAGTTTCAATCATATGAACTGGAATACGAATAGTTCGTGCTTGATCAGCTATAGATCTAGTAATGGCTTGTCTTATCCACCAAGTTGCATAAGTTGAAAACTTATAACCTCTTCTATACTCGAATTTATCTACTGCTTTCATTAAGCCTATATTACCCTCTTGAATAAGATCTAAAAACTGTAAACCTCTATTTGTGTACTTTTTTGCAATAGATATTACTAAACGTAAATTTGCTTCAATCATTTCTTTTTTTGCTTGATTAGCAGTTCTTTGACCTGATTGTATTTCTCTGACTTTTTCTTTAAATTCAATTGTATTTTGATTTGCTATTTTAGATAAACTCAAAACTTCTTTATAAATGCTTTTCAATTTCTCACCATTCTTTTGAAAAAAGGCTTTGAATAACTCATCCTTGGAGATCATGTGTTTTTGATAGAGAGTATAAGTATCCTTAAGATTGTGATGTTTTAAAAATAAATCTCTGCTAATTTTATTATTAGTAGCTAAAGTAAGTAAAGACACCTCTTTTGATTGTATTTCTTTATTAATTGAATAAAGGTAGGAAATTATTTCCTCAAGTTTATACGGTTTAATTTTAATTTCATTAAAATAATTAAGTATTTCATCTTGGTATTTTTTCAGCTCTTTAAGAGATTTCGTGTCTGATATTTTTGTAATATTTTTATTTTTTTTTATTTTGGTTATTTTATCGGATAATACAAGAACTCTATCAAGTTTTTTTAAGATTTCGGGTTTATAAAATTCTTCTATTATTGATATAGAGAAACTCTCATTTTCGATATCCTCTTCATTTGATGTCTCTTGAAGTTTTTCTTTATCAACTTCTATACCCTGTTCTTTCATAAGTTGTTGTTTTTCTTTTAAAAGAACTTTCTTTTTATCGTTAATAATTTTTTGGATCTCTTTTCTTTTAGTTGAATTAGAGTAAGGGTCATTATCTTCATTAAAGTATTCATCAAAATCGACAATCTCTCTGAGATTAATTTCATTTTTTCTAACTTGCTCAATCCATTTTTTTAAAATATCTATTGATGCAGGACATTCTAAAATTGAATTCATCATTCTATCTAAACCAGACTCTATTCTCTTTGCAATTGCAATTTCACCCTCTCTTGAAAGCAACTCGACATTGCCCATTTCTTTGAGATACATTCGAACAGGGTCATCGCTTTTTACACCAGTAGATTTTTCTTCTTCTTCTGACTCTTCTTTCGTTGAAGATATCTCTGATTCTATTGGGGAGGTATAAGCTTTAAATAATTTAAAAAGTTCTTCATCAAGATTTTCAATATAATTTAAAAAATCACTGACAGTAATGATAGAATCCTCAATTTTAGAGTAAGACTTTATGTATGTCTTTGCTTTTGCTACTAAGTCTTTGTCAAATTCTTTCGTAATTAAGGCAATAAGTTGATTTTCATTTTCTTTATATATTAACTCCAGCGGATTATCTTTACTAACTAATTGTTTTTTTGATTTTTGTGTCTTAGGTTTTTTTTTTAAAGTAACTCTTTTTTTTACTTTATTCTTATGTGTATTTTTTTTTAAAGCTTTTTTTTTTACCATTATTAACTATTTATAAAACTAATTGTTTTTTCGATTTCATTATATGGATCTCCGTTAAATTTATTTGACACAAATCTACAAAGCCTTCGAACTTCATTAGAAAATAGTAAATTTTTTGTAAAATTCAATCCCTTAGAGTCTAATTCCTCATAAATTTGAATAGTTGTTGATTTGAATAGAGTTTTTTTGATTATCAAATCACGAATTTCTTTAAATTTACCATCAAATTTAGCAGTTGCTATCAAATCATAAACCCTCTCCCTATGCGATTGGTTTTCAATATAAAAAATAATAAGCGCAGCAGAGAATTTTGATTTTAAATCAAATCTTAGTTCTAGTTTTTGATTATTTGAATTTGAGTTATTTTTCACATTTGTCTGATTTAAACTTATTTTATTAAAATGATTAGTTAAAATCTTTTTTAGATCAGTATTTGATATGTTATTTAGTAAACTTTTTAAAACTTTAGACCCTTTAAACTGACTATCGACATCATTACTTTTAAGGAACTTTTCTAAATATTTTTCTATTAATTCTTCAATTGATAATGGTTGGTCAATGAGTTTGCTTAGTTTGTCAGACATATTTGACTCTATTAACTGATCTGGATCAAAATTTTTTGGCAAAAGTACAAATTTTATTCCAAGCTCAAAATTTATATCGGCTAATAGATTATTCATCAGTCTTATAGTGGCATTTCTTCCAGCAATATCTCCATCAAGACATACTATTATTTCAAATCCTTTCTTTGTTATTTCAATTAATTTCTGATGATTTATTGACGTGCCAAGAGGAGCTAAACAGTTTGAAAAACCACTTTGTTCTAATTTAATAACGTCAAAATACCCCTCTACTATTATTATTTTTTTATTATTTTGTTTATTAAGTATATTTTCATTAAATAGTATTTGTTTTTTTTTAAAAATTTTAGTTTCAGCTGTATTAATATATTTTGGTAAGCTATCATCTATTACTCTTCCTCCAAATCCTAAGGTTTTATTTTGCATATTAATTATTGGGACCATTATTCTATTAGAAAAAAATAATTTAGTATTGTTAGATCTACTAAAAACCCCTGCTGCTACTAAGTTATTGACTTCAAAATTATTTAAGAGTTTTTTTTGAAGTTCAAATGAATTTACTGATGATCCTAACTCAAACTTATGAATAGTTTCTATATTAAACTTTCTTTTTTTAAGTAAATAATCTAAGTGTTTTTTAGAATTTAATAAATTCTTATAAAATAATTCTTTTGTTAAAGAATTAATTTCATAGATAATGTTGTTTAATTTTGATGATTTATAACTTATTTCAATACCAGCCTTATCTGCTAGTTCATACAGAGCATCCTTAAAGCTATATCCTTTAACTTTTATTAAAAAATCAATTACATTGCCATGTTCTCCGGTGCTAAAACAATGGAATATTTTTTTTTCCTCATTTACTGAAAAAGAAGGAGTTTTTTCTTTTTTAAAAGGACTTAAACCAAAATAATTACTGCCTTTTTTCTTTAAAGGCACAGTAGAGTTTATTATCTCAACAATAGAGGTACTGTTTATAACTTCCTTAATATTATCATCTGTCATTCTTTGAAAATATTTTTGATAATTTTTGAAGCTAAATTCATATCAATTTTATTATTATAGTTTTGTTTAAGAAAACCCATTATTTTTCCAAAGTCTTTATTTTCTAGGTTATTTTCATTTATGTGATTTGATATAATTTCAGTAGTATTTTTCTCATCCATCATCGCCGGGAGAAAATCATTAAGGTAATTTATATCAAATTCCAAGTCCTCTATTCTAACTTGATCCTTAGCTTTTGTTGCGAAATCTAAGGACTCTTTTTTTTGCTTTAGTTGGGTCTTAACAATTTTGATTATATTCTCATCAGATAATTTAAGCACATCTCTATCTAGATTCTCTTTAATTAGAAAATTTTTTAACTCAGAATAGACATACCTTGCTATTGAAAGTTTTTTCTTATCTCCGCCTTTTAAAGCACTTTTAACGTCATCAGAAATTTTTTTTGCCAAACTCATTTGAAATTCCTCTCATATAATATACTAATACACATGATTTAATATGACCGTATTAGATAATAAAACTAAGCTTAATTATCAAATCGGTTATTTAATTTATAACAAAAAATATATTTTCAAAGGTAAGTTTCTATCAAAAGATCAATTTAAGATAGCAGAAATTTGCTTCAATACTAGTATGACGGGGTATCAGGAAATATTAACTGATCCCTCATATAAATCTCAATTTATAAATTTTACATTTCCATTAATTGGTATTGTTGGGTGTAATAATGAAGATTACGAGTCATGGAAAATACATGCATCTGGTTTAATATGTAATGAATTATTTGAAATAAGTTCTAATTGGAGATCACAAACAAATTTTACAAATTGGATCACAAGTCAAAATTCTTGTGCTTTTTTTGATATAGATACAAGGGCCGTAACTAAAATTGTAAGAAATTTTGGACCAAAAAATATAATGCTATGTTCTGAGGAATATTTTGAAAACAAAGGAATAGAGCAAATCTGTAAACAAATAGATCAAAGTCTTTCTTTAGAAGAGAATGATGTAATCAAAGATTTTACATCTGAACTGAACATAGAAAAACAAGAAATAGGTAAAAAAAAGTACTTAATAGCTTTTTTAAATTTTGGAGCAAAAGACAATATTAAGAAAAACTTATACTCTAGAAATTGTAAGATTGAGGAATTTGATATGAATTTTAAAGCTGAAGATATTATTAATAAGAATTTTGATGGTTTTTTTTTAAGTAATGGCCCAGGTGATCCAAAAAAAATATATGAAAATATAAAGCCTGAATTAAATAAATTACTAAATAAAAAAATACCTACTTTTGGTATATGCCTAGGTCATCAAATATTGAGTTTAGCATTTAATGCCTCCACTGCTCGAATGGAAAAAGGCCATCGAGGTGGTAATCACCCAGTAAAAAACTTGGAAACAAACAAAGTTGAAATTACATCTCAAAATCACGGTTTTGTAGTTTTAGATGAAAATTTTCCCTCAAATCTTCAAATAACACATAAATCATTGTTTGATAAAACTATTGATGGCATGAGAGCAAATGATCAACCTTTGTTTTCTGTTCAATATCATCCAGAGTCTAGCCCTGGGCCACATGACAGCAGATATCTTTTCGATGAATTTATAAATTTAATGGAAAAGAATGCCGGCTAGAAAAGATATATCTAAAATATTAGTTATTGGCTCTGGTCCTATCATTATAGGTCAAGCATGTGAATTTGATTACTCTGGCAGTCAAGCATGTAAGGCACTTAAAAAAGAAGGTTATGAAGTTGTTTTAATCAACTCTAATCCAGCAACTATAATGACAGACCCAGAATTCGCAGATAAAACTTATATTGAGCCTATTGATAAAGAAATTGTAAAAAAAATAATTGATAAAGAGAAACCCGATGCAATTTTACCAACAATGGGAGGTCAAACAGCTCTTAATATTATCAGAGAGTTAAACAAAGAGAATTATTTTAAAAATTGTTCAATCAAAATTTTAGGTGCTAGTCCAAGATCTATCGATGTAGCTGAAGATAGAAAATTATTTGCCGAAGCGATGACTGAAATTGGACTCGAGACGCCATTTAGTATAATAGTTGATGACAAGTCTGATCTAAATAAAATAGTTAATGAAGTAAGTTTTCCATTAATTTTAAGACCTTTTTATACTCTTGGGGGAACTGGTGGTGGTATTGTATACGACAAAGATGAATTTATATCAAAGGTCAAAAATGCTATCGATTTAAGTCCTGTATCAAAAACTCTTGTTGAAGAGTCCTTAATTGGATGGAAAGAATTTGAATTTGAGGTAGTTAGAGATAATTTAGATAATTCAATAATAGTTTGTTCAATAGAGAACTTAGATCCAATGGGAGTACATACTGGGGATAGTATTACAATCGCTCCAGCACTTACATTGACTGATAAAGAATATCAAAAACTAAGAAATCAAAGTATTGCTATTCTGAGAAAAATTGGAGTAGAAACTGGTGGTTCAAATGTCCAATTTGCAGTAAATCCAGAAAATGGAAGGATATTGATTATTGAAATGAATCCTCGAGTTAGTAGGTCATCTGCATTAGCCTCTAAAGCTACAGGTTTCCCTATTGCTAAAATAGCAGCATTGTTAGCAGTAGGTTACACATTAGATGAATTAGAAAATGATATTACTAAGGTAACTCCAGCAAGTTTTGAACCAGTTATAGACTATATCGTGACCAAAATACCAAAATTTAATTTTGAAAAATTTCAAGGGACACCTAGTGAGTTAAATACTGCTATGAAATCTGTTGGTGAAATTATGTCTATAGGTAGAACTTTTAAAGAGTCTCTTTTAAAAGCTTTCTACTCAATAGAGTCAGATAACTTTGGTTTAGATATAAGTCATGAATTATTAAATATTAAAGATGAAAATTTAAAAAATTTACTTACAAAGCAAAGACCTGATAGATTATTAATAGTCGCAGAAGCTATAAGACGTAAGATACCTATAACTGAAATAAACGAATTAACATATATTGATATGTTTTTTTTGAGAGAAATAAATGAGATTATAAAAATTGAGCAACAATTAGTAAAGGCAGGTAGTAGTTTAGAAAAAAATTTATTTATTTTTGCCAAAAAAATTGGTTTTTCTAATCATCATATAAGCAATTTAACAAAAATTAGTATAAATGAAATTTACGATCTTCAGGAAAAAAATAACTTAAAAACAGTATTTAAAAGAGTAGACACTTGCGGAAATGAATTTGACTCTTCTACTGCATATCTTTATTCAACATTTATCTCTGAAACAAATGAATTTAGTTGTGAGTCTAGACCAACGAATAAGAAAAAGATAATTATTCTTGGCTCTGGTCCTAATAGAATAGGCCAAGGTATAGAATTTGATTATTGTTGTGTGCAAGCTGTAAAATCTTTTCAGAAACTTGGTTATGAAACAATTATGATTAATTGTAATCCTGAGACAGTCTCAACTGATTATGATACTTCAGATAAACTATATTTTGAGCCTTTGGACTTTGAATATGTTAAAAATATAATTGATAAAGAAAACGAGAAAGGTGTTGTCGAGGGTGTTATTGTTCAATTTGGTGGGCAGACACCTTTAAGAATAGCTAATAAACTTAAGGAATATGGATATAAGATATTAGGCACATCTTTCGAAGCGATAGACATATCTGAAGACAGAGAGAGATTTCAAAAATTAATTCAAAAGGTAGGTTTAAAACAACCAAAAAGTGATATCTCTTTAGGAACAAAAGAACTTGTCACTAAATCCTCTAAGCTTAAGTTTCCTATTTTATTAAGACCTTCATATGTCCTAGGAGGAAGAATGATGGAAAAAATGGCTAATTTAGATGATGTACAAGATTATATTGATCAAAACTATTGGGCACTAGAAAATAATGTGATTCTAATCGATGAGTTTCTTCAGAATGCAAAAGAGGTAGATGTTGATGTATTAAGAGATAATCAGGGTAATACCATGATAGCTGGAATTATGGAACATATTGAAGAGGCTGGTATTCACTCAGGTGATAGTGCTTGTAGCATACCTCCCTTTTCTCTTAATGATAAGATTATATCAGATATAAAAAAATTTAGTATCTCTCTTGTGAATGAATTGAAGATACTTGGTTTGATGAATATTCAATATGCTATCAAAGATGATGAAATTTTTATACTTGAAGCAAATCCTAGAGCTAGTAGAACTATACCTTTTTTAGCTAAGGCAATAGGAATACCATTCATTAAAATTGCAGCTGAATTAATTGTAGGTAAAACTCTTACTGAAGAGTATCAGAATTTTGATAACAATACTTTACCTTACTTTGCAATTAAGGAGGCTGTATTTCCATTCAATAAATTTCCAAACACCGATGTAATACTTGGCCCGGAGATGAAAAGCACTGGTGAGGTTATGGGTATAGACGAGAATTTTTATTTGGCTTATTTCAAAAGTCAAATTGGTGCAGGACAAAAACTAAATGACTTAAAAAATATATTCATCTCTGTTAAAAATGAAGATAAGCAAAGTATATCTGAAATAGCTAAATCTTTCATAGAAAATGGTTATAATTTATATACAACAAAAGGAACACACGACTTTTTATTGAAAAAGGGAATTTCTTCAAATTTAATTAACAAGGTGGCTGAAGGATCACCACATGTAGTAGAGTATATAAAACAAAATAAGATTGATTTAGTTATAAATACAACAGAAAAAAAACAGGCAATAATTGATAGTTTTACCATAAGGAGAACGTCTGTTGATCTTAATATTCCATATTACACCAACCTAAGAAGTGCAGAAATACTGATTAAATCACTGATTACATTAAAAAATAAGCCTATTTCCGTAAAACCTATTCAAAATCATCATTCTTTTTAGTAAATAATTCATTTGTAATAGCACATAAAATTCAATATTTTCTACAACTTAATAAAATACTAATAAAATGGAAAAGATACCAATGACAGAAGAGGGGCAAAAAAAACTCCTCGATGAACTAAAACATCTTAAAACAGTTGAAAGGCCAATCATTATTAAGGCCATAGCTGATGCTAGAAGTAACGGTGACCTTTCTGAGAACGCTGAATATCATGCAGCTAGAGAAAAACAAAGCTTCATCGAAGGACGAGTGGCTGAGATAGAGAGCATTATTGCTCAAGCAGAACTGATAGACGTATCAAAACTATCAGGAACGGTTGTAAAATTTGGAGCTACTGTTTCTATTATAAACTTAGACAATGATAAAGAGTCTAAGTATCAGTTAGTTGGAGAGGTGGAAGCTGACATAGAACAAAAAAAAATATCTGTAACTAGCCCTATTGCAAGAGCTTTAATTGGAAAGAAAAAGGGTGATTATATAGAAGTATCAACACCAAAAGGTATAACTTCATACGAAATTAAGTCAGTAAGATTTAAATAATAAAATTTGAATACCTACAAAGTAATTACCATCAGTGAAGGTGCTGCTGGTATGAGAAGTCAAATAGAGGGACTCGCTAATTTAATATCTGACTCTCACGTAAATTACAATTTAAAACTTAAATCTATTTTCAAAAATTTACCTATTGAGTTAATACCTACCAGTAATTTTGCATATACTAATTTATCTTTATTAAAGATTGAAAAAAATACAATTCTTATCAGTTGTGGTAAAAAAAGTGTCAAAGCATCTGTTTATTTAAAAAGAAAGTTTAAGGATTTAATTTTTAATATACACATACAAGACCCGAAAATAAATTATAAGCTTTTTGATCTTATTGTTTGCCCAGAACATGATAATTTAAATTTTGATAATTGTATTTCAACTTTATTAGCCATACATAATATTAAATTCAAAAAAAATATTAGAAATAAAAATACAATAAATTTTATTATTGGCGGACCAAACAAGTATTTTAAATTTCAACGGCAAACTCATGAAAAAATTTTAAATGAAATAAAATTTTTAAGTAATAAGTATAAAGTTAATGTTATACCATCACGAAGAACACCAGTAGAACTCATAAAAGAATTATCAAAAATTGATAATGAAAATGTTATTACCTTCAATGATTTATTTAATCCAAAGAAGTATGGTGAGCTTCTATCTGAGGGTAATTTACAAGTTGTAACTTGGGACTCAATATCCATGATATCTGAAGCTATATCCTCTGAAGCTGGTACTTTTTTATTTAAGTTTGAAGAAAAATTTTGCCCAAAAAGATATCTTAAGTTTTTTGATAAAATTACAAAGCTTAATTTCGCACAATTTTATAATCAAAATTTAAAACCTTATGAAATCTCTATTGATGAGTATAACAAAAATCTTAAAACTAAGATCTTGAATAAGATACAATCTAATTTAAGGTTTAAAATTATCGATGCTTAAGGAATCAATATTAAATCGTTGTAAAACATGCCTAGACCCTTTCATCCATTGGGAGCTAGACTCCCCTTTAACTGATGGACTTATAAACGAACTAAATGATGTAAATATATCTGATGCACCTCGGTCTTTTGACGGTACTAGAGCTGCTGATGCTGGTGGAGAAGGGATAGATGGTAAACTTAGAGTTTTTTTGGAAAGTGATAATTCAAAAAACTTATCAAATGGTATGCGTTTAATTGATGATTTAAGGGATAAGGATGTAATTGAGTCTATCCAAGATAAAATTAAAAAAAATTTATCAAATAGTTTTATTAGAATAGAGTATATTTCAGACCGTAAAGGTTTTTGGCTAAAACCACATTTGGATATTAAAGAAAAACTAATGACAATGATGTTATTTATTAATACCTATGACGAAGCAGAAAATCTTGGAACAGATTTTTATGATACTGATATGAAACTTGTTAAGACAGTTCCCTACAAACATAATACTGGTTATTTTTTTGCCTCTGGAAATAATACTTGGCACGGACTTGAAAAAAAAGAAATTAAGGTTGAGAGAAGATGTATGCAAATAAATTATGTAACCTTTCCTACTAGCTGGCCAATAAATGGGTGATATTAATAATGTTATTATTATAGGTTCAGGGCCTGCTGGTTATACTGCTGCAATATATGCTGCCAGAGCTAATTTAAAGCCTATTTTAGTGAGTGGTTTTCAGCCTGGTGGTCAACTCACCATAACCACTGATGTAGAAAACTACCCAGGGTATGAAGATCCTATCCAAGGGCCTTGGCTAATGGAACAAATGCAAAAGCAAGCCGCACAAGTTGGTACTGAAATAATCAACTCACAAGTGACAGAAGTTTTTTTAAACGAAAAAATTAAAAAATTAAATTTAGATAATGGCACAACTCTAAACTCCAAAACTGTGATAATTAGTACAGGAGCACAAGCAAGATGGCTTGGTTTAGAAAATGAGACTAAATTTCAAGGTCATGGACTATCAGCTTGTGCAACTTGTGATGGTTTTTTCTTTAAAGATAAAGAGGTTGCAGTAATTGGTGGTGGAAATAGTGCAGCTGAGGAAGCATTATTTTTAACTAAGTTTGCAACAAAAGTTTACCTTGTTCACAGAAGGGATAAACTAAGAGCTGAAAAAATATTACAAGATCGATTGAAACAAAATTCTAAAATAGAGTTTATTTGGAATAGTGAAGTAACTAAGTTTAATGGCAATGATGATTTAGACTCGATAGAATTGTTAAATAAGCAAGACAATAAAATTTCAAATCTCAAAATAGATGGTGTATTTATTGCGATAGGTCACGATCCAGCAACACAATTATTTAAAGGTCAACTAAAAATGGATGAGGGTGGATACATTATTACAGATCCAGATAGTACAAAGACCTCGATTGAAGGGGTATTTGCAGCAGGAGATGTTAAAGATAAAATTTATAGACAGGCTGTTACTGCTGCTGGTATGGGATGTATGGCAGCTTTAGAAGTTGAAAAGTATCTAGATTAACTTTAGCCTTGTCTGGCTTTCATTCTTGGGTTGGTTTTATTGATTACATATAACCTACCCTTTCTTCTAACCAGTTGATTATTCTTATCTCTGGTTTTTGCTGTTTTAAGAGAACTTTTAATTTTCATAATTTAATGTATTAGTTATAAACAATAAGGCAGAAATTTATGTTAATTAATGAAAAAATCAACAAAATTAAGGAAGATTTCTCATTTTTTGATAATTGGGAAGATAAATATCAATACCTTATAGATTTAGGAAAAAAACTCCCTGATCTTGAGGATAAATATAAAACTGAGGAATATCGTGTTCAAGGTTGTACATCAAATCTATGGATGGTGCCAAAAATCAATGATGGAAAAATCAACCTTTTAGGTTCAAGCGACTCTGTAATTGTAAAAGGCTTGTTTTATTTAGTTTATTTTGCTTATAACGATGAAACTCCTGAAACAATAATAAACACCCCATTATCTTTTTTTGAAGAAATTGGTCTTTCTTCCCATCTAGGTCAATCAAGATCTAACGGCCTTAATTCGCTAAGAAAAAAAATAACTTCTATAGCGACAGATTTATCAAATAAATAAATTTTATTGATAGTAAACTATGCTAATTTCAATAAATGAGCTTGATTAAATTAATTATTTCAATTTCATTTTTACTATTTTCTAGCAATTTATATTCTAAGGAGGATGTCATCAATTTACAACTTAAAGACGGAGTCGTCAAAATAAAGACCTTTGAAGATAAGGCACCTAAGCATGTTAAACAAATTACTGATCTAGTTGCAAAAGGCAGTTACGATGGGGTAGTTTTTCACAGAGTAATAGATGGTTTTATGGCCCAAACAGGAGATGTTCAGTTTGGGAATTCAAATTCAGATACCTATGATTTAAGAAGAGCTGGCACAGGTGGTTCTGGTAATAATATTGAAGCAGAATTTAATGACATGCCACATAAAAGAGGAACTTTAAGCATGGCACGTGCACAAGATCCTAATAGTGCTGATAGTCAATTTTTTATTTGCTTCGGTGATACTCCACATTTAGATGGACAATATACTGTTTGGGGCGAAGTAATCGAAGGAATGGAGTTTGTTGATGCAATCAAAAAAGGCGATCCTATAAAAAATGGTCTTGTAGATAATCCAGATAAGATCATCAAAATGTGGATTGAATAAATTTACTTTTGAGTAATTTTTAATTCAATTCTTCGATTTTCTTTAAGATTCTCTCTGGTATCTCCTGTGTTAATAGGTTGATATTCGCCATAACCGTTTGCTGACAATTTGTTAGCAGGGATACCTTGTTGAATAAGAAATTTTACGACCTCAAGCGCTCTAGCATGAGATAGCTCCCAATTTGATGGAAATTGAGAAGTTGAAATAGGTATTTTATCAGTGTGCCCATCTATTTGTAAAATCCAATTTAAGTCAGATGGTATTGACTCTGCAACTTCAATAATTGTTTTGGTAATAAGAGATAGAGCAATCCTACCTTCTTCTTGAATATTTGCACTTCCGGAGTCAAATAGGATCTCAGATTGAAAAATAAATCTATCCCCTTTAATTTGGATATCGTCTCTATCAGCTAAAGCTTCAGATAACTTGCCAAAAAATTCTGATTTATACTTTTGTAATTTGAATAATTCACTTGTAAGCACTCGATTTAATCTATCTCCTAACTCTCCGAGTTCTATCTCATTTTGAGCAATTTCAGCCTCTTTAGACTCCAGTAAGTTATTTAAGAGATTAATTTCATTACTAAGTATCTCGATATCCAAGGCTAAATTAGATATCAAATTTAGGGCCTCATTTAAATCACTTGATTGTATTGCTGACACCTCCTCTAAATCAGATAATTTGTTTTGTAATTCTTGATTTATATTCTCTGAAGAATTTAATGATTCTAAAAGATTTTCAATTCTATTTTGTGACTCGCCAATTTGTCCAACTAGCTCACTGTTTTCTCCACCAAGTTTTACTAAATCTGATTTTAATATTTCTTGTTGTTTATTTAATTCAGAGAGATTTTGCTGAAGAGTTTCTCTATCAGCTAGAGATAAAGATAACTCATCAGTAATTTTAGCAATTATCGTATTTAATTTATCTATATCAAGTGCTTGGTCTTGAATGATCGTATCTTGAGCTAAAATTTGAGATTGTTTAATAGAAATCTCTTCATCAAGTTTTTTAATTAAATTTTGTCTGTCAATTAATTCAATCTCTTTATCTGTAAGTGTTACATCTTGTTCCACAATAGTTTCGTCTTGTATAACAATTGTCTTTTCTAAACTTTGTATTTGCTCATTTTTTCCTACAACAAGATCTCCCAAATAAACTTGAGCAACTGTAAATAGTAAAACTATAAAAATAATAACCATCAACGTAGATGCCAATACATCTACAAATCCAGGCCATATTATATTTCCATTATCTGAACTTTGAGTTTTAGAGAGATAGCTCACTTTTTGTCTAAGTCTTTGATAGACTTGCTTACAGACCTAAGTTCTGTAATAACTTCTTTCCTTAAATCGTCATTAGAATTTTTCATACTATCAACCAAATCGTCAAGCTTAGAAACAATATTTTGAGAGAAGTTGGTGCTATCGGAGTTCTGATTAAATTTATTTGTATTGGGGCTAGTTCTATAAAAAAGTCGAATTTGATTTTCACAAAATTCATAATAATTCTGCTTAATGCCTCTAGTGATTATTTCATAAAGTCCTAAAATCAAAGAAGCTACCAAACCAAACAATGATGAGCTAAAGGCTATTGTCATACCAGATAAAGGTGATTTTAATCCATCTTTTAGATTGTTAAAAAATGCCCCAAAATCTTGTTCTTCAACTGACAAACTATCAATAACATTTGAAACACTCCCTATAGTTAAAAGTAATCCATAAAAAGTTCCTATAAGCCCTAAAAAAATAGCTAGGTTGATAAGATATTTTGATATGTCACTACCACTTTCAACCGTAGATAAAAGATCATCTAGTATCTCATCAAGTGTTTTAGTTATACTTTTGTTAGTGATTGTTATACCAAGATTATTTGCAATAGATTTGGTAATTGGATAGTTGTTTAAAGATGAGTCGTTTAATTTTAATTTTCCAAATGCAACAGAATTCATAAATCTAAATTCTGAACTTAAGGTAAATATCTTAAAAGAATAGAGAAGGAAACCAATTATAAGCGTTAAAAGAATTATTCCATTAATATAAGGGTTAGCATCAAAATAATATTTAATTTCCTCATATCCGATTACAAGAATTATTACTATTAAGATTGAAAATAGTAAATAAGCTAAAAAGTTTTTAGTCATTCAGCATAAAAATAAACGAATTTTTCAAATTAACAATTGGATAATTATTTAAATTAGAAATTTCTATTGTAAATCAAGTAATAATTATTTGTGCCTGGATTTACGGAGGCTAAACCAGCATTAGAAATGTGATGAGATCCTAAACCAAATCTAGATTTTTTAGATATACTATAGAATATATTAATCTCAGATTTAAATTGGAGATTATTTCCTAAGTCTTTGCCATCACCATTGCTGTATATGCCAGCAGAAGATGAAAGGTTTAAATAAATCAAGTCTGTTCCAATATTTGTTTCAAACCCACCATAAAACATAGAGGCTCGTTCAACTGTTATGAAACCTCCAAATACTGGGTTGACAGTTAAATAATTAATCAAGTCTATTTTATTATTTGATAAATGATAATTTAGACCAAATAAATTTGTCGTATTATCATCATCGTAATCATAGGTACCTCCAAAAATTGAGTAACTATTAGCATTTAAAGTTATATTTGAAGATAGGATAAATATTAAAAAACTAAGTATATATTTATTCATTCATTGAAACCATACACCATCAATTTAAAAAGTAAATGGTGGGCGTGACAGGATTCGAACCTGTGACCCCTTGCGTGTCGAGCAAGTACTCTAACCAACTGAGCTACACGCCCATAAAAATAGGGATAAGTACTTTTAAATTAAATTAAAAATTAGTAAATAAAATTCCTAATTAAATTTATTTAATTTAAATACAAGTTTTATTTCATTTAATTTAAGCCAATTTAAAATCAAAAAATATATTATAAGACCAATAAGTATTTGAATGAATAAATCTACATAAATATTTAAATTTAAAATTTGTTTAAATATTAATATTGAAATCACCATAATAATTGCACTAAATAAGATCTTTAATAGTTTCTTAATATCAAAAATTATTAATTTTTCATAAAAACTATTAAAATTTTTTCTTAAGTAAAAAATTTGAATAAATAAATTTAGCCATATACTCACAGCACCTGATATAGCTAAACCCAAAACACCCAGAGGCCTATAAAGAAGAAAACATAAAATAAAATTACATATAAATGTTGGGACAGCTGCTTTAACGGGATACTCAACTTTTTCATAAGAGTAAAAAACTTGATTAAAAATTCGAGCAAGCATATACCCTGGCAATGAAAAAGAGTAGACTAGTAAAATCTTAGATGTTATTAACACATCCTCATTGTTAAACTCACCCCTACCAAATAATGCCTTTATAATATCTTCACTAAGGATAAAAATACCAAATGTGCTTGGAATGGCAAAAAGAAAGCAAAATATTACTGTTTCGTTGAAAGCTTTCGAATTTTTACTCTCATCTGAAATATTTTTGCTTAGATAAGGCAAAAGTGTAAAAGACATAGCAACTGCAATAAGAGCAAATGGTAAGTCAATAATTCTATCAGCGTAATAAATTTGGCTTATTGCACCATCTCCCACTAAAGACGCAAATAACATTGAGATAAAAATATTTAACTGAACGATACCAGAACCCAGTATAGAATAGAGAAATCTTCCAAAGAATTTTTTAAGCTCTTTAGACAAGACTTTTATACTCTTTAGACCAATCCCCCAAAATATTTTTATTGTACCTAAATTTATAAATAAAAGGATCAATTGAGTAAAACCAGCTATTATCATTGACCAAGCTAGTGCAAAATGAGAGTTAGACTTGAATGACACCAAAGTTACAATCATAAAAATATTTAGAATTACTGATAAAAAGGAAGGTAAAAAAAATTTTCCTTTCACGTTCAAAACTGAGCTCAATACTGATGATAGAGTCACAAATATCAAAAAAGGAAAAGTTATAATCAATAACTGATTTGCTAATAAAAATTGACTTTTATTTAATAAAAATCCTGGTGCTAAAATTGATATTACTTGCTCAGTAAAAAAAAATATTAAAAAAGATAAAAATAAAGTAATTACAAAAAAAAAGTTGAAAACTATCCATATAAAATCATTTGCTGATTTTGAATTCATTTTTTCTTGGTTTACATACAAAGGAATAAAAACACTATTCATAGAACCCTCAGCAAAAATTCTTCTAAATAAATTTGGTAATCTATAAGCAAAAAGGAATGCATCTGACATTAAAGTGGCACCTAAATAATTTGCAAAAAGTATGTCTCTGATAAAACCGGTTACACGAGATCCAAAAATATTTGATGAAATCTTTGAAAAATTACTAATTTTCATTAAGTTCAGGAAAATTCTTTTTCCAAAATCTCAGTAATTTTATCAGCATCGATAAAGCCTGGAATTATTTCATTTCCAATTATAGTTGCAGGTGTTCCAGTAAATTTAAATTCATCAGCATAACTTCTATGAATTGATAGAAAATCTGATACCTCTTGTGAGTCTAAATCATTCTTTAATATGTCAAGATCAACGCCTCTTAGAAATAGGTCAGCCAAAATATCCTCCATTTTTGATTTTCTCTCAGCAGAATATAAATAATTATGGACAACCTTAAATTGACCTTGCAAGGAGGAAGCTAGTGCTAACTTAGTCAATTCCTCTGAAAAATTCCCTAAAATTGGCATCTGTATAATAACAAGTTTTAATGAATTATCGTTCATTACATTTATTAATTCTTGATGGAATTTTTGACAATAACCACAATTATAATCAACAAATTCATATATAACTTTTGCAGAATTTGTGTCACCCAAGTACATAGGATGATATGCAAGGTTTAAATTTTTTATACTGGAGATATTTTTTTGATTTGTTTTTTCTTGTTCTAATTTATTCTGCTCTAATTGATATTCTTTAAGAACATCTAAGATATAATCTGGATTTTCCTCTATAAATTTTTTAATATTTTGATGAAATTCCTTTTTTTTAAAATACTCATCAAAATTTACATCTTCTTTTTTTAAATAAGAGCTAAGATCTGGTTCGATAATTTGATTTGACTCTTCATCAATCTGTGTATTTACAATTTTTGATAAATCAAAATTACTTTTTTCTGAAAAAATGTAAAAATATAAAGTTGTAAGAGCTATTATTACAAACAGAGAAATCAAAAAAATGTTTAAAATATTAAATTTCTTTTTTTTAACGTAAATTCCCATGAGAAAAATATATTATTTAACTATTACTGTAGTGTAAATAATTTATGTATTTAGACTAATCACTTTTACATATAGATATAAATTTACTATTTAAGCTGTCTTGTTTCATTAAGCTGATACTAGAGTAATTCAAAGATTTGATTGAGTTATCAAATATTATCTCTTTTGTGATATCTGATACTGAGATATGGTGATTGCTAAACTCAAATAAATAAGGATATCCCCATATTAAATAATATTCCATTTCTAAAGAACTTAAATTACTGAAACGCTTTAGATCTTTTTGTATTTCTTGTTGGTTGAGTGTTTTTCTAAATAAATCGAAATGTCTCATAATATCATTACACAAAAAATTAAATTTTTCATTTGTGTTCATTTCTAGAGCGAAAACATTTTTTATTTTCTTTAAACCTAAAACATTAAATGCTTCTTTATAAGATTTATTGTGATTAGATAAAAAATAATCATTAAAGGAGTTAATAAGTTCTTTCTCACTATAGAGATGACTTAAATAAAAAGGGGCTTTGACATTATAATGAAGGCCATAATTAGATAATTCAAGACTATCAAATTTTATATCATACTTTAAAAGTAAATTATCAACTTGATCAATAAATAATTTATTAGGTATCAGGTAAATTGAGTAGCGAGGAAATTGAATATAATTATCCATCTGTAAGTTTATTCAATATAAATTTTTGCATTTTTGTTTCTAATAAAAACTTCATTATAAGAATTATAATAACGGTATAAAAAAATCTAAAAAATAAAATACCAGAAATATGACTACCTAATAATAAAATTAATATTGTATCTTCAATTATGCTATGACATAGACTTAAAAAAGACAAAGACAGTAAAATATCCTTTTTTGAAATATTATTTTTTCTGGACTCTTCAATTAAAAAACCTCCACCAAATGAAATCCCCAATGTTAAGCCAATTAAAATTATATTAGCTACTTTCTCTGACATACCTAAATATGATAAAGGAATTTTCAATGTATTAATTATGAATTTCCAAATACCAATAGCTTTGAGGATATTAATGGTTGATATAATAAAAAATATTATTAAAAAAATAAGGAAAAAATTTTGAAGTTGTAGAATAGCCCAATCAATATTTGAGACTGCTTCAATCGGGACTTGTAAGATAGAATTATTAGGTTCGTTAAATAAATTATATTTAATGAATATTAAATTTAATATTTTTCCGGCTACTACTGCATTCACAAATCTAAAAGTTAAATTAAATATCCAAGAAATTCTTGATTTTTTTGCAATAGCTACCTCAATCGGTAGACTATGTGCAATTAATATTATTAATCCTAAAATTGTGGTTTCAGCTATTGTGTAATCAAATATGGCTTGTAAAGATGCAAAGGCAGCCAAACCTGCATATATATTTACTAATATTGCTGCCATCCAAACTAGTCCTAATGAACCATCAATGCCAATAAAACTTGTTAAAGGCTCTAGGAATTTAGCTAAAAAAGGGATTGCTCCAATAAGCTCGAGGATTCTTATAATTATGACAACAGGCAAAATAACTTTGAATAAAATCCAAAAAATTTTACTGGTTTCTTGAAATATATTTACTAGTATTTTTTTAGATTTTTCCATTATGATAACAATCGATTAATTTTACTTCTTTATAAAGAAATAAATGGCAAGGACAAATAGTTTTACAATAAAAGCATCACTTACAACTTTAATGGTTTTAATCAGCTTTTTTTGCTTTTATATAAGCTATTCTGATTTCGTAAAAATAAACAATGATTATGCTTATATTTATGATGATGTAGATATTAATTATTTTGATAAAAAAAAATTTCAAAAATATTACGATGTTATTAGCATTGAAAGTCTAGACGACCCAATATTTGACAAAGAAAAATCGAAAAATTATTTTGAAAATATAACACTTGAAAATTTATCAAATATTTTTGATAAAGACTTAACCAAAAAAGAAGACAAAATTGAATTTAAAAAAATAGATGACTCCACACCAATTGAAAATAAGGTAGATGAAGAATTAAATGATAATTTTGATGAAATCATAGTCTCTAAGGGAGATAATTTTGCAAAAGTTTTAAAAAAAGGAGGTCTCAAAGGAAGAGATATAGACTTAGTAATACTCAACGGAAAAGAATATTATGATTTTTCTAAATTATATATTGGGGATACCATAAAAATATTAAGTGAATATGATGCTGGGAGTTTAAAAACTTTTGATCTAATTTATAGATATTCTGATACCAAAGAATTAATTATATCTTACCTAGATGATAATTTTATTTATGAGATTAATGAAATTCCTCTGAATTCTGAAGAAATTTTTGTAGCCGGGGAAATTAAATCAAGTTTATATAAAGCTATGAAAGATCAGGGGTTATCTGAAATAGTAATTAATGAAATTATTAGGATTTATAGTTTTGATGTTGATTTTCAGAGAGATATTTATGAGGGTGATAATTTTGAAATGCTATTTATCAAAAAGGTAAACAATAACGGTAAGACAATTCAAATCGAAGATCCAAAATACTTAATGCTTTCATCACGAGGCACTCCATTAATTTACTATCTTTATGATAATGGAGAATTCAGCGAATATTTTGACGAAAAAGGTAAAGGAATGACAAAAAGCTTAATGAAAACTCCAATTAATGGTGCAAGGCTTAGTTCCAGTTATGGTATGAGAAAACATCCTATCTCAGGTTATAATAAAATGCACAAAGGAGTAGATTTTGCTGCGCCAACAGGAACTCCAATTTTTGCTGCTGGAAATGGTATTGTAGAGTATGTAGGTAGAAATGGAGGGTATGGAAAATATATTAGAATTCGTCACGATAGTACTTATAAAACAGCTTACGCGCATCTTAATGGTTATAAAAAAGGAATATCAAGTGGTGTAAGAGTTAAGCAAGGTGATGTTATTGGCTATGTAGGCTCAACAGGAAAATCAACTGGACCTCATTTGCATTACGAAATAATTGTTAATGGAAAACAAATAAACCCGGCTACACTTAAATTACCTTCAGGAAGAAAGCTTAACGAACAGCAACTTAATGAATTTCAAATATTAGTTTCTAAAATAGATGAAGAAGTTAATATTTACAAAAATAAAATGAATTAAGCTAACTGACTAGCTAAGTCGTCAAAATCAGAAGTTGGGTTACGTTCTGACTTATTATCATTATTCAAATCGCTGTTATTATTTTCAGTTTTGTTTTTACTAATAATTTTTCTAGCAACAAAACTTCTATTTGAATTGTCTGTTTGTCTAAAAAAATGTTCAGCGTGTTGAAGGTAAAACTGCTCTAATACATCATCACCTTGTCCCTTAGCATCCTTTGCTTTGTTAAGATAATCGTTATATTGATCTTTTGGATTTTTTCCGTTTCTTTTAAATCCGTTGGAATTTCCATTGGCTTGCAAATATGGAGAGTCAGCAACACCAGATCTAGATGAGTTTATTTTTCTTTGACCACCGTAAGGCTTTCTTTTAACAAAGTTTTTCATTAATTTTTTATCGATTATCTCAAAAAAAAGCCCATCAATTAAAGAGTAGGGAATTTTATCTTTATCAGTCTATCTAAATTAAGATAATCAGTTTTCTTATAAACTATTTTTATTCCTTTTTCTAATAGTAAATTATACATATTTTTAGTGATAATTGGATCAATTTCAAAATAGACGAAACCTTTAAATTTTACACTTATCAAAAAATTAATAATTTTAACATAATAATCCATGCCTAATTTTCCACCATCAAGTGAAATTCTTGGATCATGCAAAGTCTCTTTATTTAAATTTAAATAATTTCTTGTTGGTATATAAGGTGGGTTACAAACAATAAAATCAATATTTTTTAGTCTATTTATTGGATAGTTTTCAAATAAATTTGAGTGGAATATTTTTGTTTTTTGTTGCTGTTTAAATTTTATTATATTTTTTTTACAAGCATTAAGAGCATGCTTAGAAACGTCAATAAAATCACAAAATGCATTATCTAACTCATCTATAATAGAAATACCAAGGCACCCAGTCCCGCAACACAAATCAAGCAACTTCAAATTTTTTTGATTTTTATTTTTTTTATAATCAATTAATAAATGTTCGACTAATATTTCAGAATCGGCTCTAGGATCTAAAGTGTAATCATCTGTGTAGAAAACTTTTTTCCAAAAGCCTTTTTCATTGATTATTTTTGCTAATGGCTTTCCTTTTACTCTTTCATTTAGGATCTTATTAATTAATACTTGATCAAATTCACTATCATTAATATCTAAATTTTTTTTACTTTTAGATGTAAAAGAAATCATTATTTGTGACTCTTGTTCAGCTTGAGATCCAGAAATTGAGTTTAAATTTTCAAGTAATATTTTTTTTATATCTAATTTGCTTAAATAGTTATTAATTAGCATTAAGTTGACTTAATTTTTCGGCTTGTTCACTGGCTGACAAAGCTGATATCATTTCATCTAATGCCTCGCCAGTTAAAAACTGGTCTAATTTATAGAGCGTTAAGTTAATTCTATGATCTGATACTCTACCCTGTGGAAAATTATATGTTCTAATTCTTTCAGATCTATCTCCAGAACCAACTTGATTTTTTCTATTGGATGAAACCTCTTCTTGTTTCTTAATTCTTTCAACTTCATATAATCTAGATCGTAGAATTTTTAATGCTTTAGCTTTATTTTTATGTTGAGATCTCTCGTCTTGTTGAGTTACAACTATGTTTGTAGGTAAATGTGTTATTCTTACAGCGCTATCTGTTGTATTTACCGATTGACCTCCCGCCCCTCCTGACCTATAAACGTCTATTCTTAAATCAGTATCTTTTATCTCTAAGTCAACATCCTCAGCTTCTGGCAAAACAGCAACAGTGGCAGCCGAAGTATGTATCCTACCCCCAGACTCAGTTTCTGGTATGCGTTGAACTCTGTGGACACCAGACTCATTTTTTAAAAATTTAAATACACCGTCTCCTTTAATTTCTATAATTGCTTCTTTTATCCCCTTTAATCCTGTCTCGCTCTTCTCCATTGGCTGAAACTTCCAACTTTTTAACGAGGAATATCGTTCATACATTCTATATAAATCTCCAGCAAATAATGCAGCCTCATCTCCTCCGGTACCAGCCCTTATTTCTAATATTACATTTTTTTCGTCAGCCTCATCTTTTGGCAGTAGAGCAATTAGTAATTCTTTATTTTTAATTTCTAAATCTTTTTCATACAAAGGTAATTCTTGTTTTGCTAAATTTCGGAGCTCTTCATCGCTTTCATTTTCAAGTATTTCTTTATAGCCTTTGATTTCCTTATCTAAATTTTTAATAGTGTCTGATAAAGCAATTATTGGCTCCAATTTTGATAAATCTTTATTTATTTGAATAATTTCCTCATTTTTTAAATTTTGAGAATTTAAAAGTTTCTCATTTAGTTGATTAAATTTGTTTTTTAAATCAACGATTTGTTTATCTAATTTCATTTTTAAGCTCGAATTTGGAAATTTCAAAAGATTTTTGATTTTTATTTTTTAAATCTTTTAAAATAATTTTTTTATTTTTGATCTCTTCTTCACCAATAAGAAGAATAAAACTAAAATTATTTTTATCTGCATAACTAAAAAGTTTTTTAATATTTTTACTAACTCTAACTTCATGATTATATCTTGACATGTAAATTTGTTTTAAAATTCTATTATTATTTAAATAAGACTCATCTTGAACAGCAAATAATATCTTTATAGGTAATTTTGATTTTTCGTCTTTTATAGAAATCAAATCCATTAATCTTTCTATACCGGCTGCCCAGCCAACTCCTGGAATATCTCTAGAAGAAATCATACTAATTAAATTGTCGTACCTGCCACCAGCTAATATCGCATTTTGTCTTTTTTCTTCATTTGTTTGAAATTCAAAAGCAGTATGTGAATAATAATCTAATCCTCTAACTAATTTTGGGTCTTCAAAAAATGTAATTTTATTATCATTTAAAAATTTTTTAACTTGATTAAAATAATTTTTACTCACTTCAGATAAGTGTTCGCTGATTTTTGGAGCATTTACTAATATTTCAGAGTCTTTTGGATCTTTACTATCTAGAATTCTAAGTGGATTTTTATCCAATCTAGATTGTGAGATTTCTGATAAATGTTCTTTAAAATCACTTAAATATTTTTTTAATAAATTTGCATATTTGATTTGGTCCTCTTTTGATCCTAAAGAATTAATTAATAACCTATATTTATTTTCTTTAATTCCAAGGTCATCAAATAATAACTTTGCAATTAGAATTAATTCAAAATCTACATAAGGACTTTTTTCACCAATTGTTTCAATATTTATTTGATGAAACTGTCTATATCTCCCTTTTTGGGGTCTTTCTCTTCTAAACATTGGGCCGTGCGTAATTAATTTTAGTAAGCCAGATTGATAGTTTGAAGCAGCAAACCTAGCTAAGCTACTTGTAGCCTCAGGTCTTAAACAAATATATGCTTCTCCTTTATCTAAAAATGAATACATCTCTTTGGAGACAATATCTGTCTGCTCACCTACAGTCCTAGAGAATAAATCTTGTTGTTCTATAATAGGAGTTTGTATAGATTTAAAATTGAAATTCCTACATAATGAATAAAATTTTTCAATAATAAATTCAAACTTTTCCATTTCAGCTCCATGAATATCATGTGTGCCTTTTACTAAACTAATATTTCTTTTCATTTTAAATGATGAATCTGATCAACTTTATTTTCTATAGTTTTTACTAAGTACTCAACTAAATCTTCGTCTTGAATTCGATGGCTTTTTTCTCCATCGACGTATACCATATGTGTGTTATTTCCACCACCAGTTATGCCTATGTTAGTCATTGTAGCTTCACCTGGCCCATTAACAACACATCCAATAATTGAAACTGTTATAGGTTTTTTGATGTGAGAAAGTTTTTTCTCAACATTTTTAACAGTCTCAATAACATCAAATTGTTGTCTTGCACAAGATGGGCAAGATATTATTGTTACTCCATAATTTCTCAAATTAAGTGATTTTAACATTTCAAACCCTACTTTAACCTCCTGAGTTGGATGATCTGAAAGTGAAACTCTCACTGTATCGCCAATACCATCATAAAGAAGCATACCAAGACCTATAGAAGATTTTATTGATCCACTAAAATAACTTCCTGCTTCAGTAATACCTAAATGAAGAGGGTAATTACAAAAATTAGATAACATTCTATATGACTCTACTGCTGTAAAGACATTAGAAGCTTTCACACTAATTTTAAAATTATCAAAATTTAGATCCTCTAAAAGTTTTATATTTAGCTTAGCACTTTCAAATAATGCATCAGAGGTAGGGCTTTTATATTTTTCTAATATTGATTTTTCTAAGCTTCCAGCATTAACACCTATTCTTATGGGTATTTTGTTCTGCTTGGCAGCTTCTACAACCTCTTTTACTTTTTCCTTAGAGCCAATATTACCTGGATTTATTCGAAGACAATGTGCTCCATTTTCTGCGGCCTCGAGTGCTCTTTTATAATGAAAGTGAATATCAGCGACTAAGGGGATATTAATTTCAGGAATTATTTTTTTTAATGCTTTTGATGATTTTTCATCAGGAACTGAAACCCTGACTATGTCACATCCCTCTTGTTCAATAAGAGATATCTGCTCAAGAGTTGCGTCTATGTCATGAGTAAGGGTATTGGTCATTGTCTGAACTGTAATTGGAGAGTCTCCACCGACATAAATATTTCCAATTTGTATTTTTTTAGTTTTTTTTCTCTTTATTGTGTGAGAATATTTCATAATAGAGTTTCTAAATTTTTAATATCAAAGTTTACTAAATAAGAATTTAATTCTTTATTAAGTTTAAGTTCAATACCTCTGTATATTATTTTATCGACATTATCTATATTAGATAAATCAATCAAAAAATCATCGTCTAATTCAAGACTAAGTTCTTTAGAGTGTAATATTTCGCCAAATTGTATAGTTTTTTTATTCAAATTATGAATCTTAAAATAAATAGTACTATTAGTTTTTGAAAAAATTGATAATTTTTGAGAATAATTTTTTCTATCTTTCAAAATAAGACTGTTAATAAATTCTTCATGACTTAACTCACTTAAGTCATACTGAGAGGATAAATTTACAATATCCAAATAAATCTGATCTTTTTCTATATCTTTTACAAATATTTGATTATTAAATTTATTATAAATATTAAAAGACAGTAGTGTCAGAATAGTAAAAGTAAGTAATAAAAAGAAATAAGTTAATGAAATTTTTGTATAATCTTCTGGAATATCACTGGTTATATTTTTATATTTTATCTCATAACCTAAATATCGATATATAGATTTTTTATAAGTCGACTGATAAGCTCTGTATTTTTTGGGTAGCTTTAAATTATCATCTAATAGCCGAATTATCTCTATATCTAGTTTTAGAGCTTTGGATAAATCATTTATTGAAAATCCTTTCTGAATTCTTGCTTCTTTGATTGATATTAACTTATCCAAAAAATTATTTATGTAATTTAAAGGCTTGATGTAATTTTTGTACAGCTAAGTCAGTGTGTTCTTCATTTATTAATATACTTATTTTTATTTCTGAAGTAGTAATAACTTGAATATTTATTTTATTTTTTCCAAGAGTATCAAATAATGTTTGGGCAACTCCAGCATGAGATCTCATCCCTACTCCAACCACTGAAATTTTTGAAATATTATTAGATGAAATAATTCTTTTATATCCAATTATAGATTTCTCTTTTTTAAGTATTTTTAATGCTTTTTCTAAGTCTAGTCTTGGCAAAGTAAAAGATAAATTTGCAAACTTTCCATCTTGTGAAATATTTTGGAGTATCATATCAACATTTATATTGCCTTTAGCTAATGGGCCAAAGATTTTTGAAGAGACTCCAGGTTTATCTTGTACTCTTGAAAGTGTAATTTTTGCTTCATCTTTGGAGTATGTAATTCCACTCACAGTATTATTTTCTAAAACACTTTTTTCGTCAGTAATCATGGTACCAATTTTTTTGGGTTTGAAAGAGGATCTTACACTTAATTTAGTATTTTTTCTCATAGCTAACTCAACAGAACGAGTTTGAAGAACCTTAGCCCCTTGTGAGGCTAATTCAAGCATTTCTTCATATGAAATTTTATTAATTTTTTTTGCTTTAGATACTATGTTTGGATCAGTGGTAAATACACCTTCAACATCAGTATAAATTATACATTCTGTTTCCATCGCTGCTGCTACAGCAACAGCACTAGTATCAGAACCACCCCTACCTAGGGTAGTTAATTCTCCATTATTGTTAATACCTTGAAAACCAGGAATTACTAGAACTTCAAATTTTTCTAATTCATCATATAAAAATTTTTTGTTAATAGACAAAATTCTAGACTTCATATGCTCTGATGATGTTATAATAGGTATTTGCCAACTAAGTAGCGATTTAGCTTTAATCTTTTGATTATTGAGACATATCGACATTAACGCGCAAGATACATTTTCACCTGTTGAAATGGCGTTATCAAAATCAATTGGATTTGGATTTTTTGAAAAAGATTTTGTTAAATTTATTAAACGATCAGTTTCACCTGACATAGCAGATAACACAGCTATAACTTTTGATTTTTTTGACCAATCATGAATAATATCTGCTGATCTTTTTATAGCTTCAATACTCCCAACGGATGTACCACCAAATTTTAAAACTTTAATTTTCATGAATTACGGTAATATACTCTTAACATTTATGATGTAAAGAACATGGACACTTATAATAGCAAGTATTACGAACCATTAGAGCAAATGATGGCAATAAGACATCAGTATATGTCAAAAATATTAAGAGATCATAGCGGTCAAGATATTTATGAATTCTTCAAGAATAAGAAGATTTTAGATCTTGGATGTGGAACTGGCGAATTCCTTAATAATTATTATGGTATGGGTGCAGAGTGTTCAGGTATTGATATCGAGAACAATTTTAAAATAAAAAACAAAATAAATTTTAAACTCATTAATATAGAAGCTAATAAATTTTTAAAAAATTGTAAAAAAAAATTCGATGTTATTTTTTTGTTTGAATTCTTAGAACATTTAGAAGAACAAGATAAGTATCAACTTTTTGAAAACTTAACTAAAAATCTCAATAAAAATGCATATATATTTATATCTACACTTAATAAGAATTTATTATCAAAATATTTAGCAATTGATATTGCTGAGAAATTCTTAAAGCTACTTCCTAAAAAAACCCACAATTTTAATCTTTTTTTATCTCCCTCTAAATTACAATCAATTAGTCAAAAATATAATTTAAATTTAATGAATATAGAGGGCATGCAATACAATCCAATTTTTAAATCTTTCAAACTAAGTAAATTTGATTTAGTAAATTACTTTGGTACTTTGAAATACTAATTTTAATTTTTTTCTTTTTTACTAAATGGAAGTCTTACTAAACCTATACCTTCATCGACCAATTCTTGACTTTCTTTTTCAGTTGCCTCTCCATAAATAGGTTTATCTTTCGCTTCACCATAATGTATTTTTCTAGCCTCTTCTGGAAATTTTTTTCCAACATATTTAAAATTTTTTTCTATTTCAGATTTAATTTTATTTAATTGTTTATTATAATTTGAAAATAATTTCTTTTTTTCACGATTTATTTTAGCTGAACTTGTTGATTTACCAGAAATGTTTGGTGCCATAACTGACTTTGATATTGTTGATGAATTACAGAAAGGGCATTCAATTTGTTTTTTCCTTTTTTGTTTTTCAAAAGAGTTTGAGTCATCAAAACTAGCTTCAAATATGTGTTGATTTTCACAAATTAAATCAAATTTTATCATTCTTTATATTTGGTCATTCAATGAAAATTTTCAATAATATTAATCAAAATTTCTATCGTTATCTAATACAGGTATTGCGTTTTGACACTCTCTAACTCTATTTAAATCAAGATCAGCAGCAATGATCTTTTCACCATCTTTGGCTTCAGCTAATGTCTCTCCCCAAGGGTCTACTATTAAAGTATGCCCATAAGTTACTCTTTTTTCATTATTTACTCCCCATTGATTAGGTGCCAATATAAAAACTCCATTCTCAATTGCTCTTGCCTTAATAAGAGAATGCCAATGAGCCTTGCCTGTTGTGTGCGTAAATGCTGAAGGGACAACAATAATTTGTGAACCTTTTTTTGCCAAAGCTCTGTACAATTTAGGATACCTTAAATCATAACAAATAGTATGACCAACTGAGTGACCCAATACTTTAGTGATTTTTAATTCACTTCCAGGTGAGTAAAAATTACTTTCTTTGTATGACTCACCATTTTTTAATGTAATGTCAAACATATGAATTTTGTCATAAATTGAAATTATATCTCCGTCAGGATTAATTAAAATTGACCGATTAAATAATTTATCATTTTCGGTTATGGGAATTGATCCCAAAAGTAAATATACATTATTTATCTTTGAAAAATTTTTAAAATATTTTACAGAATCATGATTCATTTCAATCAAAATTTTTGATTTACTTGATAAAAAGAGAAAACACTCCGGTAATAAAATGAAATCTGGACTTGAATTTAAACTATCTTGTAAAAATTTTTTTGATTTTTCGAAATTTTCATCAAAGTTTGAACCGACTGTAATTTGAATCAGTGCAACCTTCATTTAATTATTTAGCTTATAAATAATATAATTTGAAACGTCTTTAATCGCTTTATGAATTTTTATTTTTTCTTGAGGTAAAATAGAAATACTATGGTTTGAAAATAATATATACTCTAATTCCTTGTTATCTTTTACTAGGGTTAATTTTAAAGTCTTATCTTTATTTAGAACTACAATTGGTTCTTCAGTAGAATACAAAAATTCATTATCATTATTTGAAGATATTAATTCAGTAAATTCATTATGAAATAATTCTGGATTTTCATAAAATGTAAGCCTTTTTTGATCTAAATTAAATCTCGATATCATGGTAAGTTACTTTAGCACATTATGAATGAATTTAATTTAAAAAAGAGGGATATAAGAAGAAACGCTTATTTTGACAAAAATAATTTAATTGCAAAAAATGGGTCAGATTTAATAAATGATAAATTAAAGTTCATGTCAAAAAAAATAGAAAACTGTCTAATTCTAGATGAGGATCTTTGCATAGAGGAGTCCAATTATACAAATACAAAAATTATAAATATCAATGATATTAACGCAGTTGAAGGTAAGTTTGATGCTGCTATATCAAATTTTTCTCTACAAATACCATTGTTTTTGAATAGCAATGATATTTTTAATAAAATTATATCTAAATTAAATGATAACAGTTTATTTTGCTTCAATACCATAACATCAAATTCAATGAGGACACTTCAAAATATTTTTTTAGAAATTGATGAAAAGATTTTTGGTGGAGTTTATAGAAGATTTGGGCCATTTTTAGAAACTACGAAATTGATAGAAGATTTAAATAAAAGTAAATATAAAGATGTTGTAGTAGGTATAGATAACTTAGAAATAAACTATAATTCTTTTAACAAAATTAGAAGTGATTTTAGAAAGTTTGGGATTTCAAATTTTTTTAATGAAAAACATAGATTTAAAAAAGATTTTTTAAAATTAACAAATAATTTATTTTCAAAATTAATAGATAATCATAAATATATTCCATTAGAAATAGAGATTGCTACATTTACATCATGGAAATAATATAAATTTAGTATATTTGTAGTTAAATGTTCGAAAAAATTAATAATTTTTTTTCCTCAAAAAAAAATTCAAATTTAATTAAAGAAATTACAGATAAATATATAAATAATATAAATCAATTAGAAGCACATATTTCAAATTTATCAAAAGAAGAAATGACTGATAAAATTGAAAACTTAAAAAAAAATTATATTTCTAATCAAAAAGAGGAGTTGTCAGATGAGGATATAAGTTTCGTATGTGCTCTATTGAGAGAAATATCAAAAAGAACTATTGAACTCAGACATTATGACTCACAAATAATTGGAGGTATTGCTCTTTATCATGGATTTGTTGCTGAAATGAAGACAGGAGAAGGCAAAACACTTGCCGCAACAATTCCAATCACATTAAATTATGTCTTAAATAAAAAAGTTCATGTAATTACTGTTAATGATTATTTAGCAAAAAGAGACTCTCTTTGGATGAGGCCAATTTTTGAATACTTAAACATAAGCTGTTCATACATTCAAAACAGCCAAACTATTGAAGAAAAAGTAAGTAGCTATCAATCTCATGTCGTATATGGAAATAATAATGAATTTTGCTTTGATTATCTAAGAGATAATTTAAGAGGTATCAATCAACCAAAAATGCAAAATGAGCATAATATAGCTTTAATTGATGAGGCTGACTCTGTACTAATCGATGAGTCTAGGTCACCTTTAGGTATTTCAGGACCTGTCAAAACCCCCATTCAACTATTTAAATTATGTTATGAAATTACTCAAGACCTCACAAAAGATGACGTTGAGGTAAATGAAGAAAGAAAAAATGTTTTACTTATAGATAGCGGTATTAAGAAAATAGAATTCAACCTAAAAAAAATTAATTTTTTAAAAGGAAATAGTTTGTTTGATAATGAAAATTTAGAAGCTTATCAAATTATAAATCAATCACTTAAGGCTCGTTTTTTGTATGAAAGAGACAAGGATTACGTTGTAAAAGATGGTCAAATTATTGTCATTGATGAGTTTTCAGGCAGATTAGCAGAAGGAAGAAGGTTTGGTGAAGGTCTTCATCAATCTTTGGAAGCTAAAGAAAATCTTAAAATACAAGAAGAGAGTATTACTTTAGCAAGTATAACTTTTCAAAATTATTTTAAAAAATATCAAAAGTTATCTGGAATGACTGGTACCGCTCTTACTGAGTCAGAAGAGTTTTTGGAAATATATGGCTTGAGTGTAATTGAAATACCTACTCATAAACCTATGATCAGAATTGATCAAAATGATCAAATTTATAAAACTCCGGACGAAAAATACAAAGCTGTTTTAGACTTAGTAAAAGAAAAATATGAAAAAGGTCAACCAATATTAGTTGGTACAACTTCAATTGAAAAATCAAATTTTATTTCAGATATATTAAAAACTAACAATATTCCTCACAATGTTTTAAATGCAAAAAATCATGAGAATGAGGCTGAAATTATTGCTTTAGCAGGCAAACCGTCACAAGTAACGGTTGCTACTAATATGGCAGGTAGAGGTACCGATATTAGATTAGGTGGTAATCCAGAAATAGATAAAAATTTTAATGAGAATGATTACCAAAAGGTAATTGATTTGGGTGGGTTATGTATTTTAGGTACTGAAAGGCACGAGAGTAGAAGAATAGATAACCAATTAAGAGGAAGGTCTGGAAGACAGGGAGATCCTGGACAAAGTATATTTTTTGTCTCATTAGAAGATGACCTAATGAGAATTTTTGGATCAGAGAAACTTCAATCTATGCTTTCAACATTGGGTCTTAAAAAAGGAGAAGTTATTGAACATAAATGGTTAACTTCATCAATTGAACGAGCACAAAAAAGAGTTGAGGGTCATAATTTTGACATTAGGAAACAATTATTAGAGTTTGATAATATTATTGATAAACAAAGAAATATAATTTACTCCAAAAGAGAAACTATTATTAATGATGATATAATAAATTTTGTTCAAGAAACTGAGGATGAATTCATATCTAATTTGTTAGAAAGTGAAAAAGAAGAAATTAAGAATTTCTCAGACTTGTTGTCTTTTATTAAACCAGATGAAAATGATAATAAAGAGCATTATCTATCTTCATTTAAAAAAATTAAAGATGAAAATTATGCAAAACATACAAATGCTTATATTTTTATACTAAGACAAGTAAGCCTTTCTATTTTAGATAAAAATTGGCATAACCATATTCAAGAACTTACAAATATACGTATGTCTGTTAGTCTTAGCGGATACGGAGGGAAAGATCCAGTTAATGAATTTCGTAAGGCTTCTTTGAGTGCATTCAATCAACTAATATATGAAATACAAAAGCAAATGGTGTTAGTCTTAAATAATATTAGGGTTGAAAAAAAGAGTGAAAATCGAGAGAACAAAAATATTGAACCCATTACTAAAAAAATTGGAAGGAATGATCCTTGTCCTTGTGGATCAGGAAAAAAATATAAACAATGTCATGGAAGAAATTAATCAAACAATATAATTTAAATATCGATTATTTCTTTTCTCTATCAATTCATCTTTTGATAATAATTTAAGATCCTCAATACTTTTTATCAAAGCAACTTTAAGATCATTTGAGACCTTTTCAAAATGCCTATGAGCTCCTCCTACTGGCTCTTCAATAATTCGATCAATAATTTTTAATTCTAGGCAATCTGTTGCAGTTATTTTTAGAGAATTAGATGCTGTCTCAGCAAAATCAGAAGATTTCCATAGTATTGACGAACAACCCTCAGGAGATATAACAGAATAAATCGAATTACTTAGCATTATGACAATATCACTTGTGGCTAGAGCAATTGCGCCACCTGATCCACCCTCGCCTATGACAATTGAAATACATGGTGTTTCACAATTTAGGGATACTTTCATTGATTGGGCAATTGCCTCAGCTTGTCCCCTTTCTTCAGCGTCCTTACCAGGGTAAGCTCCAGATGTATCTACAAAACAAATTAAAGGTAAATTTAATTTTGAGGCTAATTTCATAATTCTTTGGGATTTTCTATAACCTTCGGGTTTTGCCATACCAAAATTATGTTTTAATCTCGTATTCATATCATTGCCCTTTTCAGTGCCTAGTATTATGACAGGTATGTTATCTAAAAAAGCAAAACCTGAAATAATGGCATTATCTTCAGAATAAAGTCTATCGCCATAAAGAGGTGTAAAATTTGTAAAAATACTATCTATATAGCCTTTTGTTTTAGGTCTATTTGGATGTCTTGCAAGTTTGACAATTTGCCAAGGTGATAAATTAGAGTAAATTCTATTTAACTCTGTTTGTTTTTTTTTCTCAATATCTTTAATTTTTCCATCAACATCTATATCACTTTCTTTTGAAAGCTTAATCAAAGATTGTATTTCCATATCAAATTTTTCTAATTTTTCTTCAAAATCTAAGTAAAACATTTTTAGGACTATAATTTATTTTTTAATGGATGATAAGAGTCTAAAACTCTCTTTTTCATTGACTTTGCAACTTTAGTATAAATTTCTGTTGTTGAAATGCTTGAGTGACCTAATAACTTTTGTATATGTCTAATATCAGCGTTATTTTCTAACATAGTGGTAGCAAATGAGTGCCTAAAAACATGAGAAGACAATTTATCTTTAATTATTGAGTCGTTATAACAATTTTCAAGAAATTTATTTACCGATCTAGCAGAAATCTTTTTATTTTTTAACGTAAATACAAATTGATTTTTTTTAACTAAATTTTTCAAAAGCTCCAAAAAATCTTTAATTATATATACTTTTCTTTCTTTGGAACCTTTTCCAAAGATGTAAATAGAATTATCTTGATGGTTAATATCAGACCATTTTATATTGAGTGCCTCTGATATTCTCAATCCTGATAAATAAATTAATTTTAATACTAAAATATAAAGCTCTTTATTAGTCTGTTTTGAATTATATAAATTCATGAATATTTGTTCCATTTGTAATTTTGATATGGATTTTGGAATTTTTTTTAAATTTGATAAGCTTTCAAATTCTTGAAAATCAATTTTTTCTATTATTTTTTCAGTTTGGAGAAACTTCAAAAAATTTTTTAAAGTTGATATTTTTCTATTTACACTCGATATTTTCAAATTTTTTTTTCTTAAATTAGTAATATATGTTTTTATATTAGTATTAAGATCACCAATTTTTACATTCTCAATATTAAAAAATTGATTTAAATCAACTAAATAATTATTTACAGAGTTTCTTGAAAGATTTTTTTCAGAGATTAAAAATTGTGTGTATAAGTCTTTATATTTTTCATATTTCATAAATTAATTAAATGTGCTCTGAAGGCTAATTTTATCAATTCATTTTTTAAATATTCATTATCTATGATATAATTATTTAAGAAGTATAAATCGAATTCATTTATCGAGTAAAATTTTTCACTTAAATTGACATAGTATATATATGAGTCAATCAAATTTAAATTTTCAGCTAAACTTGCCAAGTACACAGGATTAACTGAGATTGTATCTGTCTCCGTTATTTTTAAATTGTCACTCTCTATAAAATTAATATTTCTATTCAAAAATAAAAATTTCATCAAAGGACTGTCTATATTCTGATCGTTATCTGCATAGTATTTATTTTCGAAGTTTTTAATTAAATAATTCTTTAAAGCTGTTGCTATATCATTATTTTCGACTACACCTTTAGGAACATCCTTCAATAAAATAATCAAATTTTCTAAAAAACTTGAGTTTTCATAGAGTGATAAAAGCATTAAACCATTAATGTAATTTAAATTTCTTGAGGTTATTCTCATTTCACTAAATTGATCATTAACTAATCTGGATACATCATATAAATCCAGTTGTAATAGAGGAATATAGTTTTCTAAAATTTCAAGTTTTTTATTATAGTTAATATTTTTTTGCATTTCTTCATACATAGCTAACTCTTTAGGTTTTACATTTAGCATTTCTAGCATAGATAAATATTGTGATTTATTTATGACTCTATTTTTAAAAAGGTAATTTATTTGATAAAGATCAATTATATTTGATTTGAGATATATCTCTAATTCAAGAGTATTATTAATTTCATCCACATTGACTTTTATACTATCAGAAATCAAAGTGATATATTTATCAATTAATCCTAATTCACTTAAGTTGTAATTGATTTCAATTGTATTATTTTTGAGAAAGTCTAATAAAAATTTTGTGTTTAATTTATCAAACTCTTTTTGATCATAAATTTCAATTATAAAATTAATCTGCTCAAATTGATTATCTTTTAATAAGCATAAGATATTATAGATCAAAATATTATCAAAATTTTTTTGATTATTATCCAATTCAAATAAATATCGACACAATTCATTAAATTGATTTGAGTCAAATAAATAAGCTAAATAAGACTCATTGTGATTTGGGTTTTGAAATTCTTCAAAAATAACTTTTTCAAACAAATTTGAGTTAATTTGGTATCTATAATTTTTTTTATTGAATAAATTTATTTTTTCGAAAAAAAAATCATTTTCATTTGAATATTCAGGATAAATATTACTATTTGTCAAAGGGTCAAATAGAGAATAAAAAAAATTGTTATTATTTTCTGTGGTGTTTATAAGTTTTAAAAGAATTTCTTCTGATTTAATTGATGAAATTATATTGTTTTGTGAGAATGATTTTTCTTGAAATATGATTTCCTCATTAACTACGTTGGCCTTCAATGGCAGAACTAATATTAGCAAAAAAAAAATGAGATATTTCATGTGAACTGATCTATTGGAATGTCATAAACCTTTTCTTTTGTTGGTGCTGGTATTTTTATAGAATTGATTAAAACAAAACCTAATAAAATTAGTATAATAATCGTTGATAGTAATGCTATTTTTCTCATTATTATTAATTTATTGGTTTTTCATATTATATATTTAAAACATATCAAATAACAATGGTGAAAAAAAAATTTGAAAAAATATGTATAATTGGTATGCCTGGATCAGGTAAATCCACGATTGGTAAGGCTTTATCTGATTACTTAAAATTTGATTTTTATGATACTGATGAACAAATTGAAATAGAAAGTCAATCTAAAATAAAGGACATATTTAATAAAGAGGGCGAGGAACATTTTAGAAAATTAGAAAGATCAATATTCAAAAAATTGATTTTGAAGAAAAAGATTGTTGTTTCTACAGGTGGGGGAATAATTTTAAAAAATAAAGACCTTTTAAAGCAGACATTTAATATATATTTAAAATGTGATTTAGAAACTTTAATTAAAAGAACTTCGCGAAATAAAAATAGGCCCCTATTAAAAAATAATGTTGAGAAAAATATAAAAATACTTTTCAATAACAGAAAAGAAATTTACAATGAAGTTTCTGATTTTACAATTAATGCAACAAGCAATACTCAAAAAACTATAAAAACCATATTAGAACATTTAAAATAATGAAGATAAGAAAGATAATTGATAAACACACACACGAAATTGAATTTTTAAAAATTGCTCAATTAGAAAAAAAATTAATAAATAATATTTCAAATAACGATATTTTAATTTTTGATAGGAATATTGCAGAAATTGGATTAATCAAAAAGCTTTTAAAAAGATTTCCTAAACGTAGTATTGTTATTAAGGGCCATGAGAAAATTAAAAATATACACAACTATTCGTCTATAATTGAGAAAATAATTAAATTAGGAGTTCAACGTAAAACTATAATTTACTCATTTGGTGGTGGAACACTCGGAGACCTCTCAGGCTTTTTAGCATCTACAATATTAAGAGGAGTTGAACACGTAATGATACCTACTTCTCTTTTAGCAATGGTAGATAGCTCAATTGGTGGTAAGACAGGAATTAATAGTAAATTTGGTAAAAATTTAATTGGTACTTTTTATCTTCCAAAGAAAGTATTTATATGTTCAGATTTTCTTAAAAGTTTACCAAAAAGGGAAATTGCATGTGGATATGCAGAAATAATAAAATATAGCCTTATTAACTCGAAGCAGCTTCATAAACTTCTTATTAAAAAATCGAAGGGTGACATAAATAAAATTATTAAACTTTCAATTAACTCGAAATTAAAATATGTCAGTGATTTTAGGGAAAAATTAAAATCTAAAAATTCTAGAGCTATTCTAAACTTTGGACATACAATTGGTCATGCTATTGAAAATTCAAATTTTTATAAAGGTAATCTAAAACATGGAGAGGCGATATCTTTAGGAATGATTGTAGAATTAAAAATTTCTAGTTTATTAAATTACTATCCTAAAAGAGTTGATGATTTAATTGAAATTTTAAAAAAATATAATTTACCAGTAAACTACAACAAATATGTAAATAAAAAAACTATTCCATCATTAATAAAAAAAATTACATTTGATAAAAAAGTTATAAACGAAGATGTTAATATTGCTCTCGTTGGAAAAAATGGAGGTTTTATTAAAAAGATTTCAATTAGAGATCTTAAATCTACTCTTAATCAAATAAAATAATGACTTTAATTGTTATTATAAAAATTTTAGCGATAATTATTTTACTCTTATTATCAGCCCTTTCCTCTGGTTCGGAAACAGCTTTAACTGCAGTATCGAAACAGCGAGCACATAGACAAAAAGATAAAGGAGCTAAAAACGCGAATTTCATTTTAAAAATTAAAGAATTCAAAGATGAATTTATTACGGGTATCTTACTTGCTAATAACTTATTTAATATTTTAGCTACAGCTTTAATGACAGAATTACTTGTTTCAGAGTTTGGCGGTTTAGGAGTTTCCGTTGCTACAATTTTTATGACACTAATGATTGTAATATTTTCTGAAGTTACTCCCAAAATTTTTGCAATTAACAAACCAATGACCTTTGCACTAAAAGTTTCTAAGTTTTTTTACTTTTACACGAAATTAATTAAACCAATTGTAAATCTTATTAATAAAGTTTCTAACAAAATTATTAAATTAATTGGATTAAATTTAAATGCAGACCAATCAAAAATTATAGAAGAGGAATTTGAAGGAGCTGTTCAACTGCAAAAACAATACTCAAAAGATGGTGAATATGAGGCTGATTATATGAGTAATATTCTTGAGTTAAAAAAATTAAAAGTTGATGAGCTAATGACTCACAGAAATGAAATTATATTCATTAACCTGGATGATCCCTATAAGCAAAATTTTAAAGCTATAAGTTCATCAACATTCACAAGAATACCAGTTATTAAGGGAGATTTTAATAATCTGGTTGGTATTATCGATATCAGAGATTTTTTAAAAGACTCCTCTTTAGAGGAGTCAAATGAAAGTATTCAAAGAAATACTTTTCAGCCTGTTTTTATTCCCCAAAACAAACTTGCGATGAAACAACTTATTGATTTTAAATCTTCCAGAGAACATATGGCTTTAATAGTAGATGAATATGGAGAAATACAAGGCTTAATTACATTAGAGGATATTATTGAAGAAATAATTGGGGAAATTTTTGATGAAACTGACACTGATGAAACATATCTAGAGAAAATTGACTCTAATAATTATTTATTTAATGGAAATGCTAGTGTAAGAGAAATTAATAGAAGTCTAGATATTAACTTACCTGATCAATTTGTAACATTATCAGGCTTAATTCATGATTTAGCAAAAGAAATCCCTAAAGTTGGAAAGGTTTTCTTTATTGAGGATGTAAAATTGCAAATTATCTCTAGATCAATAAACAAAATTAATAAGGTTAAGCTATCTATTTGATATTTTTATTTCTAAGGAATGTAGGCCAGATTTAAAAACCGGTTCTAATTTTTCATGAATTGTTCTATGAATATCTATTTTCTTCAGATTATTTTTATTCAATATTCTGAGTTCAACATGAGTTAACATGGCTTGCGTATTTTCAACACCAGCATGTCCAATATGTTTGTCACTGTTATCAATAATTTCTAAAATTTTAAATTCATTAATATCTTGTAAAAGGATTTTAATATTATTTAAATTCATCATTAAATCTTAAATGAATAAAAAAAATAAAATAGAAAATTTATGCAATCATCCAAATTGTACAGAGGAAGGTGTTTATAAAGCGCCTTTAGACTATGATAATTTAGGTAATTATCAGTGGTTTTGTTTTGAACATATTAAAGAGTTTAATAAAAAGTGGAATTACCATAAGAAAATGGATGCAAATGAAATTGAAAACGATATTCGTTTTGATACAATCTGGAGAAGACCCACAAGCTCTTTTGGATCGGGGAGAAAGTTTTATAATTTTTCAATCAATGGTGAGGATATGGGCACATTTGATAACCCTGCTGGATTTCAGCCTAAATCAAATAAATTGTTAAAATCCCTTAGTATTTTAAAATTAGATATAAACACAGATTTAAAATTGGTAAAGAAAAGGTATAAAGAACTGGTCAAAGTGCATCATCCAGATGTAAAGGGTGATAGTAAAAAAGTTATTGATAAATTTAGAGAAATAGTAGAAGCATATAACTACTTAATTGAAAGATACAAAAAATGAATAAAATCGAGGCTCTTAAAAAAAAGGATAATTTACAAATATCTGAAGTATCATCCAAAGAAGTCTTTGACATTCAAACAGATATAAAAGTTCCAAAATTTAATGAAGCTAGTGAATATTGCCCTAAATTAGATACAAACTACGTATTTGATGAAAGTACAACGATTGCTATTTTGCTTGGTCTAAAATTCAATAAACGAGTTTTCTTACAAGGTTTGCATGGAACTGGAAAGTCCTCTCATATTGAACAAGTTTGTGCAAGATTAAACTGGCCGTGCATAAGAGTAAACTTAGATAGTCATGTATCAAGAATCGATCTTATTGGAAAAGATGCAATAGTTTTAAAAGATAACAAACAAGTAACAGAATTTCAGGAAGGTATCCTTCCTTGGGCATTTCAAAATAACGTGTCTTTAGTTTTTGACGAATACGATGCAGGTCGACCAGATGTAATGTTTGTTATTCAAAGAATACTTGAAGCTGAGGGAAAGTTAACTCTTCTTGACCAAAGTAAGGTGCTCTCACCTCATCCTTATTTTAGGCTATTTGCTACTGCCAACACAGTAGGTCTTGGGGATACCTCTGGGATTTATCATGGAACAAATCAGATCAATCAAGGTCAAATGGATAGATGGAATATAGTTGCAAAATTAAACTACCTTGATGAGGATAAAGAAATAGAAATTATTTCAAAAAAAGTTTCTGCAAATACTGAAGAGAAAAAAATAATAGCTTCTATGGTTCAAATGGCAAATTTAACTAGAAAAGGTTTTGAACAAAAAGATATATCTATTGTCATGAGCCCTAGAACTGTAATTATGTGGGCAGAAAATTATAAAATTATTAGAGATATTAAAAACTCTTTGAATTTTACTTTTTTAAATAAATGTGACGAAAGTGAAATAGATATATATAAAGAATATTTCCAAAGAATCTTTGCAATTGATATCTAATTGTCCGAGAAACAACTAAATATTCCCAGGCAAATTTCAAATACACTCAATTCTGTTAATAAAACAATATCGGAAAACAAAGAATTAAAAATAAATGTAAATTCAAATATCGTTTTAGAGAAAGATGATACTTTAAACCTTCCCTCAATCTCAAATATTTTCAATTATGAGGATATGCGTGGTGCAGCAGACTCATTTGCTCTTAAAAAAAAATACCATGATGAAAAACTCTTAAACCAAATAACATCTAAGAATATTGATATTAGAGAAGAAATAATTTTCTTAGAGCGTTTACGATATGAGACATATGGCTCAAAACCCTTCAAAGGTATTATAAAAAACATTGAGAATAAATGGTTTAAGAGATTAGAGGTATTAAAATTAAAAAAACAAAAAGACTCTAAAGATTTATTTTATTTTACCTTAACGCATTTTTTCATTGATTTAGTAAACAGTAAAATGTGGAAATCAAATAATAATCATTTAAAGAATATAACTTCTAAAGACAACATATCAAAATTTTATAACACACTTCAAAAATTACCTCGAAATATTCAAGACCAAAAAGAATATTTAAACTTATCGGTAGATTTACTCAGAATTATTTTTCCATCGGTTGAGGATGAAAGCCAACCAGATGATAAAGATCTCGATGAGGGAAATAATGAAGAGGATTTTAATCAAAAACAAAACCAAGAGGATAATCAAGCCCAAAAACCTGAAGAAAGCCAATTAGAGGAAAATATGCATACTCCAGAAAATGACTCAGATAGTAGTCAATCTAGTGTTCAAGGAGAAGAAATTGATATTGAAATTTCAGACCAACAAATTGAAGATATTTTAAAGTCAATTGATAGTTATAGAAACCTTAATCAAAATTATAAAGCAGCTACTAATCAATATGATGAAATCATAGAAGCAATTAAACTATGTGATCATGAAGAGTTAGTGGCCTTAAGAAGGCAACTTGATGAAAAATGTGATTTATATCAAAAGCAAATATCAAGGTTAGCAAATAAATTGTATCGAAAGCTTCAATCAAAACAAAATAGGTCATGGAATTTTGATTTAGATGAAGGTGTTCTAGATACTTCAAAACTTACCAGGGTTATAACTAATTCAAATAGTTCTCTCTCTTTTAAAAAAGAAAAGGAAATTAAATTTGAAGATACAACCGTAACTTTGTTAATTGATAATTCAGGATCAATGAGAGGAAAACCGATTATGATAGCTGCTTTAACAACTGATATGATAGCTGCTACTTTAGAAAAATGTAAAATCAAAGTTGAAATTCTTGGTTTTACAACAAAAGCATGGAAAGGTGGAAAAACTCGAGAGCATTGGCTTAAAAATGGAAAGCAGAAAAACCCTGGAAGACTTAATGACCTAAGACATATTATTTATAAATCTGCTGACCAAAACTCAAAAAAATCTAAAATAAATCTAGGCCTAATGTTAAAAGAGGGTCTTTTAAAAGAAAATATTGATGGCGAAGCTCTTCTTTGGGCTAGTTCTAGAATTTCGAAAAGGCCTGAAAGTAGAAAAATACTAATTGTGATATCTGATGGCGCACCTGTAGATGACTCAACACTGTCAGTAAACAACAGTAATTATTTAGAAAAACATCTAAAAAGCACTATTCTTGCGATTGAAGAGAAATCAAACATTGAACTATTGGCAATCGGTATAGGTCATAACGTAGGTCAGTATTACAGTAAAGCAATTACCATTCATGATGTAGAGGAGTTAGGTGGAATTATGTTTGAAAAAATAGAGTCATTATTCGACTAAATTAGAAAAAATTTTATTCTTATACTCTTCAAATCTATCCTCATTTATTGATGATCTTATTTCTTCAAAAAACTTATTCATAAACCAAATATTATAAATTGATAAAATGGTCATACCGAGCATCTCATTAGCTTTAAACAAATGATGTATATAAGATTTTGAAAATTTATTTATTTCCTGTAATTCACATCCTTCATCAATACTAGAATGATCGTTTTTAAATTTTGAGTTGTTTAAATTAATTCCTTTACTACTTAATTTTGACATCATAATACCATGTCTAGCGATCCTTGTAGGCGATACACAATCAAAAGTGTCATATCCAGAACTTACACCTTGCAAAATATCATCTAGTCCTCCAATTCCTAGAATATGAATAGGTTTGGATTTATCTATATAATTTTCACAGATAGAAAAGATATCGTACATCTGATTTTTTGTGCTCCCCAAAGAGCCACCTATTGAAAGTCCATCAAAATTTTTTGAGCATGTTTCTTCACATGCGATCTTTCTTAAATCCTCATAAACACCGCCTTGTATAATACCATATAGTGACTGTTTTCCTGAGGAACCAAAGGTTGAGTTATACTTTTTAAATTTTGAGTCGAAAGAATTTTTACATCTTGCTGCCCAGCGATGACTCATATACATAGACTTTTCCGTATATTTTTTTGAAACATTAAAGGGCGTACATTCATCTAAGACAAAAATCAGATCAGCGCCAAAGTCACGTTGTAATTCAATTGATCTCTCAGGTGATAAGAATACTTTATCTCCATTTATATAATTTCTAAATGATGCACCATCCTCGGTTATTTTTATGAGTGATTTTCTCTTTGCATTATTGTTTTTTCCTTTAATTTCCTCTGAAACTGACCCATATCCTAGTGAAAATATTTGATATCCCCCACTATCAGTCATCATAGGTCCATTCCAATCAGTAAAACTCTGTAAACCCCCTTCTTTTGATATGACCTCTGGACCAGGTTGAAGCATTAAATGGTATGTATTTGAAAGAATAATTTGTGTTCTTGCTAATTTTAATTGAGAGGGGAGTACAGATTTGACAGTGGCCTTAGTACCACAAAAGATAAATGAAGGTGTATTGATTTTACCATGTGCTGTATTAATTAATCCAAGTCGAGCATTTGATAATTTTGACTTTTTTTTTACTTGAAAAAAATTAGTCAAGTTTAGATGGCAAAAAGATCTTCACTAAATATATAAATATTGTGTCAAATAGACTTAATAGAATTCTAAGTAAATAAATACCTATTCCATAAGAAATAATTAAGTCAAATAAAGGCACTGGGTTAGAAGATAAGATATTAAATGCAAGAACACTAAATATAATATTATCAATAAATTGCGATACAATTGTTGATGCGTTATTTCTAAACCAAAGGTTAGTATTTTTATTTTTTAAATAAGAAAATATAAAAATATCAATTTTTTGACTTATAAAAAAAGCACAAATACTTCCAACTATTATTGGAAACTGTGGAAGGAAGATAGTCATAATTGACTCATGCATACCATAGCTCCAAGACCATGCAGGATGTTCATCAGGATTAATTGGAGCCATAGATATTGTTAAAAACATAAGAACTGTTGAAAATAAGTATGCTGCAATACCGAGGTATATACATTTAGTTGCAGATTTTTTATCAAAATATTCATTCAATATGTCAGTACAAAGAAATATAGAAATAAACAAAACAGTTCCTAAGGCCATAGGTTCAGGAAAGAAGGGAAATTCTACAACTTTAAGAACTTGAATATTAGCTAATATGATTGCAATAGCTACGTAAACATAAATACCTGTTTTTCCGAAGAACTTAAGTGAAAGTAAAATTGAAAGGTAACAAAAGATAATTTGAAATAACCAGATAATTACTACTGAAGAATTATTTAAGTTATTTGATAAATTTAAAAATAATTCTTGAAACATTTAGCTAGCTTTTTTGCTAACGTTTTTTTCGATTTGTTTTTTTATTTTTAGGGCTTTATCAGTTAAAGATCGTGAGCTAGTTTTATTTAAATATTGATCTAAACCGCCATGTTTATCAATAGTTCTAAGTGTAGACGAAGCTATTCTTACTCTGAATTTTCTTTGTAAAGACTCACTGAATAGAGTTACGTTATTTAAATTAACCATAAAACGCCTTTTGGACTTTATATTTGAATGGCTAACATTATGGCCAGTTTGGTGTTTTTTTCCAGTAATATCGCAAGATCTAGACATGAAATGAGTTTATAATATAAAAGTTCCTTTTTTACAATGATAGTTTCTTATATTTTAAGGTCACTTATTGCGTATTTTGGTTTGTACTGTTTGATTAAATCTTTGATTTCTGCCTCATTATTCAATTGAGATCTATGAATACCATTTTTAATCCAAAGTGTATCAAATTTCATCTTGTTGCCTCCATCTATATCGTGCCAAAGAGAGTCCCCAATTACTAAAACTTTTTTGGGATTTTTTATTTTAATTTTCTTTATTATATTCTCATAAATAGGTTTATAGGGTTTACCATATCTAAATACTATTCCACCTAAATCTGAGTATAAGTTTGCGATAGTGCCGCCACACATTGAGAGTTTATTTTTATTATGAACTAAATAATCTGGGTTAGCGCATAGCAAAGGTAAATTAAATTTTAACATTTTATCTAGTTCTTCTGCAAAGTCTAAAATTGTTAAACCATCTTTTAAATCTGCAATCATCGCGAAATTTGCTTTTTGAATGTTATTAGTACAGTCCAAATTAAAATATTTTATTTTTTCTTTTGGTAATTTAAGAGGGAAACATTTTTTTCCATATTTATTATAAATATCTTTTTTTAAAAAATTCAATGCTATTTGCCCACTAGTAATACAATAATCATACAAATTATTGTCTATACCTAATTTATCTAAATTATTTATAGAAAATTTTGTTGGTCTTGAGGAATTGGATACTAAGATAACACACTTATCTTTCTTTTTTAAAAAACTTAAGCATTCCTCTGCCATAGGGAACTTACTACTTCCATTATGTAAAACACCCCATTGGTCAAAAAGAAAATAATCATAATTATTAACAACTTTTTTAAAAGAGGAAATTGATATCAAGAATATTGTCCTATTACTTCAGAGATATTTCTAAACCCTTGTTGTTGAATTAAATTTTTCAAATCATAAGTCATTTTTTTAACATGGTAAGGACCTTCATATGTAAAGCTACTGTAAATTTGAATTAATGAGGCTCCTAATTTCATTTTAGTTAAGATATCATTAGCATCAAAAATACCCCCTACTCCTATAATTTTAATTTTTCCTGAAGTCAGTGTATAAAAATCTCTAATTAATTCATTTGACTTAAGGAATAATGGTCTACCACTTACTCCCCCCTCTAACTTTTCATTAACCATCGATTTATTAATTGTTGTGTTAGTAAGTATTAGCCCATCTACATCATTTGCCAGTGAAATTAATGAAATATCCTTTTTATCCTGATCAGAAATATCTGGTGAAATTTTGAATAAAATAGGGATTTTTGAGTTATTCTCATTTCTTAGCCTATGGATATTAGTAACGATCTTTTCAAAATTTTGAGATTTAAGATTATCTCTCAATCCAGGTGTATTTGGTGAAGATAAATTGATCACAATGTAATCACCAAGTCTATATAGCCTATCGAAAAGCTTTTTGAGATCATCTAAAATTTCTACGGTATCCTTGTTATTACCTATGTTTATACCAATGATTTTATCTTGAAAATTTTCTTTTAGGTTTGAGTTATTAATATTTCTTTCAAATACATCCATGCCTTTATTATTAAAACCTAAAGAATTTATTAATGCTTTTTGTGCAGGGAACCTATGAATTCTAGGCTTTGAGTTGCCTTTTTGAGGCAAAGGAGTCACTGTTCCTAACTCAGTAAAACTAAATCCTAAATTTAATATTGGATTTATTACTTCTGCATTTTTATCAAAACCTGCTGATAACCCTATAGGAGTTTTGAAAGTTCTTCCCCATATTGTTTGTTCAAGGATTTCTGTATTTTTACAAATAATTTTTGGATAAATACCTAATTTGAGAGCTTTTATAGATATATTATGTGATAATTCTGGATCTAGCTTTTTGAGAATACGATGTGCTAAATTATACATTTAGCTTCGAGTTGAACAACTCCAGAGTTTTATCTTTTGTATAAATTTTAGTAAATGATCCCAATCTTGGTCCATTCTCTTGACCAAAAACAACTTGATAAATAAGTTTAAAAAATTCTTTAATATTCTCTTTGTAGACAGAATTTTTTCCGACACTAAAAATTGCAGTTTGAAATTCATCTGCATCAGCCGAAGACTCTACTTCTTTTAATTTTGACACAACTTCTTTAAGTATAATTAATTCTTCAGAATTTGGAATTTTAAATTTTAAATTTGGTTGTATAAAATCCCTAAAATAATTAATACCACAATCAATCATTCTATTAATAAGGTCAGTTTCCGCTTTACTAAAATTAGATTGATAATTTTTTATTAAACCAAAAATCACATTAGAGTCCTCAGACTTACAAACTGATATAATATTTAGGATTAAACTATAATTAATTTTAGATTTATATGATGGGTTTTCAGCTTTATGAATATGCCAAGCAGGGTTATCTGGATTCAGATCGTCGGACTCTAATTTGTTAACATGCGATAAGTATTCATCAGTGTTTTTAGGTATTACATCAAAATAAAGTTTCTTTGCAGTTGTTGGTCTCTGATACATAAACATGGCTAAGCTCTCTTCAATAGAATATTTGAGCCAATCATCAATGCTTATACCATTGCCTTTTGACTTACTAATTTTTTCAGCATTTTCATCGAGAAATAGTTCATAAATTAAATTTTCAGGAGGCTTAGAACCAATTATCTTACATATCTTTGATGATAAGGTATAGCTCTCTGTTAAATCCTTACCACACATTTCATAGTCCACACCGAAAGCAGCCCACCTCATTGCCCAATCAACTTTCCACTGGAGTTTACAATTGCCATCTAAAACTGATTTGGACTTCAATACACCGTCCTCATAATATGAAACAGAAAATTCTTCATTATTAATTTCTTCAATTGGAACTTGTAATATTTTACCAGTTATTTCACTGATTGGAAAAAATGGACTATAAGATTTTCTTCTTTCTTCACCAAGTGTTGGAAGGACTACATTAATAATTTCATCATAATTTTTTATGATTTTCTTTATTGTTTCATTAAACAATCCTGATTTATAAGCATCTGTTGAACTTTGAAAAGAAAAAGGCAAATTAAATCTATTTAAAAAATCTTTAAGTTTTGAATTATTATGTTCACCAAAACTCTTAAACAACTCAAAAGGATCTGGGACGGATGTCAAAGGGTAATTAAGGTAGTTAGATAATTTTTCTTTGTTCGGGATGTTATCAGGGACTTTTCTAAAGCCATCCATATCATCAGAAAATGCTATGAGGTCAGTCTCTTTACCAGTCAATTTTTCATAACAAAATCTTACCATATTTGTCCTTAGCACTTCCCCAAAAGTACCTATATGAGGTAAGCCGGATGGGCCGTACCCAGTTTCAAAGATTATTTTGTCTTTGGTATTATTTTTTTCAAAGCGTTTTATAATTTTTTTTGCTTCATTAAATGGCCAGGATTTGTATGAGTTATAATCAGTCAAAATTTAGGTGCTAATGTTAGAGTAATACCATTGAGCTCTTCTGTAAATGGAATTTGACATGAGAGTCTTGAATTTTTTTTTATATCCATAGCTTGGTCAAGCATAGATTCCTCATCGTCATCAGCTTTTGATATTTTTTCTAACCAATTTTCATCGACATAACAATGGCAGGTAGCACAAGCGCAACAACCCCCACATATAGCTTCAATATCTAATCCAGCGTCTCTAATAATCTCCATTATTGAAAAACCAACTGTTGCTTCAATTTTATGAGGTGAACCCTCATGATCTATAACGTTAATATGATATGTCATTTTGAAATTTATAAATATTTAGACTATAAGATCTATCAGTTAGACAGGCTTAATGCGACTAAAATTAATATACTAAATATATTCTAAAAAATTATAAATTTAGATTAGATGTATAAATCCGAGAATTTTCAGATAAGTCTTTGGCTTGTAAGTCTCATGTCAATTATATTGCTGATGATCATTGTTGGTGGTTTGACAAGATTAACTGAGTCTGGTTTGTCCATGGTTGATTGGAGATTATTTATGGGAACAATACCCCCTTTATCCCATGGTGATTGGTTAAAAGTTTTTGAAGACTATAAGCAATATCCTGAATATCAAATAAAAAATATAAACATGACACTATCAGAGTTTAAATACATCTTTTGGTGGGAATATGGACATAGAGTATTGGGAAGACTAATAGGAATTATTTTTATCATCCCTTTTATTTACTTTACTTTGAAAAAATACTTTTCTAATGAAGAGTTATACTCATATTCATTCCTTCTTTTTCTTGGAGGGGCACAAGGTATTATCGGATGGTGGATGGTAAAAAGTGGATTAGATGTTAATCCATACGTTAGCCATTTAAGACTTGCCGTTCACTTAATCATAGCTCAAATAATTCTCTCTTTAATTGCTTATCTTTTCTTGAAAAGGCTTGATATTGGAATTTATAAAAATAATTTTAGCTCACATAAAACTTTTTTTATTTTTTTTAATATAATAATTTTTTTTACAGTAATTTACGGTGCTTTTATGGCTGGTTTAGATGCTGGAAAATCATTTAATACTTGGCCCAAAATGGGAGATAATTACATTCCTGAAAATTTAATTTTTATTGAGGATCGACTTTTTGGTTTTTTTGATAACAGTGTCTTCATACATTTTTTTCATAGAGCCTTAGCTTATTTATCATTTTTAACAATTCTTTATATATGCTTTAAACATTTTAAGGGAATTGAAAATAAATATCAAAAAATCCATTTCCTGATTGTGCTATTTCTAGTTTTAATTCAGTTATTTATTGGTGTTTTTGTTGTTTTGAGTAATGTTCAAGTCTCTTTGGGTTCTATCCATCAAATAATAGGCACTTTATTGCTTGTATCAGCTACTTGTTATAGCCTTCAAATACTTAAGAATTAAATCTAATTAGGGTTACATTTTGTATAAACTGCATGGGTAAAATTCTAGTTATTGGTGCAAATGGCTCTGTTGGCAAATCATGTGTTAACAACCTAAAAAATGATAATGATTTAGTTCTAGTATCAAGAAGTGAATTTGATAGTGATGTTGAAGGTAATTTTGAAAAAAATGTTCTAGATATTAATGATTACACGAATACAGAAAGTTTCATACAATCTATTAACTATGAAATATCTGGTATAATTTTTGCCATTGGCTCGATAAACTTAAAACCTTTCTCAAGCACCTCTGTTGATGATTTTAAAAAAATAATGGATGATAATTTTTATAATATCGTTCATTTCCTCAATCACTGCATAACTAAGATGTCGGATTCATCTTCAGTAGTATTTTTTTCATCAATAGCAGCTGTTAGGGGTTTTAAAAATCATACAGCAATCTCCTCTGCAAAAAGTGCATTAATTGGTTTATCAAATTCTTTAGCCGCAGACTATGCTCCGAAGATAAGATTTAATACAATATCTCCTAGCCTATCTTTTTCCAAAATGTCAAATTTTATGGTTTCTAATGAAAAGGTTGCTGAAGGAATTGGAAAACTTCACCCTATGTCAAGACTTGGAACAGGTGATGACATAGGTAATTTGGCTTCTTTCTTGGTATCTAAAAAATCATCATGGATTACAGGACAAAACTTCCAACTTGATGGTGGAAGATCAACTTTAATCACAAAATAATAAAAACAAAATGAAGGAATGCTTTGTAGTTCTTGGAAATCAACTATTTGATAAGAAGTACTTAACAGAATTTAAAAACTCATGTGATTTTTTTATACAAGAGGATATGGGCCTTTGTAGTTATTTTAAACATCACAAACAAAAAATTTATTATTTTTTGGCATCAATGAGGGAATACAGGGACTATCTAAAAAAAAATAATTTTAAAGTAAATTATATTTCTCTTGATAAAAATATTTCTAATTTCAAAGACTATTTTGCTGGTCTAAAAAACTTCTTAAGTAAAAAAAATATTTCTAAAATTAATATCTTCGAAATAGAAGACTTAGAATTTAGAATTAAATTTGAGCAATTTTGTAAAAATAGCAAAATTGAACTAATTTTTCATAAATCTCCTATGTTCCTTGTTAGTAGAACCGATTATAAAGATATGGTTACTACAAAAAAACCTCAACTTGCTAATTTTTATAGCAATGTTCGGAAAAGTTTTCAAATATTTGTAAAAGACAATAAACCTATTGGAGATAAGTGGAGTTTCGATGAGGATAATAGAAAAAGAGTTCCTAAAGGTTATCAAAGTCCTAAATCTTATACATTTGAGTCAAAATATTTTGAGGAAATAAAAAAATTAATTGATAAATTTTTTTCAAAACACTTTGGAAATTTGGAAAAGAAAATAATATTTCCAATGAATTTTAAAGACTCATCTAAAGTTCTTGATAATTTTATTAGCAGTAAACTTGAAAACTTTGGACATTACGAAGATTTTGTGAGCACCAGTGATCCATACATTAATCATAGCATAATTAGTGCACCATTAAATATAGGTTTAATAACACCAGAACAAGTGCTCAATAAATTGAGTTCTATTTCTTATTCTAAAGTTGGCATCAATAATTACGAAGGGTTTATTAGACAAGTTTTTGGTTGGAGAGAATTTATGAGATACTTAAATATTCACTATTATAAAGATTTTAATAAAGGTAACTTTTTTGGAAATGACAGAAAATTAACAAAACATTGGTATGAGGGTACAACAAACATTCCTATTTTAAATGACATGATATTAAATTTAAAAAAAAGTGGATATGTTCACCATATCCCGAGATTGATGATAATTAGTAATATAATGAACTTAGCTGGATTAAAGCCATCTGAAGTTTATAAATGGTTTATGGAGACATTCATTGACTCATCTGATTGGGTTATGACGCCAAATGTCTATGGAATGGGGATGTTTAGCGATGGAGGTATTTTTGCAACAAAACCATATTTATGTGGTTCAAATTACTTACTAAAGATGAGTAATTATAGTCGGGGAGATTGGACACAAACATTAGATGGTTTATATTGGAATTTTATATATAAAAATAAAAATTATTTTAAAACTAATCAGAGACTCTCTATGATGTACTATACTGTAAATAAAATGGACAAGTCTAAAATTAGTACTCATATATCTAATGCAAAAAAATTCATCAAAGAATACACAAGATAGAGTAGTTTTTATAACAGGTGCTAGTAGTGGGATTGGCTACGCACTATGTGAAGAGTATCTCAGACAAGGCTGGAATGTGATAGGCTTAGCAAGAGATGATACCAAAATACCAAATGAAACAATTGATAATCCAAAATTTGAGTTTGTAAAAACAGATTTATCAAATTTTGATTCAAGTAAGCTAATTATAGATGAGGTATTTAAAAAAAATGCAAATATTAGTACATTTATTTTAAATGCAGGTATTTATATCCCCGATAGTCTAAATGATTTTAACTTTGAAAATGCAAAGGCAACTTTTGATACCAATGTTTTAAGTATTTATTTATCAATAGAGCTAATAAAAAAAAATTTCGAGCTAAATTCAAATTATACCTTGGCAATAATGTCCTCCACAGCTGGATATAAGGGTCTCCCAAAATCTATTTTATACGGACCCTCAAAAGCGGCTTTAATTAATCTAGCCGAGGCTATAAAATCTGAAATGCATGATAATCTCAATGTAAAACTTATCTGTCCAGGATTTGTAGAAACTCCTGCTACAAAAGTAAATTCATTTAAAATGCCATATTTAATGTCACCCAAAGATGCAGCTAGGATTATTTATAGTAAAATATATAAAAAAGGTTTTGAAATATCCTTCCCTTTTCCTTTTAATTCTATAATGAAATTTGGTAAAGTATTGCCTTATAAACTTTACTTCAAAATCACTGAAAAAAAGTTTTCAAAAAAATGAAAATATCTACCCCAAAAATCTCAATTGTAATGGGAAGCCAAAGCGATTGGTCCACACTTAGGCATACGGGTAAAATTCTAAAAGAATTAAAGATTGTCCATGAAAAAAAAATAGTTTCAGCTCACAGAACTCCCAAAAGACTCTATGAGTATGCTGAACAAGCTTATGACAGAGGTATTAAGATTATTATTGCTGGAGCTGGTGGGTCTGCTCATTTACCAGGCATGATAGCAGCTATAACTCATATTCCAGTAATCGGGGTACCAATTGAGTCAAAAACACTAAAAGGCTTAGATAGTTTACTTTCAATAGCTCAGATGCCTTTTGGCATTCCAGTTGGAACTGTGGCTATTGGTGAAAATGGAGCCAAAAATGCTGCTTTATACGCAGCTTCAATTATTAGTAATTATGACCCCAATATTGAAAGAAGTTTAGTAAAATGGAGACTGGCTCAAACAAAAAAAGTTAAAAAGACACCTAGATAATGATCATCGGTATCTTAGGTGGAGGTCAATTAGGTATGATGTTATGCCAAGTGGCTAGTAAATTAAATATTCAAACTTTTATATACTCTGATACTGATGACTCCCCAGCAATTAAATATGCAAATCACTTCTTAATAAAAAAGTATGATGATTTTCACGAGATAGATAATTTTATTAAAAAATGTGATTTTGTGACTTATGAGTTTGAAAATATCCCTTTTAAAACTTTATCATATATTGAACAAAAGATTAAAATTTCACCTAGTTCTGAAATTAATCAAATTATTCAAGATCGATTAACTGAAAAAAATTATGTAAATCAGATTAATATCCCTACTGTTCCCTATATAGAAATTAACAATACATCTGATTTAAAATCAGTTGATCCTAAATTTTTTCCTGCAATATTGAAGACTCGCAAACTTGGATATGATGGTAAAGGCCAAATAGTAATTAATAGTTATAAAGATATATCTGACATACCAACTAATGAGTATATTTTGGAAAAAAAAATTAATTTACAACAAGAAATCTCTATCATTGCTGTCAGGTATAAAGATGGTACTATTTTTACGTATCAACCAATTGAAAATATTCATAAAAATCAAATTCTTTTCAAATCATTTTCACCAGCTAACTCAGAGAAATCGATCATTTTAGAAGCGACAAACCATGCTTATAATTTTGCAGAAAAAATAAGCTATGTTGGAACTTTTTGTTTAGAATTTTTTATAAATGAAGAAAAAAAATTATTATTAAATGAAATAGCTCCCAGAGTTCACAACTCAGGACATTTAACTATTGAGTCATACAATGTTAGTCAATTTGAGTCTCATATCAGATCTGTATGTGATCTTGAAAAGGTAGAGCCTTCATTAAAATCTAAATCTGAAATGATAAATATTCTAGGGGACGATATTTATAACTATCGTGGGAAATCATTCAAAGAAAATGAATATTTTCATGATTATCACAAAAAAGAGTCAAAAACTGGCAGAAAAATGGGCCATTTTACAAAAGTTCTAATCTAGTTTTTAGACCAGTAATTTTTAAAGTGATTATAGTTAATTAAACTATCGTTTTTGAATTTAGAGTATTTTTTAAATGTGAAATCTTTTTTTCTGGAATATGAAATTAGCGTGTTATCAAACTTAAGGTTATAATGTTTACATCCATTAATTGTCAAAAATTTATTTAAATTATTTGACTTTTTTGAGGTGTAAAAGAGCTCCAATATATTTGAGACAGAATATTTTGTTGAATATACACCAGCACAACAAAACTCATTAAATTTGCGATTTTTAAGATGTGGAGCTGAGTCAGAACCAAAGAAAAATTTTGAATTGCCAGAAAGAGCAGCATTTAATAATGATTTTTGGTGATTTACACTTTTAATTACAGGTTTACAAAATATTTCTGGTCTTAAAAAATTTCCAAGAAAAGTGTTTGTATTTTCAAGTAAATGATGTGTTGTTATAGTAGCTGCAATGTTTTTGTGCGATTTTACAAAATCTACAGAATCTTTAGTTGTTATATGTTCTAAAGTTATCTTTAAACCTTTAAAATTTTTTACTAACCAAGATAACTCAAAATCAAGAAATCTTTTTTCACGCTCATAAGGATCATCATTTTCATGAATGTGTTCACCATGCAAGCATAATGGTATTTTATTATTTTCTAAAAATTCGAAATATTTAGACATTTTTTTGATGTCTTTTACTCCTGATGAAGAATTAGTAGTGGCATGAAGAGGATATAATTTAGCTGCAAAAAATAATTTTTCATTAACCATATTTTTTAAATCAATAATAGAGCAGTCTTGGTTTAAATAGATTGTAAAAAGAATTTCAGTATTGTTATTATTATTATTTAAAACGAAGGATCTATACTTTGATAAAATATTTTTATTAGTAATTGGCTTTATTAAATTAGGCATAACTAAAATTTTTTGAAAATTTTTATTATTTTCTTTTAATACGTATTTTAAAAGTTGGCCCTCTCTTAGATGTACATGAAAATCGCAAGGCTTAAAAATTTTGAGCATTTAAAATATTATCTATTTTATCAATTACTTGATTATAAGACACATCATTCATTAAACAATTATTTAAAGTATAGTTTTGAGTTTTACTAACAAGGCTTTCATATGACTCTGATGACCTAACAAGATGACAATGATCAAAAATTTTAGGAAAATAAATATTATCATTTGTGGGACCAAAAAGACCAATTGTTGGAGTTTTACTCAATGAAGCCATATGCATCATGGATGAGTCATTTCCGATAAATAACCTTGATTTTTGAAGTAAACCATAATCATTGAAAATATGTTGCTTACCACATCTATTAATTACTTTATCGCCTAGTTCTGACTCAAAGTGATGAAATTTTGAACTTTCATTTTCTGATCCTAAAATAAATATTTTATCAATGCCTTTTTCAATTAGATATTTTGCTATTTTAACAAATTGTTCTGAAGGCCATTCTTTTGGTGGCCAATTTGTAAATGGTGCTAAACACGCATAATTTGAATTTGGAAAAATATTACGAACTCTATCGATCATTATTTTAAAATCTTTTTTTAGATCAGTATCAAATCTGTGATGGATTTGTTCATAAATATTTTTACCCTTTTTCATTTTGAATATATTTCTTTTTTTTACTCTCAAAAAATAACCAATGATTGAGGATCTAAAATCTACTATTTCATCGAATTTAAGTGTTGAAAGTTCTTTATAGAGTTTTAACCAATGTAGATTATATTTTTGTTTAGTAAGATTAATCCTTCTAGAAATCATAGAATAATCATCATAAATAGGCATTGGTAAAGGACCAGAAACTAATGTTACCTCAATATTTTTCTTATATTTTCTGATGTATTTATTTAAAACTTGAAGGTTAATTAAGGAGTCACCTATTCTATTTGAAGAAATAAATAGTAAATGCATATATATACATATAGATAATATATTACATGCAAATTGAAACACTTAATCCAATAAAAATTAGAGTATTTGGGGAAGAAAGATTTGATTTCCTTCAAAATATAATTACCAATGACTTAACTAAATTAAAGGAAGAGTTAAAGAGCTATATACTATCTCCACAAGGAAAGATTCTATATGAAATAATAATTACTAAATCAGACGAGTCATATGAATTAGTTTGCTCGAATGATCAAAATGATTTGCCTACATTCTTAAATAAATATGCATTGTTATCTGAAGTAAAACTCAGTATTGAAAAAGTTGATAAAAGAGAATTTGATAAAAATTATATTTTAGATCAACTTTCAACTGGAATAATTGACTCAAACCTGCTTAAACAATCCTCTTTACTTCCATCTGAAGTCAATGATGAATTAGTAGACTATTCGAAAGGATGCTTTGTAGGTCAAGAGGTAGTTTCGAGGATTAAACATCGACAACTAAATAAAAAAAAACTTTCAATTAAAGTTTTTGAGAAAAAACCTCAAAAACTTCCAACTAATTCAGAAATATTATTACAAATAAATAATTATTACATACTTAGGGAACCTAGAGTTAATAAATAAATTACTTAAAATATTGAGAGTAATAATTTGCTATTTCAGAGAGTGATACTTTTTCTTGCTTCATGGTATCTCTATCTCGCACCGTAACTGTTTGATTTTCTAAAGTTTCAAAATCAATAGTAACACACAAAGGTGTCCCAATCTCATCATGTCTACGATAATTTTTTCCAATATTTCCTGTATTTTCAACCATAACTCTTCCTAAACCAAGTGATTGTAACTCTGATTTGACATTATTTGCTGTATTGACCAATTCAGAATTATTTCTCTTAAGAGGAATGACTGCAGCTTTAATTGGCGATAAATGAGGTTTGAGTTTTAACAATGTTCTCTTATTTTCTTCATCTGAGGTATAAGCTTCGTTTAAAATTGCCAAAACACCCCTTTCAACACCTGCTGAGGGCTCAATAACGTATGGTATAAACCATTCATTATTTTCTAAATCTTGAATAGCTAATTTTGTTGTAGAATTTTTATTTTCTTGAACTTTAGCTTTAATATTAAAATCTTTTTGATTTTTAGAATGTGATCCTAAATCAAAATCAGTTCTATTTGCAATACCCTCAAGTTCCTCAAGGCCATGTGGAAAGTCATACATAATATCAAAAGTTGCTTTGGAGTAATGTGATAGATCTTTTTTTTCTACCTCGAGTAATTTTAATTTCTCTGATTTGACACCTTGATCAACCCACCAATTTAAACGTTTATCTACCCAATATTTATGCCAACTCTCATCAGAGCCAGGTTTAACAAAATACTCAAGTTCCATCTGTTCAAATTCTCTAACTCTGAAAATAAAGTTTCTTGGAGTGATTTCATTTCTAAATGCTTTTCCAATTTGAGCTATACCAAAAGGAGGAACCCTACTGGTTGAGTCGACAACATTTTTGAAATTTACAAATATTTGCTGAGCAGTTTCTGGTCTCAAATATGCAAATGAACTCCCGTCATCCACAGGACCAATAGCTGTTTTAAACATTAAATTAAATGGTCTAGGATCAGTTAAATCAGTTGATTTGCAATTTGGACATTTTCCGTCTTCAAGTTGATCTGCTCTCCATCTTGATTTACATTTCTTGCAATCAACTAAAGGATCAGAAAATGTATCTTCGTGGCCTGAATATTTTAAAACAGTAGGTGAGGTTAAAATAGTTGAGTCCAATCCCTCGACATCATCTCTTTCATAGACTATTGATTTCCACCAAGCTGATTTTAAATTTAATTTTAGCTCTACACCCATAGGTCCAAAATCATAGAGACCTTTCATGCCACCGTAGATGTCATTTGATTGAAAAATAAACCCTCTTCTCTTACACAGAGATACTAAGTCTTCCATATTTTCTGCTGTCATTTATCAGATACCAAATTTGTTAAAAAGAAACTCTTCTTTTAATTTAGTAATTAAATCCTCACTATTTAAAGAATTAATACCAAGACCAAGTTTTTGTTTGAGAGACTTTGGTTGTTTTATTTTTTTAATTTTAGTCTTTTCTCAAAATTTACTTTTAAAGAAAGACGACTCAGATGCAATGCCATCAATTAAACCTAAGTCTTTTGCATCATTAGCTAACCAAAAGGAACCAGAGAATATAACTTTTTTATTTTTTTCGCTAAGTTTCTTTTTTCTTCTCGAGGACACCCAATCAATAAAATTTTGGTGTATTAACTTTTGAAGTTTTTTTAATTTTTCCTCATCTTTTTTATTAACTTTTAAAAATGGATCTAAAAAGCTTTTGTTCTCTCCAGCTGTAAATATCCTTCTTTCTATTCCAATTTTTTTAATAAGATCAGTAAATCCAAAACCACCTGATATCACACCTATTGAACCAACAATAGAATTTACATCTGCGTATAACTCATCTGCTGCACATGCAAGCCAATACCCTCCAGATGCAGCTACATCCTCAACAAAACAATAACATTTCACTTTTTTCTTATCTGAAATTTCTCTTATTTTTTGTGCAATTAAAGATGATTGCACCGGAGAACCGCCAGGAGAGTTAATGACAATTGATAGTGCATCAATTTTTATTTTCATTACCTTTGAGAAAAGTCCATTCAAATTATCCATATTCAATGGTGCTCTACTTCCAGATGCAATCATTCCTTTGAGATCAATTGAGATTACTGTTTTGTATGGACTGAACATTATTTAAACCAATTTTCTATATCTTTAGAATACTTTGATAAATTATCGTGGATTATAATTGCATTTGATGTTTTCTCTATAAAATAATTACTTTTAGTGATTTTTAGAAGGGCATTTTTAGGTTTTCTACCCTCAAAGGGTAATAAAGGTGTTGTTGTCACTTCTAGATTAAAATTTCTCAATATATCTAACATAAAATCCATGTTTTCAAATCTATTTATGATAAAAGCTGTTCCTTTTATTTTTAAATAAAGAATTATGTTGATAATCCATTTTTTCAAATTTGACTCAGTTATATATTTTGAGGCCATTATGGAAGGATTTTTGGACTTTAGTACTTTATTTGCAAAATAAAAAGGAGGGTTTGATAAAATTAAATCAAAGTAATTCTCATATTTTTTATCAAAAATGCAATTGTCTTGAACTTTAAATTTTAAATTTTTTAAGTTATTTTCTTTGTGATTTAAAATTGAAATTTTATGATGAGTTTCATTTTTTTCAAAACCAATGACTTCAGATTCTGGATTTCTATAAGCAACAATTAGGGAAATAGAACCACAACCAGAACCCATATCTAAAATTTTATTGTGCTTTTTTTTTGCATTAGAAGCCAGAATAATAGGCTCTATACCGCTCCTATAGCCTTTCTTTAATTGATAATATACAATTTTACCATCTAGTAGAAAATCTTTGGAGTATAAATTCATAGTTAATGCAAAAAATTAATTTTGAACAAACCATAAAGTTAATTCATAAAGAAATTAATGTAAAGTTAGTTAAAGCTAATAAAGAGCTTGATAGATTTCTAGTAAGTACCGTCCCCATTATTCCAAAATTAGGTAATTATTTTTTCAAAAAAAGGGGAAAGCAATTACGACCAGTTATATGTTTGCTATCAAGTAAAATGATAAATAAAAATTATTCACAAATATCAAGCGATATTGATATGTC
>CACNEB010000003.1 GCA_902619375.1 uncultured Alphaproteobacteria bacterium
AATAATGAAATTTGATTGTGACAATACAATTTTTAAAGATGAAATTAGAAAATTACTGTAAATTCTAGTATTTTTTGTTGAATAAAAGTATTTAATTATTTTAGGTGTTTCCAAAGAATTAAATCATTTTTTTTTATTTTATGTTTCACAGTCTTATTTAAAAGACTTTCATAAAAAATTGGTGATATACCTGTACCGGGTCTTTTAAGGGTTATCATGGATTTTTTAATCAACTGCCCTTTATTTATATCTTTTGTGGCTGTAATACTTTTTCTTGAAGATTTTTTAACATTTGTCTCACTGACTTTGAATGTTCTTTTAATACCACCAAATATTTTTTCTGCTTTTTTGATCTTATCAAGCATAATTTTAAACTCTTCTATTTCCAAAGAGGCTTTGTGATCGGGCCCATCATCGTTCTTATTAAAAGTCACATGTTTTTCAATTATTTTTGCTCCAGCATATATTGAATAAGCAGGAATATCTGTGGAGGATGTATGATCTGAAAGTCCAACATTCAAATTAAATTTTTCTTTGAGTATACTTATTCTTTGCAGATTAATTTCATTCTCTTTAGTTGGGTAAGAACTTATACAATGCAATAAAGTAATCTGTTTTCGATTAAAATAATTAAGGTAATCAATTGAAAATCTTATTTCTTTTTCAGTAGCCATACCAGTCGAGAGAATTATAGGTTTATCCTGATGTCTAATATAATCTAAAGTATCTAAAGACAAAATCTCCCCAGATGGAATTTTAAAATATTTAAGACGAGTATTTTCATTTAAAAATTTAATGGACTGCAAATCAAAAGCCGAGCATAAATAATCGACTTTATATTTTTTACATTCATTGAATAATTTTACTTGATCTGAATTTTTCAAAAGCCTTTTTTTAGCAGCTAATATGGGTTTAGCAAAATTATTGCTTAATCTTTTTTGATATTTAGGGAAAAAAGATTGATTAGAAAAAATTCTACTAGGTTTACCATGCTGAAATTTAATAGCACTACAACCAATTTTAGATAAAACTTTTATATATTCTAAAGCAATTTTTATATCACCGTTATGGTTAGGCCCAACCTCTGCAATTACATATGTTTTCATAGTACTTTTGAATATATAGAAATTCCTTTTGAAACTAAAAGTTTGTTTTTTCTAACGGGAAATTTAATAATTTTTTTTTCAAAGTAAAACCTAAGCAAATACTCTAAATAATTGTAGCCATGTTCGTGTGTTATAGGGTATCCTCCTCCAAATCTAGGATTAAAATCGATAACATATATTTTTTTATTCTTAGATAAAATAAGATCAATATCCATAACCCCAATATGTTTAGTTAATTTGCTAATTTTTTTAGCCAATATTTCAAATTTTTTATCATATACACCAACAGCAGAATATGTTTCTCCATTTTTGATCATTAACTTTTTTTTAGTAAAAGAATGAACATAATTTCCATCAGTTGAATTTAAAATATCCATTCCATACTCTTCACCTTCAATAAATTCTTGAAAAAAAAAGCCTTCCTTTAATTTAAATTTATTTTTGTTACGTGGAATTATTTCTTGCATGTAACTAGCACTACCGTAAGTCATTTTGTGGATTATTTTTTTTGATTTAATTTTAGCTGCGCTTAAAGAGCTAATTGGGGACAAAAGTGTGTTATTTTCACAAAATTCGAAAAATTTTATCTTATTAGTAAGTCTTGAGATTAAAGACTTATCAGATAGTAACAAATCACAATTAATAAGATTAAATTTTCTTTTATTTGCAGACAAAATTTCAAGATCCCAATCTGATAATGGAATGATTAGATTAATATTATACTTCTGACATGCATTAATTAGAATATCTATATATTTTCTTTTATTTTTACTAGCTAGATTTGTTTTTATAAACTTGACTGATTTTGGAATGTTTGAAGCATTATACTCACTATTGTCTGAGATAAAAATCTCGAAGTTCAATTTTTTTTTTAATTTTAGTAAATAATCTATAAAATAAGATTTTGACCCTGGGTTAGTAATTAAGATAGATCTTTTAGTATTCTTTTTCATAGTCAACATAATTGATAAGTCTCCCTTTTATTGAATAATTTATTAAATTTGTCGCAATATGACTTAATGGAAATGATGCAAATTCATCTATTGCAGCAATGTAATGAGAGAGTAAAAGATTTTTTGATTTTTTATCTTCTAGTTCTTTTGATTTTTTTTTATCAGAATAATTTGAGTCATAAATTAAAATATTATGTTTGATTAGTGATTTTACTGCATTGGGATCAATAACCTCTGCTCTTGAAATATTAATAATAATTTTATTTTTTAAAATTTTAGAATTATCTTTATTTATTAAATTTTTAGTTTTTGATGTCAGTGGCACACAAATAAAAATAATATCAGATAATTCTAGTATTTTTTTTATTGTTTGTATTTTTTGTTGATTGTTATTTTTAATTTTTTTTGAATAATTATTTATGAAAAAATTATTTTCGAAACCTTTCATTAGTGATTGGATCCTCTTGCTAATGGCACCGTAGCCAATTAACCCGATTTTTTTTTTATATAGTGTTTTTGTGGGAATTTTATTTACTTTTTTGAAACGATTATTTCTATTATCAAAATAATAATCAAAATTTTTGAGTATGTAGAACAATATAGCAATTGCATATTCTGCTACATATATTGAATTTTCATGAGTATTACCTATGATTATGTTTTTATCTTGAAATAGACTTAAATTAAAATTATCTACACCAGCACCTGTATTTTGATAAACTTTCAATTTATGAGCATAATTTACTAGATTAGATTGTGACCATGAGCCTATACTTACATCTGCATCAACAATTAATTTTCTAAGATTACTTTTTTTGTATTCATTAGGTACTACTATCAAATAATATTTATCTAGTTTCTTTTTAAGATATTTTATTTGATAAGGGTTTAATTCTTTTAGAATTAATAGCTTGAGTTTTTTTTTCATTGTAGAATTGGATAAATTTATTAATACCTTGATTAAAATCTTTGTTATTTACTGCAAAACATATTCTAACATAGTTATCCCATTTTTTTCCAAATAAAACACCTGGAGTTACAGCTACATCATACTTCTTTAATAAAAGAAATGCAAAATCATCAGACATTAAATTAGTTTCTTTTATACAAATAAAAGCAAAGAAACCACCCATGGGTATATTTATTTGAATTTGATTTTTTTTAAATATTTTTTCCAATAGAAAAGTTTTTTTTTGTAATTTAGACCTAAATTTAATTTTAAAATCGTCATTTTTTAAATAATCAGAGATAGCTTTTTGCAAAAAAGTATTAGTATTTGTATTTACATGCATTTGAATATATTTACAGGCATTTATTATTTGTTGGTTAGTAGAATGCAAATATCCAATTCTCCATCCTGTTATTCCATAAACTTTACTAAAACTTGAAAAGTAAATTATATTTTTATCTAAGTAATTATAATTATAAGGTTTGTATATTAGATCATTATAAACGCCATCAATAATAATATAAAATTTATGTTTTTTGGCTAATTTCAATAAATCTTCGAAGTCAGCTTCATTTATTACCTGGCCTGTGGGATTATGTGGACTATTGATTAAAATAATTTTTGTTTTTTTGTTTATTTTTTTTTTTAAATTTGAGAAATTTATTGAAAAGTTTTTAGTGAGATTAAATCGAATAAATTTTGCTTTTGGGTTAGCTAAATGAATTTGATGTCTATAGCTAGGGAAGCAGGGTTCAAAAAAAATTATTTCATCTTTGTCATGTAGTAGTATTTTTAGCAATATAGATAAAGCGGGCTTAGCACCAGCAGTTATGACTATATTTTCCTCTAAAAATGAATATTTTTTGGCAATTTGTTGTCTCAAGGATAGTAGACCTTGTGGATGGCAATAACGATTAAAGCCATTATTTATTGCTTTATTGACAAGTTTTACAAGTTTATCAGGTGGTTTGAAATATGGCTCTCCTAATCCAAATGAAATAATTTTGTCGTTATTTTGATTCTTCTCTCTAGCTAATGAAGAAAATTCTAAACTAAAATTATCAGGTTTAATGTTACTAAATTTAATCACTTTTTTATTAACAAGCTTTTATTTGTGTTTAGTGTTTTAATTAATTTAGATATGTCAAATTTATCCTTAAAATAAGGGTTACTCATAAATTTAATTGTTTTTTTAAATTTATCACTGAGACCTAAATTTGTTGAATAAAGAACATTTTTATAATCTGTTTTAGAAATAATAACATTTTTTGGTATTAATTTGCCATTTTGACGAGAACCAATATTCACCACGGGTAGAGAAAAAGAAGCGCATTCTACAATTCCGCAAGAACTATTTCCAATAACAATATTTATATTATTTAAAATTGATGAAAAAAGATCCAACTTTAACATTGGGATGAATATTCTATCTTTATAATTTTTTGAACAAAATTGAGATATTTCATTTATGATTAAGTTACTACCAATATCATTATTTGGATAGGTAAAAATCACCCTAAGATTTAATTTAACTATTACCTTAAATACTGATTTTAAAATTTTTTTTGTTTCATCTGGATAGAGAGTTACTGGATGTATAGTAACAAAAGCTACGCGATCTTTAAGACTAAAATTAATTTTTTTTTCAATATCTTTTCTTGAAAATGATTTCCTGTGTAAGATAAATTCATGTAATGAATTTATCCCTATTACTTTTACTCTTTTTGAGTCTTCTCCCATTCGTATTAGTCTTTCTTTATACAAACTACAAGCTACTAAATGGAAGTGGCTTAGTTTTGATACAGAGTTTCTAATTTGATTATCAATAGCACCTGTCGTGATCGCGCCACCATAAATATGAATAATTGGAATATTGTGGATAGTTGCTAAATAAGCGATGTTTAGTATTTCAAACCTGTCTCCAAGCAAAATCACATAGTTTATTTTTGATTTAATAATATTTTCAAACTCTTTTGCCTCTTCGAATAAGTTTTCAATCAAAGTGTTATTGGATTTAAATTTTCTGAATTTGAATTTAAAAGAATTTTTTTTAAAAGTTTTATAACTATTACCAAATTTTTTGTCAAAATGAGTACTCGCAAGAATCAAAAATAGATTGATACTCCTATCTTTCTTTAAACTATTTAAAAAAGGTATCCATCTATCTTGATCAGACCTTCCAGCCGAGTATGCCAAAACGTTAATCATAAAAAAAATAAAACACAGCTAAATTTAAAAGCAATAAAAATTAACTTAAACTTAATTTTTTTCTTATTTCTGATTCCTTGTCGGATATTTGTTTTATTGGTTTTCCTAAAGCTTTTTCTATTGTTTTAATTCTTACAATTAATCGATCCATTCCTGAAACAGTCAAACTGGATTTGTGGTCTGTGCCCCACATATTGTGATCAAGTGTTATATGTCGTTCTATTACTTTAGCACCTAAAGCAACGGCAATAACAGAGGGTTCTATGTTGTATTCATGACCTGAGTATCCTACAGGACATTTGTACCTATCTATGTAAAAGGGAATTAAAGATAAGTTTAAATCTTCAATTGGTGCAGGATATGCACTATTGGTGTGTAATAGACAATAGTTACTTGAGTAACGACTAACTAAATTTACTGCTTTATCAACTTCTTTAAGTGTAGACATTCCAGTACTAAAAATAATTGGTTTTCCACTTTGAGCACAGGAAGACAATAGGTCTTCATCATTGATCATTGCAGAGGGTATTTTAATAAAAGGGATATTTTTATATTTTAGTAGGAATTCTAAACTATCAAGATCCCATACAGAGGCTGACCAGTCAATTTTTGGAATTTTCGAAGAGCAATAGCTATCAATTTGATAAAATTCGTTTTCATTGAATTCAATTTTGTGTTTATAATTTAGATAAGTCATTTCACCCCAAGGTGTTTGCCTAAGAATTTTTTTTTGATTTTCAGGAACACAAACATCAGGATTTCTTTTTTGAAACTTTACACAGTTCCATCCTATAGCAAAAGATGCATCAATTAATTTTTTTGCAATATTTATATCTCCATTGTGATTGATACCAATTTCAGCAATTAAATAAGTGTTATCCAGTTTGCTAAAATTCAACATAACTTAAAGTTAACATTGATAATTAGGTGTCTGCAACTAATATTATGGATAAAGATTTAGTAGAATGCCAAGTCTAAACTCGGCATTCTTGGTATTTTTTTTTACTTATGACAGATTACATCATGCCTGGCATTCCGCCACCCATGCCACCCATGCCGCCCATATCAGGCATAGCAGGTGCTGAAGATTTATCTTCTGGTTTATCTGTGATCATTGCTTCTGTAGTAGTTAACAATGCAGCAACAGAAACAGCATCAATTAAAGCTGTTCTTACGACCTTAGTCGGATCGACAATACCAGCTTTGACTAAGTCACAAAATTTACCAGTTTGTGCGTCAAAACCGTGAGAGTTATCTTTGCTCTCTAAAATCTTGCCAGCAATAACAGCACCATCAAAACCCGAGTTTTGTGCAATTTGCTTTAATGGGGCTGAAAGGGCTTTTCTAACAATGTCTACTCCATATCTTTGATCATCATTATCAACTTTCAAGTTTTTTAGGACGCTTGTAGCGTAGAGAAGGGCTGTACCACCACCAGGAAGTATTCCCTCTTCAACAGCTGCTCTTGTTGCATGCATAGCATCCTCAACTCGGTCTTTCTTTTCTTTAACCTCAACCTCAGATGCTCCACCTACTTTAATAACTGCGACACCACCTGCTAGTTTTGCTAATCTTTCTTGAAGCTTTTCTTTATCATAGTCAGAAGTTGTTTCATCAATTTGTTTTCTGATTTGATCACATCTAGCTTCAATATCTTTTTTCTTACCAGCTCCACCAACGATTGTTGAATTTTCCTTGTCTACAACAACTCTTTTCGCCTTGCCTAGCATGTCCATAGTTACAGACTCAAGTTTAATACCTAAATCTTCACTAATAACTTGGCCACCTGTTAATATAGCAATGTCTTCTAGCATTGCCTTTCTTCTATCACCAAATCCTGGTGCTTTAACAGCAGCTATTTTTAATCCACCTCTAAGTTTATTAACAACCAAAGTCGCGAGAGCCTCGCCCTCCACATCTTCAGATATGATAAGTAAAGGTTTTGTTGATTGAACAACTGACTCTAACAATGGTAACATCGGTTGAAGACTAGCTAGCTTTTTTTCATGAAGAAGTATTAAACAATCTTCCATTTCGGCTTTCATTTTGTCTGCATTAGTAACGAAATATGGACTTAAATAACCTCTGTCGAACATCATACCTTCTACAACGTCTAATTCTGTGTCTAGACTTTTTGCTTCTTCAACAGTAATAACACCCTCTTTTCCAACTTTTTGCATTGCCTCAGATATCATTCCGCCAACTTCACCATCACCGTTTGAAGCAATAGTGCCAACTTGTTGGACTTCTTTATCTGACTTTACAATTTTAGAGTTTTTTTGGAGTTCAGAAATAATAGCATCTGTTGCAGCATCCATTCCTCTTTTTAAATCCATTGGATTTAACCCAGCAGCCACTGCTTTCATTCCTTCAGTTGCTAATGCTTGACATAACACTGTTGATGTTGTTGTTCCATCACCGGCAGAGTCATTAGTTTTGTTAGCTACTTCTTTAATCATTTGTGCGCCCATATTTTCGAACTTATCGGCTAGTTCGATTTCTTTTGCAACGGTTACTCCATCTTTTGTAGTTCTTGGTGAACCAAAAGATTTATCAATTACAACATTTCTTCCCTTAGGTCCTAATGTTACTTTGACTGCATCAGCTAGTATATTTATGCCTTTTAACATTTTTGCTCTAGCGTCTGTACCAAATTGAATTAATTTTGCTGACATTTATAAAATACCTTTCAATTACTTCTCAATAATTCCCATGATGTCTGACTCCTTCATTATTAGAAGTTCTTTACCATCTATTTTTACTTCTGTACCAGACCATTTACCAAACAAAATTCGATCACCTTTTTTTACATCTAAGGCAACCACTTGTCCGTTTTCGTTTCTAGCACCACCACCCACAGAAATAACTTTTCCTTCCATAGGCTTTTCTTGAGCAGTATCAGGAATAATAATACCGCCTTTTGTACGATCTTCTTGTTCGACTCTTTCAACCAAGACTCTGTCGTGTAAGGGTTTTAAATTCATTTTTTTACCTCTATATCTAAAATTTAGTTTTTAGCACTCACTTTTATAGAGTGCTAAATATAATTAGTAAATGGTAAATATATTTATGTTTTCAAGTTGAGATAGCTAAAAATCATTAAAAATATTGAAATTTATCTTTAATTGAATGATTATCCTAATATGCAAAATTGCTCATATTTAAGAACTTTAAAGACAATGTTTACATTTCCCAATGTTTTAGAGAGATCGGCTATTAATTTTGTTTGAAAATAATCTTATTAAACAATTGGTGCTAATAGGGGGTGGGCATGCAAATGTACAAATTTTAAAGAAATTATGCATGAACAGAATTAAAGGATTACATACAATTTTAATTAGTGAACATTTTGAAGCTACTTACTCAGGTATGACGCCTGGATATATCCATAGAGATTTTAGCTTAGAGGAAATAAGCATTGATCTTCAAAAACTATGCTTTAATGCAGGAGCAACTTTTATAAAAGATAAAGTAATAAAGTTAGAAACTAACTATAAAAAAGTAGTGTTAAAAAATTTTCCATCAATTAACTATAATTTATTATCAATTAATACTGGTTCCATCTCAAATACAAAAGGGATAAAGATAGAAAAATTATCTAAATGTTTTTTTGCTAAACCTATTAGCTCACTAGTAAATAACTTGAGTCAGATTGATCAAATTATAAGCAATAAAAAAAATAGAATTTCAATTATTGGTGGAGGTGTAGCATCTTATGAGTTAGCTTTCAGCTTATTAAGAAGATATAAGTATAATTTAGAAATAAATATTTTTGGGAAAAATATTTTAAAGGAAAAAAATTTAAATCATAAAACAAAAAAAAACCTGAAGAAAATTTCATACGATTTAGGTATTAAAGAGTATTTAGGAAAAGTTGTTTCTGTAACTGAAAATCATTTGGTGCTAGATAGTGGAGAAAAATTTGATAGTGATTTAAATTTACTTTCATCTGGTGCTAATATTGAAACATGGCTCTCAGAGAGTAATCTAGATAAAGATAAAAATGGATTTATAATTGTAGATAATAATCTTTTAACTAGTGATAAAAATATATTTGTTACAGGTGATGCCTGTACAGTGGAAGATAACATTAGACCTAAATCAGGTGTAATGGCAGTCCGTCAGGGACAGATTTTAAAAGAAAATGTTTTTTCGAAATTAACTGGTATGCCTTTAATTAAATTTAAAGCACAAAAAAACTGGTTATATTTAATTGGCACTCATAAAAATAAAGCATTATTGAATTATTTTTTCTTATCTTTTCATGGTCGATGGTGCTGGAAACTTAAAGAGTGGATTGATAGAAGGTTTATTAACAAATTTAAATTTACTTATAATTCAAATATGTCTTTTAGAAATTTTGAATTAGAGAAGCCAACAGACATTAAGATGTATTGCCAGGGTTGTGGCTCTAAAGTATCAAAAAATACCTTAGTTAATTTTTTAAATGAGGATAATTCACACAGTGATTTACCTGACTCATCAATAATAAATACTAATTCTTCATCTTTATTACAAAGTATAGATCACATAAAGTTATTTACATCACTAAACCCATTTGATTTTGGAATTATTAGCTATCTGCATTCTCAGAATGATATTTTATCAAGTGGGGGTTCTGTAAAAACTATAAGTGTTTCACAGGCCCTACCCTTCTCTGAAGGTATTATAGAAAGTTTTTTCATGGAATATTTTATGAAAGGTATTAAATCAGAAGCCATAAAAGATGGTTCAATTATTGCATCAGGACACAGTTATCAATCAAAAGAACCTGGTATTACAATCACAATGAATGGCTCATATGAAAAACAAATTACAAAAAGCCAAGCACAAGAGAATGAACTAATATATCTTTCAAAACCATTAGGCACAGGATACCTCCTAGCTGCTTATTTTAATAATTCAGAACTTTTATCAAGTTTTGATTTTCAAAAATTGATGAAATGGATGAAAAAAGGAAATAAAAAAATATCAGAAATATCAAAAAGTTTTAAAAGCAAAATTACAACAGATATAAGTGGTTTTGGATTAGCATCACATTTATTAGATATTTGTAAATTTTCAGGACTATCTGCTGAAATAAAACTCAATGAAGAAATACTTATTAATAAAAATATTGAGATTTTAAATAAATTTAAAAGCACAGGTTTTGAAAATAATTATTCATCCTCAGTAAATGAAATCTTAATATCTGATAATAATAAATTACAAAACATTCTTTATGATCCTCAAACAAATGGGCCTCTTTTGATATCTATTGAGAAAGAGGATCAAATTAAATTTGAAAAAGAGTTTCAATCAGTAATTGGATTTAGTCCTATATTGATAGGACAGTTTAAAAAGTTTCAAAAAAAGTTAATTAATGTGATAAATTAATCGACGTTTATTTTTTAAATTTTTTTTTGAATGAAATAATCATAACTATTAGAAAAGTGATAAAACCTAGAGGAATTAAGTATTCTGGCTGAACTATTAGAGAAAAACTTAACTCTGTTTTATTTATAAATATTTCTTCTAACCCTTGACCTACACTACCAAAGATAAATGACCATGGGGCTAGCCCAAACAAAGTAGTAAAAAAAAACTTTTTATTGTTAGCGCCAAGACCTGCTAAAATAAGGTTTTGTATGAAAAAAGGAGCTGCGGGAACAATACGAATTAATGTCATTAACTCTAAATCGTTTTTATTGAAATAATTTTCTATATAGGTGTATTTATTCAAAAATTTATTTTTAATAAAGTCCGAGAAAAAATTTTTTGCTATAATAAAAATTCCAAAAGCACCAAGTGTTCCACCAATTAAAGATATGGTTCCACCTATCCATGTTCCAAATAAGAAACCATTTATCATTGATAATAAGGAAGCAAATGGAAAATTACACAAAATTAAAAAACTATATAAAATTAAAAATGTAAATATTGATAATAAGTAGTTCTGAGTTATGAAGTTTTGAATAAAGTCCAAATTAAAGAAAAAAGTTTCAAGTTGAAAAAAGTCTTTATTTAAAAAATATGTAATCCATAAAATTACAAAAAATATTAGTAAAAATAAAATTGATATTTTTTTTGATAATTTCACTAGATAAGTAGCATTTCTAGTGATGGTAAAATTGAATTTAATTGAAATCCTAAAGATTGAATAGAGCCATTAAAGATTAAAATACCTGTTACTAGTAAAATAATACCAGTAATGAATTGAAAATAACGAATATATTTATTTAAAAAACTAGTCATGATCAATATTTTAGTCATCATTAATCCAACTATTATAAAAGGAATTGCTAAACCAATTGAATAAAAAGACAACAATATAATTCCATTAACACTGTCCTTTATGGCAACAGCTAATACTGACCCTAAAATTGGCCCAATGCATGGACTCCAACCAAAAGCAAAAGCAATTCCAATTATAAAGGGAAAAAAATGATTATTTTGAAAACCTTGTAAATGGAACTTACGCTCAAAATCTAAAAAAGGAATTTTAATTATTCCAATAAAATATAGTCCCAAAATAATTATTAATATTCCCGATATGAAATTTAGTTGCCTTTTAAAATCAAAAAATATGTCACTCAAAAAATCAATAGAAGCACCCATGACTATAAAGACAAAAGAAAAACCTAAAGTAAATAATAGAATATGAGGTAATAATTTTAGTGTATTCACTGCTGAGGAATTTTGTAAATCTGCAAAAGATTTGCCGACGATATATGATATAAATCCCGGAACTATGGGCAGAACACAGGGTGAGAGAAAACTAAGAATACCAGCTAAAAACGCTATAGTTAGAGGGATATCTTGAACCATAAAATTATAGTAACATTATACTGACCATACAATAACACAGATGTTTGATCGCCAAATTCAAAATTTTACCCAAAAGCCATTAATAATAATAGCTAAACTTTTTTTAAAATTTTTAAAACCTAATCAAATGACAATATTAGGTTTCATATTTGGTTTTTTTATGTGTATTTTAATTTTTTTTCAGTTCTATTTTGCTGCACTTGCGCTCTTACTTCTTAACAGGTTTTGTGATGGCTTAGATGGAACAATGGCTAGACTTACAACCCCCACTCCTTTAGGTGGATATTTAGATATTGTCAGTGACTTCACAATTTATTCCGGTTTTGTTTTAGCATTTGGATTTAGTAATAATAGTTACATACACTTATCAATGATTTTACTTTTCTTATATATAGGAACGGGTACAACATTTCTTGCAAAAGCGGCAATTCAAAATCAATTAGATAAAATTTCAGAAATAAATGATGCTGTTGAAGGATTACCAAAGAGTTTTCATTACACCTCAGGATTAGTTGAAGGTACAGAAACAATAGTTTTCATGGTTTTGTGTCTCTTATTTCCAAATTTTTTTATTTTAATATCAATTATTTTTGGAATTTTATGTTTAATAACTTTTATATCTAGAGTTATTGTTTGTTACGTTAAATTTAATTTATAAAAGTTAAATAAGCTTCCATAAAAATTTTTGAAATAATCATAGTAATTATAAAAAAAGATAATTTTAAAAAAATTCTTGTTATTCTTCCAGGTTCAAAACCTGGATAATAAGCTTCAAATATATCAAAGTTATTGAAAAACTTTTTATTTACATAGTTTTTAAGTAAAAAGAATAATTTTGCTAATGGCCTTACGACTACGTAATTTCCAATTATAGAAAATACGATAACAATTACTAAACTTACATTCATTGTAAAGGACCAAATAATTAGTGAACCAATCCAGTATCCTAAAAATAGTAACCTCTCCTTGTGTTGAGGGTGAATATAAGCTTGAAAGAAATTCATTTTATTTTAATCCATCTAAGGCCATTTCACTTGCAATATTGGATGCTAAAATTGTATCTCTTTGTGATTTTTCTAAGATAAATTTTGTGCGTGATTTTATTTTTTTTAAAAGGTCATCTACAATTTTGTCATCTGGTTCGAGATCTTCTTTAATGCTAATTCTTGAACCTAATATAATTACACCACCAGCGTTGGCACAATAATCAGGACAATATAATATACCCTTGTTATATAATTCCTTTTCTATATCAAAATTATCAAGTTGATTATTTGCAGATCCAGTAATCATTGATATTTTATTATTAGCAAAATTTAAAAACTTAGTATTCAAATCGCCTCCTCCTGCACAAGGAGAGTAAATATCAATTTTTTCAAAGGAAGTATCTTGGAGTTGACTACAAAATTTATAACCATCTCTCTCAATCAAATCTTTTTTATGTTGTAAGTCAGAAATTTCAATATTTGCTCCGTCTTTTTTACACAAAGAAGCAATTCTAGATCCAGTCTTACCATATCCTTTAATAAATATATTTTTATTTACTAATGAGTCTTGTCCAAATTTAAATTCCACACATCCTAACATTGAATAATAAACACCTAATGCGGTACCTAACCCGGAGTCAGAACCTATAGGGTTACAAACATGATCTGAATATTCTCTAAATCCTCTTAAGTCCTCATCAACTGTTCCCATATCTCCAGCAGTTATATAATTTCCATTAAGTTTGTTTAAAACTTCTCCGAATAAACTATATGCGTCTTTTTTATTTATTTTAGAATGAATAGTAGCTTTCCCACCACCAAAGGGAAGTTCAGCCAAAGAATTCTTATATGTCATTGCTTCAGCTAATTTTAAAACATCTTCTTCTTGCTTATTTAAATCCTGATAATTGAAATATCTACATCCACCCAAGGCAGGGCCTCTTTTAGTATTGTGAATAGCAATTACTGAGTAGAAATTAAATTTATCCTCCTCAGCATAGACTACTCTTTCAAATCCGTCTTTTGGTTTATCTTTAATATTTAAAGTCATTACTACTTATATAGTCAATTAATTTAAGGTCTCCCTCTAAAAAATCATATTCACGAATATCCTTAATTTCAATCCATTTTAGGTCTTTATGAAAATTATTTAAAACCTTACCACTAAAATTATTAACTAAATAAAAATATATAAACACCCTTTTATTCAAGTCTTTATAATCGAAATTATAACTGATCAGCTCCTCAAAATTAGTTATATTAATTGATAGCTCTTCATTAATTTCTCTTATTAAAGCCTCCTCATTGGTCTCATCATTTTTGATTTTACCCCCAGGAAATTCCCATTTTAATGGATGATCCTTAAAGTTTGGTCTTTGACATATCAAAAGTTGATCATTATGAATTATTAAACCTGCTACAACTTTTATTTGTTTAATTTTCATGTTTTGTTTTAGCAATATAAATACCTATCAAAATTAATGCACTTCCAAAAAATTGGATCAAAGTTAATTTTTCTTGGAAAAAAAAATAAGCCAACAGGGTCGCAGCAATAGGTTGTATCAATAGACTTAAAGATGATAAGGAGGCAGATAAAAATGCTAGAGAGTAAGCTATAAAAGATTGTCCAATGAATTGGCATACAAAACCTAATAAAAATAGAATTGATATCGCATAAAAAGATTTTGGCACCAAACTTTGCTCAAAAAATATCGCGACCAAAAGCAAAATAATTGAACTTACACATCCTGAAAAAAACATAATCGTACTTGAATTTAAATCTTTTCTTAATTGGCTAATAGTAAGAATATAAAAACCATACCAAACTGCTGTTAGAACACCTAAAAGATCTCCAAAAAATTGTGATTTATAAAATTGAAAACTCTCACCTAATAACAAGGTCATACCACTCATCGAAATAAATATGGCAATAAAAAAAAACTTAGAAAATTTTTCTTTTAGAAATATTAAAGAAAATAAAATCACTACAATTGGAGCTAAATTAGATAAAAATGTTGCCTTAGAAACTGTGGTAAGTTTGATAGACAAATGCCAACAAATTAAATCTAATGAAAAAAAGACACCCGAAATAAAAATTATTAAAAATTTATTTTTTAAAACAGGAAAGTTTACTTTTTCAATAATTTTCAGTGACCCAAACATTAAAAAAAAGGGAAGACTCACGAATACCCTAAAAAAAGCTGTCATTATAGGATCAACCTCTGATAGGCGAACAAATATAGGAGAAAAAGCAATACTTACTGCACCAATAACTAAGATAAGAAAAGGATTAATCTTAAGATTAGGCAAAAACTTCTTCAGATTTTTCTTTTTCTATAATTGGAAAATGAATGATTGCAGAAAATAGAGAAATTACTATCGCCATTATCCAAGCTATATCGAGTGAACCATAAATATCTATAACTAAACCACCAATAAAAGAGCCAACAAATGCTCCTGCTTGATGGGAAACCATTACAATTCCAAATAAGGTCGAAAGGTATCTTGTGCCAAATCTATTTGACACAATTCCTGAAGTCGGTGGGACTGTTGATAGCCATAAAAGACCAATACAACAACTAAAGGCTATAATTGTGAAATTGTTAGTAGGCAAAATTAATAATAAAAAAATTACTATGCTTCTTACAAAATAAATAAATGATAATATATATTTTTTTTTAATGATGCCTGAAACCTTTCCTGAAATTAAAGTACCAATCATATTAAATAACCCAATTAAAGTAAGTCCTGTTGCAGCTATTGTAGTCTCTAAACCTTTAATTTTTGCAAAAACTGGAAGATAGTTTGAAATTAAAGCAACATGTAAGCCACAAACAAAAAACCCTAAAATAAGATAGTTATAACTTTTATCCTTAAAGGCTTTTTTTATGACATCTGATATTTTTCTTTTTGTAAATTCTTTCTTATCTTTTTTTTGTGGCTTAGGTAAAAGGAATATAAGTGATAGAGGAATGATGAACAGAAAAAAAATAGATGTAATTTGAAAAGAAAAACTCCATTTAAAGGTTGTGACTAAAAATTGGTTAACAGGTGTAAATATAAACATCCCTGTTGCAGCAAGAGACATAAGTATTCCTGTAACTGTGCTTTGTGTTTTATCATCCTCAAAATATTTTGAGACTCCACCAATTATAACTGGTACAGAAATAACACCAGCTGAAATACCCCCAATTATGCCAATACCAAATAAAAAATGTAAAGGATGTATCGCTGAGGAAGCAACATAGAAACTAAGAGATACACCAAAGAAGCCAAAACAAAGAGTTTTTACATAACCCTTTTGTTCAGCAAATGCACCAGCAATGGGTGACATTGCTCCCCAAAGCAAATTAAAAAGACCATATGTTAAACCTATTATCGATGCACTAAAAACTGTAGAGCTTAAAAGATCTGGAACATATATCCCTAAAGACATTCTAAATCCGTTTCCTACTGACAGTATTAATCCAGCAACTAAAACTAATAGAATTGTTCTCATTCACTTAAAATATATGAATCAAATCAAAAAAATATGTTTATTTTTGAAGTTAAATATCTATTATACGCCGTCATGGGTTATCCTAAAAAACACAGAGGCAGAAGAAAAATCGGTTCACGAAAAAGAAGAGCTAAAAGAAGAGCTAAAAAGAAATAGTATTTTCAATTATTATAATTTATCCCTGACATTTAATGGTTGTTTTAAACAGAAGAAAATTTATATCTTTAATAATTGGTGGATGTTTTGTTGGATATAATCCCCTGATTGCTATGGAAAAATTAATTCTTACAGATGAGGAATGGAAATTAAGATTATCAGATGAAGAATATTATGTCTTAAGACAACATGGAACTGAAAGACCTGGTATTAGTGTGCTTAATAATGAAAAGAGAAAAGGTACTTACCATTGTGCAGGATGTGAATTACCTCTATTTTCATCGGATATGAAATATGATAGCGGAACTGGCTGGCCTTCATTTTTTGATTATCTTCCTAATGCTTTAGGTTTTAAAACAGATTTTAAACTGGTTTTTCCACGAAAAGAATATCACTGTGCTAAATGTGGCGGGCATCACGGACACGTCTTCAAAGATGGTCCAGAACCTACGGGTTTAAGATACTGTAATAACGGTGTAGCTTTAAACTTTATTCCAGATTAATTTTTTTTTATAAGTAAATATGTTAAAGAAATAGCAAGTGCTATCTTTAAAAGTTCACTGTAAATAAAAGGGTATAAGCCTGCATTTATGGATTTCTCTAATCCTATGAAGCTAGATAAGTGGGCAATACCACAAACAAAAATAATTATCGCGCCTATAAAAATAGATAAAATAATTTTTATTAAATTTTTATTGAAAAGATTTTTTGAAAAATATGCTATTGCAAAAGAAGCCAAAATCATTCCATAAAGAAATCCAAATGTTGGGGACATGATATAACCAAAACCTCCACCTGCAGCAAAGATGGGAAGGCCAATAAGTCCAAGAATTACGTATGATACAGTTGCGTAAAACCCAACCATACCCATTGAGGCAGCAATAAAATATACAACAAAGGTTTGTAATGTCATCGGCACAGGATAAAAAGGTATACTGATTTTACTAGAAACTGATAAGAGAATAATCCCTAAAAGAGAAAAAACTATTTTGGATAAATTACTTTGTGCGTATTGACTTAAAATTGTTATATTTTTATTTTCCATATTAATTATTTATAATTTTGAAGTGATTTGTGCAATAATTATAATTGGCCTCTAATCAATTCTTTTAACTTCAATAAATCCTTATTAAATAATCTAATACCCTCAGCTAGTTTAAAAGATGCCATCTGATTTTCATTTAAATGCCATCGAAATGAGTTCTCGTTCACATTAATTCTTTCAATATCTAATGAAGATGAGCTTTCTTTTGATAATTTAAGTTTAATTTCACCATCATTTTGGCTTAACTCCTCTAAAAGAGTTGGGCTGATAGTTAATTTATCACACCCAGCTAAATTAATTATTTCGTCCTTATTTCTAAAAGATGCTGCCATAACAATAGTGTTATAATTAAATTTTTTAAAATAATTAAAGATTTTTTCTACACTCTCAACACCTGGGTCATTTGATGAGCCATAATCTTTTTGTGTATTTGATTTAAACCAATCAAGTATCCTTCCCACAAATGGTGAAATTAAAAATGCACCTGCTTCAGCACAAGCTATAGCTTGTGTTAAAGAAAAAATGAGTGTGCAATTACAAGATATTCCTTCTGCCTCTAATTTTTTTACTGCTTGAATTCCCTCCCAAGTACCTGCAATTTTAATTAATATTCTATTCTTGGGAACACCTGATTGCTCATAGCTATTGATTATTTGCTTTGCCTTTTCAACTGTAGCTTCAGTATTAAATGATAAATCGGAGTCAACCTCGGTAGAAACATAACCTGGAACGATTTTTGATAATTCTATACCAAAGGCAATAGTTAGTTGATCAGCAATATAATTAACTTGATCCTCAGTTTGAGAAAATTTTCTACTTTTTGAATTACTTATTACTTCATCAACTAGTTTTTTGTATTTATTTGATTGAACAGCTTTATATATTAAAGATGGATTAGTAGTACAGTCATCTGGGTTAAATTTTTTAATACTGTCAATATCTCCAGTGTCTGCAACAACCGATGAAAATTTTTTAAGACTATCAAGTTGAGATACCATTAAAATAAATATCCTTTCTTAACGATTGTTTAAGCTATATATTAATTGAAGTTCTTATGCAAAAAAAAATAATTATTTGTGGATTAGCTGATATCCAAGAGTGTGTTGATAAATATAGCCCAGATAAAATGGTTACCATTATTAATAAAAATTTTGAGCCTGAAACCCCATCAGGTATGGATAAAAATAGACACTTGAAAATGTTAATTGATGATATTTCTGAGCCAAGAGAGGGGTTTGTATTACCTGAGAAACATCATACTCAAGAATTATTAGATTTCACAGATGATTGGGATAAAACTAAACCTATTTTAGTCCATTGTCATATGGGTATAAGCCGATCTACTGCAACAAGTTTAGGCATAGCGGCAAAATACTCCCCTGAAGATATTGAGATTATAATTGAAAACTTAAAAGAAATTGCACCACACGCCAGTCCTAATAAGATTATGATGAGATATTATGATGAAATATTGGGTTTAGATAACAGACTATATGGGTCAGTTCCGTTCTTTAACCCTGAGCCGATAGAAGAAAGTAGAATAGTAGAGTTAAATTTTTAGGACAACTAAATGAATTATAGTTGTGAAGTATGTAAAAAAAAAATTGAGGAGCCTTTGTATTGGGCTGATCCTAAGTTTTATAATATCCCAAAAAAAATATTTTTTTGTGATGCCAAATGTTCTCTAATTTATTACAAGAAAATTAAAAAATTATTTAAAAATCAATAAATTCAATACATTTAGCTGTGCAAATTTTGCACAGCTAGGTTCTATAATCTGCAATTTGACTTTATAAAAAAAATTAGTATAAACACCAATCAAAAACTAGCTCCATCCTTATTCCTATCCTTACTTATTCCTCCGGGGCTAGTTTTTATAATCTCTCAAAATTACAAATTAAACTTAAACTTTATTATAATATTTATTTGATATAATTTTTTAATATGAGTGATCATTATATTTTCTGGGATCTCGAAACAACAGGTCGTAATGATAAATTTAATCAAATAACACAAGTTGGTGCTGTGTTAACCAATAATAAATTTGAAGTTAAAGACAAATTAGAAATACATAGTAAGTTAAGAGAGGGAAAATGGTTCGAGCCAGGTGCTTTAATAACAACTGGTGTAGATCCAACTAGTTTAATACAAAATAATTACCCAAATTATTATGAAGCTAGTGCACAATTGTATGAAACATTTCAACAATGGTCATCCTCATCAGCCATTTTTGTAGGTTTCAATAATATAAATTTTGATGAACCCTTTTTACGACAAGCACTTTATCAAAACTTATTACCTGAAATTTATATGACTGTGACTAACAATAATGTGCGTATGGATGTTTTTGATATATTAAGATTAGTTTCAGTTTATAGCCCTGAACATATTAAATTTAATACTGACGATCAAGGATATCCAATACTTAAATTAGATGAGATTTCTAAACTAAATAATATATCAATAAATTATGATGCAGGCCCTCATGATGCTGTTTTTGATAGCTTAATTACATTGGAACTTAATAAAATATTAAATGTAAGGTGTCCAAAGATTTGGAACTCTGCATATGAATTTCGACATAGAGACACTCCTAAGAGATTCATGCTAGATAATTTAGTTTTTACAAACACGACCTTTTGGGGAAGAAGACCCACAATCAAAGCTCAAACTTTAATTGGAGGCATTCCGTCAAGAAATCATCACTATTTAGTTTATAATTTGCTTTTTGATCCTGTTAAAATCATAGAATTAGAAGATAAAGATTTAATTAAGAAAATGAATGATGGGGCTAAAAGAATTTGTGAAGTTTTTGATGGGTCAAAGTCAAAAACACTTTTAAATGAAAGTTATTCATTCAAAGATAATAAATATGCAGAAATAGGAGTAGATGAACTTAGAAAAAGAGCAAATTTTATTAAAAAAAATGAGGAATTTTGCTCTCGTCTAATTAAACTTCACCTCTCAAATCAAAAAGAATGGCCTGAACCATTTAATGTTGAGGATAGAATATTTGAGAGTTTCCCATCGCATCAAGATAAAAAATTAATGATTGATTTTCATATTGCACCGAACGATAAGAAATATGAAATTGCAAAACAATTTAAAGATGACCGATATAAAGAAATAGCTGTGCGAATTTTATATGAAATAGCCCCCCACACTCTGCCTGAAAATGATAAAAGAAATTATGAATTTGAAATTAAAGAGCGTTTTAATGATGATGATAAATCTAAATGGAATTCTAAAAATAAAATTCTCTCTAGTTTAGAGACCGACCTAGATAAAATGATTAAAGATGAGGATGAAAAAATTCAGTTTAAACAAAAAGTTATAACATTTTTAAATAATGAATCTGCAAAATGGAATTAAGGTTAATTTCGAGTTAGATATTCTTTGATATATTGTCCGTAATCAGATTTAATTAATTTTTCTGCAATATCATTTAGATTGCTTTTGTTTATAAATCCTTGTTCGTATGAGGCTATTTCATAAGAGCCAATTTTTACATCATTATTTTGCTCATATAATTTTACTTTATGTGCTGCCTCTAGTAGAGCATTTGCATTTCCAGTATCGTGCCAAACAATTGACTCATCTAAAATTTCTAAAGCGAGTTTTTTTTCTGATAAATATATTTTAATTAAATCAGTTATTTCTAATTCACCTCTGTTAGATGGTTTAAGAGTTTTTGCAAATTTTGAAGCCTCAGAGTCAAAAAAATATAAACCAGGAATGATCAAATTACTTTTTGGCTTTGAAGGTTTTTCCTCAATATCAACAATATTTTTATTGTTATCCAATTCAATAACACCAAATTTTTCTGGATCTGGAACTGGCAATCCAAATACACATCCACCGTTCTCTTGCATCTTCAGAAGAGCAGAATTTGCATGATCAAGATAATTTTTTCCAAGAAAAACATTATCACTTAAAGCTAAAACTGATGGGCTGCCATCTAAATATTTTTCAGCAATAAAGTAAGCATCTGCGATCCCCCTTTGAATTTTTTGGATTTCATACGAAAAATTTAGACCAACCTCTGCACCTGTTCCAAATGTTTTTTTGAATATTGAAAGGTCGTCCTCTTTGACAATAAATAATATATCGTTAATTCCTAATCTTACTAAAGTTTCAATTGGGTAATAAATCATGGGTTTATCATAAAGAGGTAATAAAGGTTTTGATGTAGGTATTGTTGCGGGCATTAATCTTGTACCCTTACCAGCAGCAAGAATAATACCTTTAGTTTTCATGCCCAGCCAAATGACTTAACAAGAAATAATATTGGAATAATCATACATATAAATGTAATTAAAAATATATTTAGTTTTGTGCTATCTCTAACAGAGCTTATAAGGTCTCTATGAGAAATAAAATTTATTAATTTATTTTGATCATCTACTACTGGTAGGTGTCTTATGTTATTTTCCCCCATAATTTTTATTGCAATTTCTGAGGAGGTTTTTAAGTCTACAGTTATAATTTCTGATGTCATAATATCTGATGCTGTGACCAAATCTGGATCTCTACCGTCTTTGACACATTTTCTGACTATGTCTCTTTCTGAAACAACACCAAGTAATGTTTTTTGTTCATTCAATATAGGAACGGCACCTATATTTTTTATATCCATACTATCTGCTATTTCGCTTACTATAGACTCTGGACCAAAAGATATATATTCATCATTAAGCCTAATCTTTTTAATGTCCTTAATACTTGGCATTAACCCATTATATAGGCATAGAGGGATTTAAATAAATTAAGCGTATTGAAGCACTTTTAAGTCTTCAAAAACTATAATTTTTCGCATATTGTTGATTGAAATAATGTTTAGATTTTTTAACTCAAAAAAATGGTTTTTATGGGCTTGGGCTGGCTCAGCAGCTATATTGGGTAGTCTTTGGGTTCAAGTAGAAATTGATGTTAGGATCAATGAGTGGTTTGGTACTTTTTATGACATGATTCAAAAAGCTCTTGCTGAACCAAATTCAATTACGATTGAAGAATACTGGGCAGGCTTACTTTCTTTTATAACCCTTGCTGGAATATATGTTGCAATTGCCGTTTTGGTAAGTTTTTTTACTGCACATTTTCTATTTAGGTGGAGAACTGCAATGGTTGAGTGGTATCACAGTGTTTATAACTACGCGCGCACTATTGAAGGTGCTGCTCAGAGAGTGCAAGAAGACACCATTAAGTTTGGTAGAATTATGGAGGGATTAGGAACAAGTTTAATAGAGTCTGTTATGATAATTGTTCAATTTTTACCAATTTTATTAGGTTTAAGCGCTGGGATTCCAATATTCTTTTTTGGAGATTGGGAGTATGGTTTAGTTGTTGGTGCTTTAATTTGGTCAGTTGGTGGAACAGTTTTTTTAATTCTTCTTGGAATAATTCTACGCCTTGTAGGTGTAGAATATGATTTACAAAAACAAGAAGCGGCTTATCGCAAAGTTTTAGTCATTGCTGAGGATGATGAAACCGTTCGCCCTAAGACGATAGAAGAACTATTTGATGATGTAAGAAAAATTCATTTTTTATCATATATAAGATACTTATATTTCAATATTGGGAGAATAGCATACCTACAAGCTAATGTTTTAAGTGCTTATGTATTTTTAGCACCTGCTATTGTAGCTGGAATTATCACTCTTGGTGTTATGCAACAAATTATTCGTGCTTTTGGAAGGGTTGAGGGATCTATGCAATATTTATTAAAGTCCTGGCCAACGATTATTGAGTTAGCGAGTGTATATAAAAGACTTAGAGAATTTGAAAGAAGACTTAAAGCTACTGCAGATACTGCCAAGGTGTCTGAATAAATATCTTTGACATCACGTAAACAGAGCTCAAAGTAATTAAAATAATAATTATCCATACCCACCTATTTTTCTTGTCATAGTTTTCGCCATTCTTATTAGGATCAACCATAATAATTAAATATAATATTAAATAATCAAAATCAATTAGGCTTTTTTAAATATCTTGTTCTATTAACAACGGTATAATTTTTAAAAAGCTTCTGAGCAAGTAAATTACTTTTTTCTACACCATTTATAATAAGGTCGAGTTTTTGATCTTTAGCTATTTCCTCTAGTTTATTCATTAAAGATCTTGCAACACCAATTTTTCTAAAGTCTGGCAAAACGTAAAGTACATCTAATAAAATATTCTTCTCAAAATAAGTCTCATTAATTTTTGCAACAACAATACCCATAAATTTGTCTGCATTTTTTGCCGCAAATGCGAAATAATCATCTTGAAATATATTCGACCAAAATAGGTTGAAATTAACCTCTTCAAATTGAAAAGAATTTGATGACGCACTTTCATTTATAATTTCTTTCCAGCTCTTAAGATGAATTTCTTTTGGTTTTTCTATTGTAAACATTTGCCTATCAATTTAACAATTAATTTTGTTCATTTACACGAATAATTAATTATAGACTTGATCTTGATAGGATAAGCCTTATTTCTATAATAAAATATTTATGTATGAAAATTTAAAAAAATATATCGAGTCTATTAAAGCAAGAGATCCTGCTGCAACTTCCTTATTGCTCGTAATTTTAACTTACCCTGGGGTTAAAGCGTTGTTTTTTCACAGAATAGCAAATTTCATTTGGGGGCTTAATTTAAAAATTTTAGGAAGAATGATTTCTCAATTATCAAGATTTTTAACTGGAATAGAAATTCATCCTGCTGCAAAAATAGGGAAGAATTTTTTTATAGATCATGGAATGGGTGTTGTAATTGGTGAGACTGCTGAAATTGGAAATAATGTCACTGTTTATCACGGTGTGACATTGGGAGGAATATCACCTGCTATCAAAGCTTCAGAACAAGTTGGTTTAAAAAGACACCCTACTCTTGAAGATGATGTCATAGTAGGATCTGGTGCACAGATATTAGGTCCTGTTTTAATAAAGAGTTGTGCACGAATTGGCTCAAATGCAGTTGTTACAAAAGACGTGCCTAAAGGTGGAATAATGGTTGGCGTCCCAGCTAAAAATATTAATTCAGGTAACAAAAAAACAGACTCTTCATTTAAACCATACGCTGTGACTAAAAAATAAAATAATTTAATTCAAATTAATTCAATCCGACTCATAAGTTCATCAGATATGAAAATATTCTTTTTTACATTTTCATTAAATTTATTCAAACGTTTTGAGCCAGGAAGCCTTGACCCCTCTTGAGTTGTGATAGAATTAACTAGTTCTTGTAAATATGAATCATAATCTGAGTTAAATTTTTTTGGATTTATAGCTATAAAAAATTGACCTGTGGAAGGAGGACCTCCATCCTCTCCTGCAAATGAAGAGGCTTTTGTCCCTAAATTTCCTCCAGCAACACAAGATGCTAATATTTCAACCATTAAACCTGCACCAAAACCTTTATATCCTCCGGTGGGAGCCATAGTCCCTTTAAGAGCATCTTTAGCGTTTGTTGTAACATTGCCATCTTTATCGAATGCCCATCCCTCAGGAATTGGTTCATCTAGTTTTGCTCTTACAGAAATTTCACTTTTTGCAACCACACTGGCAGATTGATCAATAATAATTAAAACCTCTTTATTTTGAGGAGCGGCTATTGAATAAGGATTAGTTCCTATCACTGGCTTAATGCTTCCAATAGGAGCAATTGAAGCTGGCGCATTAGTGAAACCTATTCCTATTAAATTTTTCTCTGCAATTCTTTTGGTATGAAAGCCAAGAACTCCGCAATTATATGAATTGTTAACAGACATACATGATATACCCTCATTTTTACTCATTTCACATAAAAGCTTAAGTCCCATATTAATAGCAGTGTGAGCAAAACCATTATCTGCATTTACCTTGATTGACGAGCTAGAAATTTGCTCCAGTTTTGGTGAGGCATGGCCGTTAATCTTACCTATTCTTAAATGGTTGCAATATATGGGTAAATAGTGAAAACCATGACTTTTTATTCCACTGAACTCTGCGTCAAGTATTCCATCAATAATTCCTAGGCTATTTTCCTTAATACATCCTGATTTTATTAGCTTTTTAGAGGCGAGGCTTTGGGCTTGAGATTTATTTAAAAAAGGCATTTAAAAAAATTAGATAGGTTTATTATTTGTAATCAAGTTAATTAAACAAAGTACGACAAATAAACACTATAAATAATTTGCATGATATGGAACTAAATGTTTAACTATCTTATAGATATATCTAAAAAGGAGGAAATATGTCAATATTTCGTATATTTACTGCTATTTTCCTTGCATTAGGGATAACTTCTATCTCTAGTAGTGCTAAGGCAAGTTGTGGTGATGTAACAATTGCAGAGATGAACTGGGCTTCTGCTCAGGTTATTGCTCACATCGATGCTACAATACTCGAGTATGGTTATGGATGTGATGTTGAATTAATTCCTGGTGATACAATGCCTACATCTACATCTCTTATTGAGAAAGGTGAGCCATCAATCGCTCCTGAGCTGTGGTCTCAAAACCTAAAGCAAGTTTTAGATCCAGCTGAAGCTGAAGGTCTTATCAAAAACGTAGGTAAAGTATTTGAAAATGGTGGAGAAGAAGGTTTTTTTATCCCAACTTACATTGCAGAAGCTAATGGTATCGTCACTATTGAAGATGCTCTTGCAAGACCTGATTTATTCCCACACCCTGAAGACTCAAGCGTAGCTGGTTTCTACGGTTGTCCTGCAGGTTGGAACTGTCAGATCACCACTACACAAATGTTTAAAGCTTATGGTATGGCTGATGCTGGTTTTGAATTTATTGATCCAGGTTCAGGTGGAGCTCTTGCAGGTGCGATGGGTGAAGCATACAATAAAGGTGAAGGTTGGATGGGCTACTACTGGGGTCCAACAGCTATCCTTGGTAAGTATGACATGACTAAGCTTGATGAAGGCGTTGATCATAATTATGAAACTTGGATTTCTGAGATCAATGACTTAGAAGTAGCAGCTCCAGGTAAAAATAGATATCCTGCATCTACTGTTGAAACCTATGTTGGCTCAGACATGCTCGATAATTATGTGGTAATGAACTATCTTGAAAAGAGAAGTTTTCCAAATACATTATTATCACAAATGTTAGCATGGAAAGATGGCGAACAAGCTGAAGCTTCAGAGGCTGCTGAACACTTCTTATTAGAAAATGAAGATGTTTGGAAGAACTGGACTTCTGCAGATGCCAGAATAGCTATTAAAAAAGAACTAGGAATGATGTAAATCATTTAAATTTAGCCCCCCTTAATTAGTTAAGGGGGGTTTTTTTAATAACAAATACCTTTTATTTTAATGTCTAATTTTTTCACTGAGTTTCCTGAAATGCCTAAAGCCACTTATCGTGGTATGAAAAAGGCAATTGATGCTGGATATAAAGATTTTGCAAGAGAATGGGGAGATACAATTGATGCTATTTTCAACCCATTATTAAAATTATTAGTTTTTTTTGAAGATTTATTAATTGCCACACCATGGCCCATTTTCATGATTGTCTTAATGGCTCTCACCTATTGGGGAAGTAGAAGTATAAAATTATGTGTTTCTACTTTTCTAGCTTTTGTATTTATTGGTTACTTCCAAATGTGGGAGGAAACTATGAGCACGATAGCTATTATTCTCACATCTGTGATTATGGCTGTAGTAATTGGTCTTCCAACAGGTATCGCAATGTCTCGTTCTGATCGCACTGAAAAAATAGTCACTCCAATATTAGACGTTATGCAAACAATGCCCCCATTTGTTTACCTTATTCCTATTGTTATGCTAATGGGTATTGGAAAAATACCTGGCCTTATATCTGTTGTTATCTATGCTATACCTCCTCTCATAAGACTAACTAACCTTGGAATAAGAGAAGTAGATCAAGAAGCACTTGAAGCAGCTGATGCTTTTGGAGCAACAAAAAGGCAAAAATTATTTGAAGTTCAGCTTCCCTTGGCCTTACCAACTATTTTTGCAGGAATTAATCAAACGATTATGATGGCACTTGCTATGGTTATAATTGCTTCGATGATTGGCGTCAAAGGACTAGGTCAACCTGTGCTACAATCAATTTATAATCAATACTTTACTAAAGGAGTATTATATGGGTTGGCAATTGTAATCGTTGCGATTGTTTTCGATCGAGTCTCTCAATCATATGGAAAGCGTATTCAAAAGCATCGCTCTGGAAAACTTATCTAATGCCTGAGGCAAAGATTAAAATTAAAAACCTATATAAAATTTTTGGTAAAAACCCAACATCGGCTATGGAACATGTCAAAAATGGAGTTGGTAAGGATGAGCTTTTAGAAAAACATAATCATGTTTTAGGTCTTAAAGATATAAACTTAGACATAGAGGAAAAATCAATTCAAGTAGTAATGGGTTTATCTGGCTCTGGTAAGTCTACTTTAATTCGTCACATAAATCGTTTAATTGAGCCGACTGATGGAAGCGTGACCATTGATGGCGCAGAAGTTTTAAAAATGAATGAAGAAGAACTAAGAAATTTTAGAAGAAGTAAAACTGCTATGGTTTTTCAAAGATTTGCCTTACTTCCTCATAAAACCGTTTTGCAAAATACTATTTTTGGACTACACATCCAAAATATCAATGAAGAGGAAGCCAAGAAAAAGGCTCTTAGATGGATTGAAAGAGTAGGTTTGTCTGGATATGAAGATAAATATCCTCAACACCTATCAGGAGGAATGCAACAACGTGTTGGATTAGCTAGAGCTTTAACTAACGATGGAGACATACTTTTAATGGATGAAGCTTTTAGTGCTCTTGATCCTTTAATTCGAAAAGATATGCAAGATATTCTATTGGAACTTCAAGATGAATTACATAAAACTGTTGTATTTATTACTCATGACCTTGATGAAGCTCTTAAGATTGGTGATCGTATCGCTATCCTAAAAGATGGCATAATGGATCAAGAAGGTATTCCTGCTGAGATATTACTTAATCCACAAACTAAGTATGTTAAAGACTTTGTTGAAGATGTTAATAGGGCTAGAGTGATTAAAGCCAAACATATAATGGACAAGCTTAATGGACAAGATATTAGTAAAGCAATGCCCGTTAACCAAGATGAATTTATTGATAGATTTATCGATAAAGTTATTTCTGAAAAACCAGAAGATCTTGTAATTCAAGATAAAGATAAAAATAATGTTGGTTTCTTATCTACGAAAAAACTCTCTGAGATCTTAAAAAGATAATTTATGAAAAAGTCGAACTTTATTGCTGGCCATTGGGTCGAGGGTACTGGTTTAATCAAAAATATTAATCCTTCAGATACAGCTGATGTAATATCTGAGTATACCTCAGCCACTGGTGAGCAATTTGAACAAGCAGTTGAGTCAGCAATTATTGCACAAAAGGAATGGGAAGAAGTAGGTATTGAAAAAAAATCACAAATATTAATTCGAATTGGAGACGAGTTAATACAAAAATCTGAGGAATTGGGAGAATTATTATCTCAAGAAGAGGGTAAACCATTGGCTGAAGGGATTGGTGAGGTTGCAAGAGCAGGTCAACAATTTCAATATTATGGCTCAGAATGCTTAAGGTTATATGGAGAAAAGATACCATCGACTAGACCTGGTTTTCAGGTTGAAATATCTAGAGAACCTCTTGGGGTGGTTGGAATTATATCACCTTGGAATTTTCCAATAGCTATACCTGCATGGAAAGCAGCCCCTGCAATGATGTGTGGTAATGCTGTAATTTTAAAACCTGCTTCTTTAACAATTGGTAGCGCGGTAGCTTTGACTGAGATAATTTCCAAACAAGATATTCCCAAAGGTCTTTTTAATTTAGTCTTAGGATCTGGAAGTGATGTTGGTCACAAAATTGCAGTTCACCCTGAAATAGCAGCCATAAGTTTTACTGGTTCAGTTCAGACTGGAAGACAACTTTATAAAGACGCATCATCAACTATGAAAAAAATGCAAATGGAAATGGGCTCTAAAAATCCTTTGATTATAATGGATGATGCAGATTTAAAAACTGCTATCACTTGTGCTGTAAATGGAGCTTATGGTGGAACAGGGCAAAAATGCACGGCTTCTTCAAGACTAATAGTTCATGAAAATATTTATAAAAAATTTATAGATGGCTTGGTGGAAAATATAAAAAATTTAAAGGTGGGACACGCTTTAGATGAGGGAACGCAAATGGGACCTGTTTCAAGTCAATCTCAATTTGATTCAAACTTAAAGTATGTCGATATAGGTAAAGGTGAGGCTAAATTAGCTTTTGGAGGTAGCCCTATGAACATGAGAACACCAGGATATTATATGGAACCGACCTTATTTATTGACGGAGATAACAAGTCTCGTATAAATCAGGAAGAAATGTTTGGACCCATTGCATGTGTTATTCCATCAAAAGACTTAGATCACGCTTTAGAAATAGCAAATGAAACAGAATTTGGGTTATCCAGTGGGATCATTACTCAATCTCTAGCAAAAGCTGAGTTTTTTAAACAAAATATTAAATCTGGTGTAGCGACAATCAATTTACCAACTGCTGGTTTAGATTATCATGTACCTTTTGGAGGAAGAAAAGCGTCAAGTTTTGGTCCTCGCGAACAAGGAACATATGCTAGAGAATTTTACTCGCAGGTAAAAACTTCCTACATTAATTCTGGACCAGTATAATTTTCAAATGAATTTTCGAGTTGACAATCTTCAGTATTGTAACTGGTCAAGGAAAATATTTGAAATCAATCATCAAGCGAAATTGGATGCTGTTCACGCAACTATTTGTTATCACGAGGATTTTGATGAAGTTCTCACTAACATAAAAAAGTGGAATACATATTTTAAAAAAAATAAAGATTTAATCTTTCAAGGGAAAAGTTCGAGAGATATAGTTAAAGCTAAACTCGAAAATAAAACTGCTATTTTTTATGGATTACAGAACTGCTCTCCTATCGAAGATAATATAGATTACGTTGAGTCTTTAAAAGAATTAGGAGTTCTATTTATGCAATTGACTTATAATAACCAATCATTACTTGCCACAGGTTGTTACGAGAAACATGATAGTGGCATTACTAGAATGGGGAAAGAGGTTATCAAAGAAATGAATCGAGTAAATATGATAATTGACATGTCACACTCAGCAGAATTTTCGACATTAGAGGCTATTGATATTTCGGAGCATCCAATTGTTGTAAGTCATGCCAATCCTATTTTCTGGCACAAGGGGCTTAGAAATAAATCAGATAACATACTTAAAGCATTGAACGATAGTAAAGGAATGATTGGTTTCTCCCTATATCCACATCATCTTAAAGATGCATCACAATGTACTCTTAAATCATTTTGTGAGATGATTGCAGAAAGTACAAAAAGAATATCTATTAAACAAATAGGTATTGGCTCAGATCTTTGTATTCATCACCCTGACAGTATAGTCGAATGGATGAGAAATGGCACCTGGACGAAAACAAAAGATTTTGGTGAGGGAACACCAGATAATGCAGGTTTTCCTCCTCAGCCATCCTGGTTTGAGGATGCTAGAGGATTTGAAAATCTTCACAGAGGTTTAAGAGACGTTGGCTTTAGTGAAGAAGAGACACACGACATCTTAGGAAATAATTGGTACAATTTTTATAGAAAGTTTGATTAATGCAAATTGATTTAAGAAAACCAGAGTTGGTTATGAAATTAGATCGGCTAGGATCCTTTCATCAATCTAAACTTTCTTTTCTTAGAAGTTTTATAAGAGAGTTCAAGAGTTGGGAATTTACAACTGAAAAATTTGCTCTAGACAAACAAGGATTTGGTCATATCGTTTATGTAGTAAATAACGGCCAAAAACAATACTCTCTCATTTGTTTTTCTAATCATATTGAGGATAGCGAGAGATCTGATCGAGTGATAGCCACAAAGTGGGATGCTTCATTTGTTTTATTTGATGGAGTTCCAACTGAAGAGGATATTGAAAGACTCAATGATAATGTACCTCTTCAAGAACAAGGAAGAGTAAGTGAAAAAGAGCTTTGTCTATCTCGAGCTAATAAATCAGTTCGTGTCTTTGAACATGTAGTAGATAAACTATCTAAAGGAGAGCAACCTAATACTAAACTCCTATATGACGTAGGTTATCTTTATAGAACTACCGCTGTTTATGGTTCAGGAAAATTTGGATTAGCTGACCGAATTAAAATTCAAAATCGAGAGGAACTTAAGGGGCCATTTAGGTTAGAAATGATGCTTGTGTATCTTGCAAGACAATTCACTTTTGATGTAGTAAATCATGTTGCTTACTCTCGTTCACCAAATAAAGCGGTGAAGTTGAAAGGAGATATTGCTAGAAATTTAGGTATTGGCAATTCTACAGGATTGGGAATGGCTCCATTTATAGTTAATCATCCAGCTTTATTAAATCAATGGATCATTGCAAAAGAAAAAGCATTAAAAGCAATTCGCTCAATTTCTTCAGTAAGCCAAAAAGATAAAGATATTTTACAATCTTATCTATCTATAATTCGGGAGAATATTAAATTTTGGAAAACAGAAAGTGATTTCCAAAAGAAAAAGAATAATCAACTTTTAAAAGATTTAAGTATTTTTCAAAAATTTTACTCATCATTTCCTCTAAATAAATTTTTTTGGAATTCTATATATGAATGGACAGAAGCTAATACTCAATCTGAATGCTGTGAATTTATCATTTCGTTAATGATGGAGGTCTATCCTGATATAGTGGAACCTTTAAGTTTTGAAATGTCAATAAACGAAGATGAGTACTTTGATATTGACACATCAAGAACTATTAAAGAGGTGTGTCAGTTAATAGAGGATCAATATACTTGGCTTCTAGATATTAATTTTGATGATAAAGAAAATATTTTAAATTTTTGGTATTACTCAAAAAACAAACAAGAACCTCGGATGTCAGATAGATTCACTGAAGAGGGTTCAGATTTAGAACTACCCTTGGCTATTGCGAGAGATGTAAGTGCACTTTATGACGATCTAAAATCATGTAACTTAGAGAAAGACCTAGGGTATTATTTGTTAAAAAACCAAGAATACCGTCACATATTAAGAAGAGTATTAATATGCGAGAAACTTCCCTATTCTGAAATACAAGATAACACTACTTCAAAAACTTTAATACCTGTGGATATGATTCGATTAAAACTATCATTTTTTGGTGCAACTCGCTTTGACCCTCGTTCTGATCGATGGGTAAGAATTACGATGTATCAAGGTGCTCCATTAATGAGAGAAATAAGTAAATCTGATGATACTTGGTCTTATAAAAAGATAGCTTAATGCATTCTTTATATGAAATCGAAACAACAATTAAAAGATCATCACGTGCTGAAGGATTAAGCTGGGGTGTTTCTGAAGAAGCTGGAAAAGCAGTCAGATTACTAGAACAATCAGAATTTCAAGGATTAGAGAGTTTTAGGAGACTCATTGACTTAGGGCTTAATAACCTTAATAAACTTTTGGATGTGGATCAATCTAATACAAGAAATCTTTGTCCCATACATTTTGGAATTTTCTTTCTTGATCAATCCCATAATAAAGAATTACACCGTACTTATAATTTTAAAAATATAAATGAGCCTCTGTTAATTGTTCCTTTCTTATCCAAGTCAGCAAAAAAAAACCTACTATATTTTCATTTAAAATCGCCAGATTTAAATTTTACTATAAGTCCTGGGGGAATTTATTTTATAAATGAAAATTTTTTTCCTAAGAATTTAACAGACTTTTCTCTAACAATATCAACAAATAGAAAAAGTAAATATACCCAAAGTTCTTGGGACTATCTTTATAAACTATCACTAGATACTTTTGTTGAAGAAACAGAAGAAAAAAAAATTTCAGGAGCTGGTGCTGGTTTGACAGATAATGACTAGTAGTAAAATTATTGGAATTACAGTTATCAGTCTAATTTACCTTTTTACAATTTTTTTAAGTCAACCCTTGAGTTACATTTTAAATTTATCATCTTTACCGATAAGCTTACTTTGTCTAATCTCAGGAATATTATTTTTTAATTTATTTCAATTTTCTGAGAGGGTTCAAAAGGGACGGGACTTTATTAAGAAAAATATTCTCCAATTGGCTATAGTATTACTCGGAATAAAAATAAGTTTTGCTCAACTTGCCAATGTTAGTATTCAATCAATAAGTATAATAATTATTGTATTTTTATTGATATTCTTGACATATTTAGTTCTTTCAAAGTTATTGCCACTTCAGAAAGAACTATCAAAATTGCTCGCTATTGGTACGTCAATTTGTGGTGTAACTGCAATAATGGCCACCTCAAGTGTTTTAAAATCTAAAGATAATGATGTTGGTATAGCAATATTGATAGTTATCATTTGGGGTAGCCTAGCAGTGCTTATTTATCCTTTTTTTATAGAGTGGTATTTCATATCAGATATTGCAAAGGGTATCTTTTTAGGAGTTGGGATCCATGATACTAGTCAGGTATTAGCTGCAGCAATGGTATATAGTGACTTATACCATAATGATAAGGTTCTTGAAATTGCTACTATCACTAAACTTCTTAGAAATTTATTTCTTGTATTATTGATTCCATCATTATTGATTTTAAAAAATAGAAAAGAAAATGAGACTCTTAAGAATTTTCAGATATTAAAAAGTATTAAAAGTTCAATACCTTTATTCGTAATAGGTTTTATTTTTTTAATAATTATTCGAACAATGATAGATGTCTTTTATTCAAACTCCTATACATGGGAAAACATCATAGTTATCATAGAAAATATAATTACTATCCTATTTGGTTTAGCATTAACCGCACTTGGTGCTTCTATCAATTTAAAAAAAATTTTCAATCAAGGCTTTATTCCTATAATTATTGGAATGATGTATAGTCTTGTTACTTTTTTTACTTTATGTATATTAGTTTATTTACTAGGTCTTAATCTTTAATTAATTCTTTAAAAGTTTTAACTTACTTCTCACTACTTCATCATGAGGAAGTACTCTTTCTAGATCTTTATATGTATAATAGGCTTCACTTTTTTTATTTTGTTTTTCATAGATAAAAGCTAATACTCTTAATGCATCAAAATGTCTTGGCTCCAAAGACAAAACACTTAAAAGATCTAAACGTGCTTCGTTGATTTCTCCTTGGTAATAATGAATTATTGCTCTTTGATAATAGGCGTCCATAAAGTCATTTTGCTCATTTATTATTATAGAAAGAATATCCTCAGCATCTTGGTACTGTTTGAATTTTATTAATTGCCCGATATTATTCATTTTTTGTTGTATTTCCTCACTCCTTGATAGTTTCCAAATTCGCATTATGGCTCCCTTTACTTCTTTTTGAGACTCATCATCTAATGGCTCTTGAAGTAACTCTAAGAGATAGTCCACTCGATCAGAATTACTTGAATAAGAATGAAATATTGGAATATGACATGTAAGAAATATTATAAAAATAAAAAAATATCGTTTGCTTTGTATCAAGAATACATATTAACTAAGCCAGAAATTTTATGAACCATTTAATTGCAAAAAGTGCACGACTTCGCTCCACACCATATACTAAAAGGATAGAAGAGTATGGGGTACAATCATATACAGTTTATAATCATATGCTTTTACCTGCTTCATTTAAAGGCATAGAAGAAGACAGTCGACATCTTAAAAATAATGTTCAACTTTGGGATGTATCAGGAGAGAGACAAGTTCAAATTCAGGGCCCTGACGCAGCAAAACTTACACAATTAATTACTTGTAGAGATTTATCTGAGGCTAAAGATTATCTTTGTTATTATGCACCAATTGTTGATAACAAAGGTAAGATTATCAATGATCCACTGATAATGAAAGTTGGGGAAAGCACATGGTGGCTTTCCATAGCAGATACTGATGTACTTCTCTATGCTAAAGGAATTGCAATAGGTATGAATCTTGATGTAGAAATTACTGAACCCAACGTAAACATTCTTGCAGTTCAAGGGCCAAAATCATTTGAACTGATGTCAAGGGTATTTAAGGACATAGATAAGTTAAAATTTTTCAACTTTAAAAGATTTGATTTTCAAAATCATAAATTTTTAATCGCCAGATCAGGTTGGTCCAAACAAGGTGGATTTGAAATTTATGTAGATAATGATGAAATCGGTCTTAATCTTTATGATACCCTTATGTCTAAGGGAAAAGATTTAGATGTAAGACCAGGTTGTCCAAATTTAATAGAAAGAATAGAGGGTGGTTTATTATCTTTTGGAAATGATATGAATATGAATGACAGTCCACTGGAGTGTGGTTTGGGTTCTTTTGTTTCTTTCAATCCCAAAATAGATTATTTAGGAAAAGCTGAATTAGAAAAACAGCACAAAGAGGGAGTCAAGAGATCTTTAGTTGGTTTAAAATTTAAACTGGATAAAATTGAAATTACAAAAGCACTATCTTTAAAAATAGGTAATAACAGAATAGGTGAGTTAAGAGCTGCATGCTTTAGTCCAGATTTTGGCTGTTGTCTTGGAATAGCCATGGTGCAAACCCAATATCAAACTTTAGAAAAAAAACAGGTACTTCTTCTTGATGGTCAAGAGATTGAGTCTGAAATGACAAAGCTCCCCTTCAATAAATAATAATTGCTTTTTTAAACTAAAAGTTTAAAAAATCTCCGGTGTTGAACGTCATATATAGCTCTTGGGCTCTATTTACAGGTTTTGGATTTATTATGCTTGCACATTCTTTGCAAGGAACCTTGTTAAATATTAATGCCGTATTATTTAACTTTTCCGATTTTGAAATTGGATATGTCTTTACAGGTTATTTTATAGGTTATTTAGCAAGCTCATATATTTGTCCCAAAATTATCAAAAATGTGGGACATATAAGAGTATTTGCAGCATTCGCATCAATCGCTTCCATTACGATTTTATTTCATTGGATTTATGCTCACCCATATTTTTGGTTTTTTTTAAGACTACTCACGGGGTTTTCATTGGCAGCAATATATATCGTTTGTGAAAGTTGGCTAAATGATCGTGCTGATAATAGAACAAGGGGGAAGCTCATTGGATTTTACATGGTGATATTATACTTATCAACTAGTGGGGGTGGTTTGCTAATAAATCTAAAAGAGACTACTGAGGCACACTTATATATTCTAACATCTTTATTAATTTCTTTTGCTTTAGTTCCAATTTTGCTTACTAAAAAATCAGCACCAGAATTTTCTACACCTAAGTTCATATCTTTAAAAAATCTATATAAAAATTCTCCCATGTCTTTTATCGGTTCTTTTGGTATTGGAATGATATATGGAGCATCATTTGGATTAATTGCAGTTTTTGGAGCTAAGTCAGGCTTAAGCATTTTTCAAATTTCTATACTTGTTTTTGTAAATACTTTCATTGGAGCTTTATTTCAGTATCCGGTTGGTAAATTATCGGATGGATTTGATAGAAGAATAATTTTACTGATATTAAATATCATTGCTTTGATTTCATCTATTTGTGTAATTATTTTCGGATCTTTTTCATTTAATATTCTTTTATTATTTGTTGGAATACATTCAGCTGTATCTCTTCCTTACTATGCAGTTGTTATTTCTCACCTAAATGATTTTTTAGAAAAGGATGAGGTTGTTTCTGCTAGCTCAACTCTGACATTAGTGAATGCATTAGGTTTAGTTTTAGGGCCAATTATCGTCTCTGGATTTATGTCTTATTTTGATGCCTATGGATTGTTTTATTATTGTGCAATAGTTTATGTTTTTCTGGCACTATTTACCTATCAAAGAGTAAGAGTTGGAAGAACTAGTGATATTTATGATGATAATACACCATCAATGGTTGTGCCTCGCACCGCTTCCGCAATTGGAATGCAAACTGCTACTGAACAAATGATTAGTAAAATTGACGAAAAAGAGTAATTTTTTAATTGATGGATTTCGAAGCCAAGATAGCTGAATTAGGACTTTTAATACCAAAACCTGCTAAACCTGCAGGGAGTTATAAACCCTGCGTTATTGTTGATAATATTGCATATATATCTGGTCAAGGCCCATTACTTGAGGATGGGTCTTTTGCAAAAGGAAAAGTTGGGGCTGATGTTGATTTAGAGACAGCTCAAAATCACGCTAGGCTATGTGGATTAGCTATCTTATCTGCTTTAAAAAATGAAATAGGATCAATTAATCAAGTAGATCAATTAATAAAACTGACAGGTTTTGTAAATTGTATTGAGAGCTTCACACAGCAACCTTTAGTAATCAATGGTTGCTCGAATATGATGAAAGATATTTTTGGCGAGACTGGTGTTCATGCTCGAGCTGCAGTAGGAGTTAATTCTTTACCTTTAGGTTTTACGGTAGAAATTGAGGCAATTTTTAAAATCAAGAATTAATTTCTTAATTGACAATTAATTAAATTTAGCAAAATATTTAATTATAAATATTTAGGGTTTGAATTATGGATTTTAATTTTGAAAACAATACTATTAAGATAATTCATCAAAATAAGACATTTCATTTGCATCCTATTTGGTTAAGAGAAAGACTACCAGGTGAAAATTATTTTGATTTAGATACTAATCAAAGATTATATGAACCATCCTCAATAGACCTAAAATTGAAAATTACAAGTTGCAAATTATCAGATCACAAACTTGATGTTGAATTTAATGATGGGGCAAAAGGTCAATATCGTTTAAATGATCTTTTGATTGAAATGGATGAAGAAAAAAATAAAAGAGGACCCTTGCCAAAAAGAATTTTGTGGAATTCTCAACTAGAAGATATACCTCAGGCTATTTTTGAAGTAGATATGGTTAAAAAAGAGTCTATGTATAATCTTCTTATGGATTTTTATAAATATGGATTTGTTATTATTAAAAATGTACCAACTGAAAGTAAGTATTTATTAAAATTTGTAAATTCAATAGGCCCAGTTAAGGTCACAAATTTTGGAGAATTTTTTGATGTAATGTCTAAACCAAATCCAAATGACCTAGCCTATAAACCTATTGCATTACCACCTCATACCGATAACCCTTACAGAAAACCAGAAGCACCTGGAATACAGTTTTTGCACTGTTTAAAAAACGAAGTAAGTGGTGGTTTTTCTACTCTTGTTGATGGTTTTTCAGTTGCAGAATATATTAAATTAAATGAGCCAGAAGCATTTGAGTCTTTAACCAAAACAAATTTACGTTACCGATTTCAAGATAAAGATATAATTTTAGAAAATTGGGGAGAGTTAATTGAATTAGACAAAGATGGCGACTATAAGCAAGTCAGGTATAGTACTAGAGTTGATTACGTGCCACCTTTAGAAAATGAAAAATTAGAGAGTTTTTACAAAGCGAGAAAATTATTAGGAGATTTATACACTTCATCTGACTTCGAGATAAAATTTAAGCTCTCACCTGGAGATGTCATGATGTTTGATAACCACAGACTTCTGCATGGAAGAACCTCATATGATTCGAGTGAGGGAGCTAGACATTTACAAGGTTGTTATCTAGAATTTGATTCAACTGATGGCAAGCTTCGCCACCTAGCTCGAAAGTTCAAGTAGTTTTCAAATGGCCGAGTTAGATATCATCTCGGCAGAGGTATTTGCATGTAAATCAAACGCACCTCAAATTATTTGGGCAAAAGATATGTCTCCAATGTTTGAGGCCAACATCATCGTCAAACTTATCACTGAATCTGGTGTAGAATGTGTGGGAGGAGTGCTAATTCCAACAGAGCATCATTATGATCACTCTGTGGTCGAGTCCTGTCGAAATTTATTTCCTGAAATTCTAGGAAAAAATCTAAAACAACGATCTAAACTAACTGAATTTATGTTAACTCGATGTGTTCCCCTCAACCCTCTTGCTGTTTCTTCTATTGATATTGCTATGTGGGATGGATATGCCAAGTCAATCGACAAACCTCTTTGTGATGTTCTTGGAAGAAAAAGAGATAGTATTGCTTCTTATGCTTCTACTCCCCTTTTTCATAGTATCGATGAATATATAAACTTTGTTAAAAATTTAGAGGCCCAACATTTCCATACCGTCAAATTTCACACATGGTGTGATGTTGAATTTGATCTTCAAATGGTCTCTCAAGTCTGTCCGCTATTTCCCAATATCAAATTTATGATTGATTGTGAGCAGCGATATAATCGTGAGGATGCGCTCATTCTAGGTAAAAAATTAGATGAATTAAATTTTATTTGGTTTGAAGCACCCTTTAATGATTTTGATTGGGAAAGCTATCAATGGCTTCGATCACAAATTAAAACACCAGTTATTGGTGCGGGAAACTCCATACTCAACCCCTTCCAAATTGAGCAGTCTCTCAAATTAGATGTTTTTCATCATGTTCGAGTAGATACTACCTATGTAGGCGGTATTACAAAAGTCTTAGAAGTAATGAAAATAGCGAAGAATTTCAATAAAAATACTGAGCTTCAGTCTTGGTCCTACCCCTTAGGTCAAGCAGCGAATTTACATATTATGTTGAGCCATGATAATTGTGATTATTTTGAACAAGTTGTCCCTTTTGAAGACCACGAGCATGGAGCAAAAACCTTTATTCGTACAGATCATAAGGGTGAAGTGACCGTGAACCCTGATCCTGGTCTAGGGATAGAAATAGACTGGGATGTGGTTCATCGAGATTGGTATTCACATCTAAAACTAGGTCCAAACGGGCTTGAATCAGAAATCCGATCAATCTAGTTTCCCATCATCAAGTATAAAAGGTCATGAAGTGGCTGATTCAAATTATAAGCATCATCGCAATTATGACAGGAACAAGTATGGCACAAAACCTCTATAATTTTTCTATTAACGATATTGATGGAAATGTAATCAATTTTAATGAATTTCAAGGAAAACCTATTTTGCTAGTGAACACTGCAAGTCGATGTGGTTTCACAAAACAGTATGCTAATCTCTCTAATCTGCATCGAGAGTACTTAGATAAAAATCTTATTATCATTAGCACTCCTTCCAATTCTTTTAAGCAAGAATTAAGTGAGGAGGAAGACGTCAAAGAATTTTGTCTCGTAAACTATCAAACAAAATTTATTTTAACCGAGATCATAGATGTTAAAGGAGATAATGCTCACCCTCTTTATCAATGGATAGCAAGTGACTATGGGAAAACCCCACAATGGAATTTTTATAAATATTTATTCGATGGTCAGGGTAATCTAGTTGAAAGCTGGTCGTCGATGACAAAACCTGATAGCAAAAAAATTACATCAAAAATTGATCAATTAATTTAAATACAGGAGAAATTAAAATGATTACTTTAAGAAAGAGTGAAGACAGAGGCCCAAGTAATTTTGGATGGCTAGATAGCAAGCATACTTTTTCCTTTGGCCATTATTATGATCCTCAAAATATGGGATTTGGGAATCTCCGAGTTATTAATGATGACCGAGTAGATGGAGGAAGAGGCTTTGATGCTCATCCTCATAACAACATGGAAATTATTTCTTATGTTATTGAGGGCGCCTTAGAACATAAAGATAGCATGGGAACTGGCTCGGTTATCAAATCAGGAGATGTGCAACATATGAGTGCTGGAACTGGTGTTGTTCATAGTGAATTTAATCATTCTCCCACAGAGAAAGTGCATTTCTTACAGATTTGGATTGTGCCCAAAGAACGTGATATTGAGCCTAAATATAATCAAAAATATTTCAGTGAAGAAGATAAGCTAAATAAATTAGCTAAAATTATATCCCCTAATGGATCTGATAATTCGATTGAAATAAATCAAGATACAACCATATTTGCCTCGATTGTTGACAAAGACGGTGAAGTTAAATTTACACCTTCCAACGATAAAGATTATTGGATTCATGTTGTTCAAGGAAATGTAAATTTTCAAGAATACAATTTAAAAGAAGGCGATGGCGTTGCTATCACTAAAGGGGAGTTATCAGAGATGATTTTTCGATCTTCTAATAAAGGAGAGTTTTTATTATTTGAAATATAAAAAAAGGGGCACATAATGTGCCCCTTTTTTAGGAGTACTATAAATAAGATTATTTAAATTCTGGGTAAGCGACTGTTGTTAATTCAGCACTATCTAAACCAGATGCTTCGGTCTCTTCTGATACTCTTAAGCCTATAGTTCCTTTTAGAATATAAAAGAATACGCCACTTAAAGGTACAACTAAGACAGCTGCAGCAACAATTCCTATTAATTGCACTAGGAAATCGCCGCTACCAAAAATACCTACGGCCAATGTTCCCCAAATACCTGCAACTAAGTGTGCTGATATTGCACCGACAACATCATCGATTTTCATTTTGTCGAGCATTGGGATAGCGATAGTACAAAGAATACCACCTATTGCACCAACAATCATAGATAAGAAGTGGTTGCTTAAATCTGGACCTGCAGTAATAGCAACAAGACCCGCAATAGCACCGTTCAATGCAATAGATAGATCAATTTTTTTATACAATAGCTGTGATAAAATAATTGCAGCCACAACACCACCACATGCAGCAATATTTGTGTTTACAACAACAATTGACATTGCAGAAGCATCAGCGGCACTACCAAGTGCTAATTGAGATCCACCGTTAAATCCAAACCATCCAAACCAAAGGATGAAGGTACCAAGGCATGCTAAAGGCATGTTCGCACCAGCGATTGGAGATATCTTTCCATCTGCACCATATTTTCCAGCTCTAGGACCAAGAATTAAACAGCCAGTTAAAGCTGCCCATCCACCTACTGAGTGAACTATTGTAGATCCAGCAAAATCAGAAAAGCCCATTTCTGTGAGCCATCCACCGCCCCAAGTCCAAGAACCATAAATTGGGTAAATAATTCCTGTCATAAATGCCGCAAATATCATAAATGGCCATACTTTAATTCTTTCTGCACATGCACCAGATACGATTGAAATTGCTGTAGCACAGAACACCATTTGGAAGAACCAGTCTGATGCTAAAGAGTAGCCACCCTCTTCAGTTGCAGCTGTTAAATCATCAGCAGTATCGTAAAACATGCCACCTAATGAACCTATCCAACCTGAAACATCTACATACATTAAACTGTAACCGATAAGATAAAACATTATCCCTGCAATTGAGTATAATGCTATATTTTTTAATAAAATTGCTGATGTGTTTTTTTTACGAACAAATCCAGCTTCTAACATGGCAAAACCTAATGCCATGAACATCACTAAGACTCCACTAAAAACAAATAAAAATGTATTAAATACAAAAGCTGTTTCAGCAGATACTTCCGCACTTGCAACTCCAGAGAAGAGCAAAGTAGGGATTAAGAAAGTTAATATTTTTTTCATTGGATCTCCTTATTTAATCGCCTCAGCGCCTCGTTCTCCTGTACGTATTCGGACAACTTCTTGCACTTCAGTTACAAAAATTTTGCCATCTCCAATTTTTCCTGATTTTACTGCCTCAGAAATCGTTGTTATGACTTTTTCGACGTCTGCAGAATCTACTAAAACCTCTGCTCGAGATTTAGGAAGAAAATGTACCTCATATTCTGCGCCTCGGTACAGTTCGGTATGACCCTTTTGGCGCCCATATCCTTTAGCCTCAACAATAGTTAAACCTTGGATGTCAACACCTGTAAGTGCTTGTCTCAAAGCTTCAACTTTATCGGGCTTGATAATTGCTGTTATTAGTTTCATAAATACCTCTCTTATTTTTGAGTTGTGAAACTTATAAATACTGAATCAAAAAAAAAATAATGCTAAGAAGTTAATGAAACTATGCATCTAGTGAATATCCAAGATTGCCCAATAAAATCAGTCATATTGGCAAAAAAACATTAAATAATATTACTAAAATAATTAAAAAAGCTAGGCTATATATTAAATTAATTAGTTGGCGTTCATGACTTAAAGAGGATTCTTCCAATCAACTTGATAAATTGCTTCATTTCTTCGAAGATTAGGCAATGTAAAAGGGCCATCATAAGTAGCTTTGATAGCAGGTCCGATAACTTTAATATTATCGGTATTTAACATACTTTTTAAAACATCTCGGTGTTTATAAAAATTTTTATCGGAAGCAAAACCAGAATATCTAATTACTGCAAAATAACCTGGCTCAATTGAAGAAATTTTCACTGAATTATCTGATGGTAAAGGTATTTCATTTGGTTTGTATTTACTTGGTAAATAAAATTGCATAACGTACTCGTTTTCAATTTGAGTAACATTCACAGGTGTGGTCATTGCAATTTTTTCACTTTGTTTATTGTTCCCAGAAATATAATTAAAGAGCTTTCGAAATCCATTATTTTGATTAGTGTATTGGGTTTGAACTACTAGACGCTCCTCGTAAAATCTAATTTCATACTTATCTGTCTGATGAACTACTTTATAAGGTGATTCACTATAGGCCATTAATTCTTGTACCACGAGTAACATGAATAGAAAGTATTTAATCATTAAAAATTTGAATTTCATTGTTAGAGACTCCCCATAATCTATCATCTATAGGTATCCATCCTTTGACAGAGGATGTATTGCCCTCAGGTATACTGATTTTTACCATTGTTTCTTTTACCTCTAACAAGTTTACAATTTTTGGTGCTTGTATTACTCCTTTTTGAATAGTCATCCAAGACTCAGGGTCATAAGATTTCAATGCATAAAGTTCAATATCCTCTAATATAAGCAAAGTTCTTTTTTTAGATAACTGATTGTGAGCAATCCAACCTTGTATTCCATTAAATAATTCAATGCGGTACCAATCCGTATAAGAACTCCAACTATTTCTAAACTCTTCAATAATCTTTACAGGCATATTTTCCTGTGTAAGGAGAAATTTCTCTGTTTGTTTACTCAAATCTTGATTGTCGGGATAATGACGTAACCATGACTTATCATGAGCTAAGGATTTATAATATGGAATATGTTTATCAGAATATGAAGATAATGGGAGCATCAGAAACAAAAGCACCAGCCTGATCATAAATTTTATCTTTGTGAATTTTGCCAATTTGGGTGGGTATAAGGTTGTAGATTTGATGGTGCTAAAAGAGGTTTTCCCAAGATATGATCTGAGGCTTTCTCACCAGTCATTATTGACGGTGCATTAAGGTTACCATTACATATTTGAGGAAAAATTGATGAGTCTGCAAGGTATAGATTTGAAAAACCCTTTACTTTACAATCGTTTAGAACGACAGAAGAAGGGTCATCTTCTTTTCCAATCTTGCAGGTACCACATGGATGATAGGCACTTTCACAATTATTTTTTATAAATTCGTCAAGGCCTTCATCTGAAACAACGTCATCGCCAGGTTGGATTTCATCTCCTTTAAAAGGAACTAGGGCCTCTTGGCTCAATATCTCTCTACTAAGTCTAAGTGATTTTCTAAAGTTTGGAAAATCATCTTCATGAGACATGTAATTGAATTTTATCGTTGGTGAGTCAAATGGGTTGCTAGATTTTAATTTTACAAAACCTCTAGATTTTGAACGCATTGGCCCTACATGCAATTGAAAACCATGACCCTCGCTAGGTGCCTTTCCGTCATATCTAATAGCGACTGGAAGAAAATGAAATTGTATATCTGGATATGGTATGTTTTTATCAGAGCGAATGAAACCAAGAGTTTCAAATTGGTTTGTTGCACCTGGCCCACTTTTAAAAAACATCCATTGCATGCCGATAAGTAATTTGGAGAAAGGATTTAAATACTTATTAAGTGTTACTGGTTGTAGACATTTAACTTGAAAATAAACTTCTAAATGGTCTTGTAAGTTTTTACCAACACCTGGTAAGTTTTTAATAACTTTGATCCCCAAACTATTTAAATCATCGCCATCTCCAATGCCCGATCTTTGAAGAATTGTTGGACTATTGATAGCGCCAGCTGATAAAATAACACCAATATTTGCACTAAAGGTTTTTTTTTGGCCCCGATGGAATACTTCAACTCCCTTAGCTTTGTCTTCATGAAAAATTATTTTATCAACTAGAACCTTTGTTATAAGTTGTACATTTTTTTTTGCTAATGCAGGCTTTAAATAAGCTTTTGCTGTTGAAAAACGAGAGCCTTTCCAAACAGTCATATCAGCTGGTCCAAAACCCTCCTGTCGAAAGCCATTATAGTCATCAGTGTAAGTGTATCCCGCCTGCTCCGTCGCTTTTACAAATGCATTGTGTAATGGGTTATCTCTTTTGCCATGAGTAATGTTTAGTGGACCAGATTTTCCTCTAAACTCTGAATTGCCACCATGGCTTGCTTCCATTCTTTGAAAATATGGAAGGACATCGGGATAATCCCAACCTTTTGCACCACTTTCAGCCCACTCATTATAATCACCAGCGTTTCCTCTAACATAAATCATTCCGTTAATTGACGAAGACCCTCCAATAACTTTACCTCTAGGGCAAACGAGAGACCTACCATTTAAAGTAGGCTCGGGCTCTGCTTTATAACCCCAATCAAATTTATTCATATTCATTGGGTATGAGAGTGCTGCAGGCATTTGTATAAAAGGGCTGTTGTCATTTCCTCCAAATTCTAATACCAGAATTTTTAATTGAGGGTTTTCCCCAAGTCTATATGCTATTGTAGATCCCGCTGATCCTGAGCCAATTACGATATAATCAGGTTTTTCAAACATAGATTAGTTCAATTTCTTCCTCTACTACCATGTTTTAAATAAACATTTTTTGCAAGTATTTTATGTTCTTGTGATTTGCGAATATCAAAAATTTTTTTTCTAGCATACTGAGCAGTTTCTTTAACATTAATTATTTCTTTTTGAAACTCATTATCGAACAAATTTACGTTCAAACTTTTTTTTGGGGGATTATGAAAAAAAGCAGGTGGGAAATTTTTTACTTCAGGAATTTGTGACTTAATAAATTTACCGAGAGGATCTTGATCCATAGCTTGCTTATAAGGATTATACATTCTAATAGTATTGATACCAGTTGTACCTGATTGCATTTGTATTTGACTGTAATGAATTCCAGGTTCAAAGTCTGTAAACAATGCTGCCAAGCGTGGAGCAAAGTATCTCCAATCAAGCCATAAGTTATATGAAGCAAATGAAGCTAACATTGCTCTCATTCTAAAATTGATCCATCCATGATTTCTTAAATAAATCATACATGCATCAATAAAATGAACTCCGGTCTTACCTTCAATCCAAGCCTCTAATTTCTCTTCATCTTTATCACGTATTTGATCATACACAGGAATAAAGCTTGCATGTTCAATTGATGGCTGATCCTCTAATTTTTGAATAAAATGTGATCTCCAATGTAACCTAGATAAAAATGAATTTATAGATTTAGCAAAATTTTTATTGGTATGCTTTATTAGATCTCTTTTTTTTATAGCCTCTTGAAAAACTGCGCGGTGTGAAATTGTACCGTATGTCAAATGAGTTGATAATCTTGAGCAGCTTTTTTCAGCAGTTATTGGGCTAGACATCTCAAATTGATAATTTTCACCTCTTTTATTCAAGAAAGACTGTAGTAATTTATCTGCTTCGACAGATCCACCCTTTTGCCTATATGGACATGGTGTTGAGTCATAAAAAAATTTTGGTAATTCATGGTTTGTTAATTCTAAATTAACTGATTGTTTTATGACGGGCAAATTAGACTTTTTAATAATCTCGTTTCTAAAATTTTTTGCCCATTGGTTTCTATCATGTTGTCCTCTTTTAACTCCTGGGTAAGAACACTCAATCCAATCAATTTTATTTTGAAAAAAAAATTTTTTTAATTTTTTATCTCTTTGGTAAGTCCATTGAATACCTGTTTCTTGTTCGCTAATTACGCTTGAAAAGCTATATTTATCTTTTAAAAACTTGAATATTTCAATCGCGTCACCAAAAAAGATATTTAAATATAAATTATTTTTTAATAATTGTCGTTTAAGCTCATTTACACTCTCTAATGTAAATTGCCATTGCCTTAAAGACATATCTTTTTGCTTCCACAGCTCGGGTTCTATAATGTAAATTAATATAGATCTTTTATTTTCATCAATAAGAATTTCATTGTCTTTAAATCTTAAATTCTTCTTAAACCAGACGATCCTATTTGACATCTGTTACTAGTCTTTAATTTTGAAGCCTTTTGAAAAAATATAAATAATTGCAGAAATATTTAGAATTAAAAAAGTAAATATCATAATCAAACTTGTTGTAATACTTACATCAGCCATTTCATAAAAACTCCACCGAAAACCACTTACTAAGTAAAGAACTGGATTTACCAAAGAAACGTTCTGCCAAAACTCTGGTAACCAGTTGATTGAATATAGTGAGCCACCAAGAAATACAAGTGGAGATAAAATTAGTGTAGGAAATATTGATAGCTCCTCCCAATTTGATGACAACATCCCTATGAGAAAACCAAGTAAGCTAAAAGTTAAAGATGTTAAGACGAGCATTAAAATCATTGTAAAAGGATGCATAATATATATTTCCACAAAAAATAACCCTGTTGCTAATATTAAGCTTCCTAAAATTATTGATTTTGTAGTTGCAGCACCAACAAAACCAATAACAATCTCTGTTGTTGATAGTGGGGCAGCATATATTTCATTTATAGTTCCAAGAAACTTTGGAAAAAAAATACCTGAGGAAGCGTTTGAAACACTTTGTGTCAGTAAAGCTAACATTATCATACCAGGCACTATGAAAGAACCATAAGAGATATCTTCTATCACAGGGATGCGACTCCCTATTGCAGCACCGAAGACAACAAAATAAAGAGAGGATGATATAACAGGAGAAAATATACTTTGAACAGTTGTTCTTCTCATTCGATCCATCTCATGCAAGTAAATTGCCATTATGCCTGTCCAGTTCATACACTCTCCTCCAAAAGTTTTTCAAATATCGTCTCTAGAGATGTCTGGGAGGAATTTAAATCTTTTAATTTTAGACCTGCCGACTTTATGTCTTGAAGAAGTGCTGTAATACCAGTCGAAGATCCGTGGGAGTCATATGAATATGTTAAAGAGTTATTACTATTCATTTTTAAGTTGTACGACTCTAAAGTAGATGGGATTTGACTAAAAGGCTCTTGAAATTCTATAGTTAAATTCTTTTGGCCCATTTTTCTCATTAAATCATTCTTATTATCAGTAATTATGATTTCGCCGTTATTGATTACAGATACTCGATCAGAAATAGCCTCAGCTTCTTCAATATAATGAGTTGTAAGGATGATTGTCACACCATTTTCTTTGAGTTCTTTCACTGCTCTCCACATATCTCTTCGCAAATTAATATCAACACCTGCAGTAGGCTCGTCTAGAAAAAGTATTTTTGGTTCATGACTCAATGCTTTTGCAATTAATGCTCTTTTCTTCATACCTCCAGAAAGCTCACGAAGCTTACTATCCTTTTTATCCCAAAGACTAAGATCTTTAAGAATTTTTTCTATGTACGCAGGATCTTTTTTCTTACCATATAGGCCTCTAGTGTAAGAGACATTTTGAAAAACTTTTTCAAAGGCTTCTAAATGGAGTTCTTGGGGCACAAGACCAATCATCGATCGAGTTTTTCGGTAATCTTTAACAACATCATATCCATCAACTGAAATGGTTCCTGATGTAGGCAAAACTATCCCACATATGGCATTAATGAGTGTTGTTTTTCCAGCACCATTTGGACCAAGAAGTGCAAGAATTTCACCTCTTTGAATTTCTAAATTAACTCCTTTAAGAGCTTCTAAACCTCCTTGAAAAGTTTTTTTTAGATTATCAATTTTAATTAAGATATCTGCTGACATAATTAGATTGCGTACAGTATATTATAAGCAAATAACATCAAGATAGTTTATCAGTTATTTTATTTTTTTTACTTTTTTCAATTAAGTAAGTGCTAATTAAAACAGCAATAAGGGCAACAATAATTTTATAAGTTATTTTTTCATTTAAAAAAAGATATCCAAATATCAAACCAAAAATTGGAATGATGTAGGCAACTTGCGATTGAAAAACTAAGCCATTATTTTTAAGAATATAAAATCTCATTAACCAAGCTATCGCTGTCGCAACGATACCAAGATACAGAAGAGAAATTGTAGCATTAAGAGAAGGTCTTAATTCTGTTGGATTTTCAAAAATAAACATAATTGGCAATAAAAGAATAACTGCCCAAATTAAAATACTTGATGTAAGTACTTCATTTTTTATATGTTTGAGCTTGAGCGAAAATAATCCACCTATGGTGTAACAAACTGGACCCAAGATTACCATAAAAGCATAAAAGATATTTGACTGATTGATTAGAATGTTATCTGAAAATAAATAAACGATACCAAGAAAGCCTATTAATATTCCCACAAATTTTAAAAGATTAATTTTTTCATTTTGAATAAATAAATGTCCTAATATTGTTGCTGCAATAGGTGCCGTGGACATCAAGATTGCTGCTAGATTACTTTGAACTTTTAATATACCGAATGAAATAAAAAAAAAGGGGAGAACTAAATTCACAAATCCTATAGTTGCGTACCATAACCAATTCTCTCCAAATGCTTCAATTGAAATTTTCCTTATCCAACAGTAAGCAAGCATTACTATTGCAGCAAAAAAAATTCTACCAAAGGCAAGTGCCATGGGTGTATAACTTTCTGAAGCAATTTTGATGTTAAAGAACGCACTTCCCCATATACCAGCTAATAAAAATAAAAGTAAAAAATCTTTAAAGGATGCTTTGTGCATTATATGAGAGTAAACTGAACACGTTTATTCATTTTTCCTTTACTCTCATACTTCATAAATTTAAATTCGCCAATTTCACTTGTATTAGCCACGTGAGTTCCCCCACACGGTTGTAAATCAATATCTCCTATTTTAACAAGGCGAATTTTATCATTTGTTCTTGGCGGTTTAACTGACAAGGTTCGCACTAGCTCAGGTTTTTGATCTAGCTCATCATTTGTTATCCACTGATAAGAAATAGAATGAGATTGTTGAATAAATTCATTAATGATTTTATTTAAAGTTTCAAATTCAAATGTTTCTTCACCTAAATCAAAATCAATCCTACTTTTTTCTATACCAATTGATCCTCCTGTAACATAATAAGGTAATGCTGCACACATTAAGTGCATTGTGGTGTGCATCTTCATTAATCGATATCGATGATCCCAATCAATATGGCCTTTTATTTGCCCAGATAGATTTAGATTTTCTGAGTCAATAACATGGGCAATACCTAACTCATGTTTAACTGTGTTGATAACATTGAATTTTTTATCATTAATTTCAAGTACTCCCTTGTCTCCGGGTTGCCCACCACTTTGAGCATAAAAAGAACTATCTTGAGTAATGATTTTGTCACCCTCGACTAATAAAATTTTTTCTTCAAAACTCTTTGTATAACTATCTTTGAGATAAATCATTTTTTTGCTTCCTCTATCATAAAATCAACACAAGACTCTATACCTCCTTGGGTGTTGCTTTGTTTTTCACATTCCTCATAGTATTCATGGTATTCAAATGTCGAAGTAATATATAGGCCTAAACCTATAATGCCAAAGACTGCAATACTATATAATATTTTTTTACCCATCTTAAATTAATCTGTCTTGGAAACCTATCAATTGATTGTTAACAATGATATCTGATTTTTTTATAGGTCTAAGCAGTTCTATACCTTCCAAACTTATACATCTACTTAGTGCAACATAAAGTTGTCCTGGAGCAAAAGAGCCTTGACTCATATCTATAATTACTCTTTCAAATGTTTGTCCTTGACTTTTATGAATTGTGATTGCCCAAGCCAATCTCATTGGATACTGTTTGAAAGATCCTGTTATTTCCTCTTGAACTTCTTGTTGATCATCATCATAGGTATATTGAATACGATCCCATTTTTCTTTTTTAACCTCATATATTTTATTATTAATTTTTACTTTTATTTTTTTTTGAGCGATATCATGAATTATACCAATAGATCCATTAACCCACCTTTTTTCAGGATCATTTTTAATCATAATTACTTGAGCTCCTTTTTTTAATTTTAAGATTTCATCAGTGGGAAATAATTCTTTATAAAATTGACCAGTAGCTTGTCCCCTGTAAGAAAACTCCTCCTGATTTAACTGGCTTAAATATTTTTGATTAATGCTGCTCGCTCGAGCATTAGTTGTAGTAAGTATGATTTTACCTTCATCCATCTCAATGTGATCAGTTAAAGAGTCGTTTATATTCTCGATCTGCGTGTGAGTAATTGAGCCATCTCTTACAGAGTTAAGCAAATGAATAAAATGGTCATCTTTTTGACGATAAATATTATGTAATTCAAGCGTTTTAAATTGGGCATCCTGGAAAATATTTGAATGAAAGAAGAAATGACCTTTAGGATAAATGCGCTGTAGAAGTCCTGACTCATCCATATTCACAACTGGTGGTAGTTGAAATAAATCCCCAAAAACGATTAACTGAACTCCGCCAAATGGTTGTGTAAGTTTTTTTCTGTGAACACGAAGGCTATAATCAATCGCATCAAAAACATCAGCACGAACCATAGATATCTCATCAATAATTAATGTTTCCAAATTTTGAAGAATTTCGATTTGTCTTACTTTTTTTATATGTCGTGTTTGAATAACCTTTGGTGGAAAACCAAAAAATGAATGAATAGTTTGTCCTTTAACTCGAATTGCAGCAACTCCTGTTGGAGCAAGAACAACTGTATTCTTCTTTGTTATAGATCGAAAGTAGGCCAATAGTGTAGACTTACCACTACCTGCTTTACCAGTAATATAAAAATGATCTTTTGTACTTTCTAGTTGCTCAATAATATTTTCAAATTCTTCACTGAGCTCGAAATCGTCAGGTAGTAAACTATTATAATTTCGCTTATAGCTCATCTATAATATTATTTAACATGTGAAAACATTCTTTCACTGTACCTTTTTGAATTTGAATTCTAGAAAGTTTTGGATTGAAATTTAATTGTTCAATATAAATATTTTTTTTAAAATATAATCCGATAAAAACTAAACCTACAGGTTTTAATTTAGTACCACCGTTTGGACCAGCTACACCTGTTGTTGAAAATGTTAGCTGACTTTTGGAAATTTTGTGCAAATGTAAACACATTTGAGCACATACTTGACGGCTGACTGCACCGTACCTTTTGATAGTACTAGGTTTGACTTTGAGGTTTTTAATTTTTGAATCATTTGAATATGTTATGAAACCAGTTTTATAAATTTTAGATATACCAGACACAGCTGTAAATTCTGCTGCAAGCAAACCACCAGTACAAGATTCTGCTGTTGAAACTGATATGTTTTTATCGAGTAAATATTTGATTGTTTTCGAAACGACGCTCATAAGCTAGTTATACTTAATATAAGGACGAAGAAATAACAATGGTGCTTATTGGTATAAAAAAAATGCATAATAAATCCCCATAATTCACAATAAATGTGGATAAATTACCAAAATTTGTCTATATATATGCAAATATTGCATATTACTATGATATCCTATAACTTAATTAAAGGAATCATGGAGGTTTATATGGCAGATATGTTTACAGGACACTACCCCTTTATAGTTATGATTATTTGGTTCATAGCAGGTTTCATCGGATCAAAAATGTGATTGTGATGAGGGCAGTCCACGCTGCCCTCTCCCTACCCTAAAAGATGACATTATTACCCTTGCTGAAGCAATTGTGAGGGAATAATGTATCCTTATTAAAATCAGGAAAAAAAATGAATAAGCCAAATAATTTAGAACCGCTGTGGATGCCTTTCACTCCGAACAAAGTATTTAAGAAAGATCCAAGAATTATAGTCGGTGCTAAAGATATGCATTTTATTAGTGACGATAATCGAGAAATTTTAGATGGCACTGCAGGGCTATGGTGTGTAAACGCTGGTCATGGTAGAAAAAAAATTCAAGAAGCTGTAAATAAACAAATTGAAAATCTTGATTACTCTCCACCTTTTCAATTTGGACATCCAAAACAATTTGAACTAGCTAATCGTTTAGCAGAGATTTTTCCTGAAGGAATGAATCATGTTTTCTTTTCTAATTCAGGATCTGAAGCAGTAGATAGTGCATTGAAAATTGCGCTAGCTTATCAACGTGCACGCGGACATTCATCTAAAACTAGATTAATAGGTCGCGAAAGAGGTTATCATGGTGTGGGCTTTGGAGGAATAAGCGTAGGTGGTATGGTAAAAAATAGAATGTACTTCGGATCAATGCTAAATGGTGTTGACCATTTACGCCATACCCACAATTTAAAATTAAATGCTTTTTCAAAAGGTGAACCTGAACATGGAGCAGAACTTGCCGATGATTTAGAGCGTCTTGTTCAATTGCATGATGCATCAACTATTGCAGCTGTAATTGTTGAGCCTATTGCTGGATCAACTGGTGCGCTGCCTCCGCCTAAAGGATACTTAAAAAGATTAAGAGAGCTCTGCACAAAACATGACATTTTATTAATTTTTGATGAAGTCGTAACTGCTTTTGGCCGTATGGGAAAAGCAACTGGATCTGAGTTTTTTGGTGTAACACCAGATATTATTTCATGTGCAAAAGGCATTACAAATGCCACCATCCCTATGGGTGCAACCATAGTTCAAGACTTTATTTATGAGTCAATGATGGAAAATGCGGATGCTCCAATAGAATTATTTCATGGATATACTTACTCTGGTCATCCTGTTGCTTGCGCTGCAGCCTTAGCAACACTAGATATTTATCAAGAAGAGGGATTATTTGATAATGCTGCTCATATGGCTCCTATTATTGAGGAAGCCGCTCATAGCCTGAAGGGCACAAAACATATAATCGACATTAGAAATTTAGGAGTGATTGCTGCACTCGAATTAGAGCCTAAAGGTAACGCTGTTGGTGCAAGAGGATTTGAAACTATGAAAAAAGCTTGGGATCTTGGCTTAATGGTAAGAGCTAACGGAGATACGCTTGCTTTTTCTCCACCTTTAATAATTAAAGAAAATCAGGTCGATGAAATGTTTACGAAAGTAAAAAAAGCCCTGGAACAAGTAGACTAAAAACGTCCCCACTACAACCATACCCTGTTCCAAAAACGCCGCTTGGTTGGTAAAAACCACATAACATTACCCATCTATATAAAAAGACAATTCCAGGAACTAAAATAATCGCATTAATAAGAAAAAGAGCTATAGAAATAACTACCCTCATTGGTAGCTTTGTATTCATATACTGTTTATAAAAAATACGAATTATCAAACCAGTGGTTACAGCAGATAGCAATAGAAATGGTGCATCAAGGTATGTAACTAAAAATTCATAATACATTTCTTTAAAACTTAGCAATGATACATTAAGACTTTAAAAATGCAAAAATACATATCTGAATTTATAGGCACATTTATTTTATTAGTATCAATTGTTGGATCTGGCATAGCAGGACAGCAATATACGAATGATCAAATGGTAATTTTATTTAGTCATGCTGTTGTAATAGGTTTCACACTAATTTTTATAATTAGAATATTTGCAAATTTTTCTGGAGCTCATTTTAATCCTATTGTTTCAATTATATTTTTCTTACAAAAAGAATTGAGTTCTAGGGATTTATTTCTTTATATACTAATACAAATCATTGCAGCTGTACTAGGCACACTTTTTGCTAATTATATTTTTGGATTAAATGTAATTGAGATTTCTTCAAATATAAGAAGTGGGGCAAATATATATATTTCCGAATTTTTTGCTGCAACTGGATTGTTATTGGTCATACTTTTATCTAGAGCAGATGGTAAAAATGTAGTTTCATTTAATGTTGGTATTTATATTACAGCAGCTCTTATATTTACATCATCTACAAGTTTTGCAAATCCGGCTGTAACAATTGCTAGAATGTTTACTAAGTCATTTACAGGTATCAATCCCTCCACTGTAATATTTTTTATTAGTTGTCAAGTTATTGGAATGTTTGCTGCCTACATTTTGTATAACCAGTTCTTTAAAAGCAAATAATTTCAAGGATTTTTGTAAATTATTAACAGAGACAATTCGTATTGTTGACTTACTTACAGGTTAAATTTTAATGACTTCAATATTAATTAAGTAGGAGAGAAAAATGAGCGAAGCCAAATGTCCCGTTGCTCACGGAGCTAATTCAAATATGGAGAAGTCATCAACTGATTGGTGGCCTAAAAATTTAAATCTAGATATTCTCCATCAACATGATCAAAAAACAAAACCGTTTAATGGTACTTATAATTACAGAGAAGAAGTAAAAAAATTAGATTTTAAAGCATTAGAAGCTGATATGCATAAATTAATGAAAGAAAGTCAGGATTGGTGGCCAGCTGATTGGGGGACATACGCAGGATTAATGGTTAGGCTTGCTTGGCACTCTGCTGGTACTTATAGAACTGCTGATGGGAGAGGTGGCGGTGGAACCGGTGATCATCGATTTGCTCCTTTAAATTCTTGGCCTGATAATACTAACTTAGATAAAGCTAGAAGACTTTTATGGCCGATTAAGAAAAAATATGGAAACAAGATTAGCTGGGCTGATCTTATGATCTTAGCTGGAAACATTGGCTATGAATCAACAGGATTTAAAACATTTGGTTTTTCATATGGGCGTGAGGATATTTGGCACCCAAACAAGGATATATACTGGGGACCAGAAACAGAAGCATTAGCATCTGATAGACACTCAGATAAAGAAGATGCCTCTTCGTTAGAAAGTCCACTTGCTGCAAATCACATGGCCTTAATCTATGTGAACCCAGAGGGATTTGAAGGTAACCCTGACCCATTAAAAACAGCTCAGCATATTAGAGAGACATTTGCAAGAATGGCTATGAACGATGAAGAGACTGTCGCTCTTACTGCAGGAGGTCATACTATTGGTAAAACGCATGGTAATGGTAATGCTGATAATCTTGAAGCAGAACCTGAAGGGGCAGCAATTAACGAACAAGGCCTTGGTTGGATGAATAATACTTCCAGAGGAGTTGGAAGAGATACGGTGACATCTGGAATTGAAGGTGCATGGACTACTGAGCCAACAAAATTTGATAATGGATATTTTGACATGCTCTTTAAATATGAGTGGGAACTTAAAAAAAGCCCTGCAGGAGCTTGGCAATATGAACCTATCAATATTAAAGAAGAAGATAAGCCTGTAGACGTAGAAGATCCATCAATTAGATATAACCCAATCATGACAGATGCTGATATGGCAATGATCAAAGATCCAATTTATTTAGAAATATCCAAAAAGTTTCATAATGATCATGAGTATTTTTGTGATGCTTTTGCAAGAGCTTGGTTCAAACTTACCCATAGAGATATGGGTCCAAGATCTAGATATATAGGACACGACCTTCCAAACGAGGATTTGATCTGGCAAGATCCAGTTCCCGCTGGAACACCTAGTTTTGATGTGGAACAACTCAAAGAAAAAATCAGAAACTCTGAATTAACTGTTCAAGAACTAGTCTCAACTGCATGGGATAGCGCAAGGACATTTAGAGGGTCGGATTTAAGAGGGGGAGCTAATGGAGCGAGAATTAGATTTTCACCACAAAAAAATTGGAAAGGCAATGAGCCTCAAAGGTTATCAAAAGTGCTAGATATATTAGAACCTCTTGCAAAAGAAGCAGGCGCTAGCATTGCAGACACAATTGTCTTAGCTGGAAATGTTGGTCTAGAAAAAGCTATTGAAGCTGCGGGTTTTAACGTTCCTGTTCCTTTCAACCCAGGAAGAGGAGATGCCTCTGAGGATATGACTGACTCTGAGTCATTTTCTCAATTAGAACCCATACATGACGGTTTTAGAAATTGGCAAAAAGATAATTATGAAGTAAGAGGAGAAGAGTTGTTGCTTGATAGAGCTCATTTACTTGGTCTTACTGCAGTTGAAATGACAGTACTTGTTGGAGGTATGAGGGCACTGGGTGCTAACTATGGTGAGAATAAGCATGGTGTTTTTACTGACCAGGTAGGCGCTCTTACAACTGACTTTTTTGTTAACTTGCTTGATATGAGTAATAAATGGAAAGCGTCTAATGGACATTATGAGATTATTGATCGAAAAACAAATAATGTTAAATGGACGGCAACCTCAACGGACCTTGTATTTGGATCGAACTCTATACTTAGATCTTATGCTGAAGTATATGCACAAGATGATAACAAGGAAAAGTTTGTAGTTGATTTTGTTAAAGCTTGGAACAAAGTAATGAATGCCGATAGATTTGAATTGAACAATAATTAATTAATGTTCAATTATGGTAATATCCAACTTAAAGTTTGTGGTATTACAGATCAAAAATCTTTAGAAGTAATTCAAAAGTACTCTGTAAGTAGGGTGGGCCTTGTAAGTGATTACTTATATGGCCCAAATACACTTAGTACTAAAGAAATTCAAGAACTGACTATTGCATCCTATAATTTAAAATTAAATCCAATTTTATTGATTGGAAATGTACAGATGCAAGAAGTAATTAGTATCGTAAATGATGTAGCAATAAAAGAGGTTTGTATATCTAATCAATATAAAAATGAAGAAATTGAATTGCTGAATAATAAAACAGATGCAAAAATTTCAATTTCGGTAAATTATGAGAATTTTGACTATAATTTCTTTGAAGAGATTTTAAATAATATAAGTAGTTTTTATTATGATTTAAATATTTACAGAAAAGATACTATTGAGAAAAAATCTCTTGTAAAATGTGAAAAACAAATCAATCAATTAAAGAGCTTTGCGAAACCTCTCTACCTAGGTGGGGGAATAAATACAGATAACATAAAAGAGGCAATTAAAACAATATCTCCTCATGGAATTGACATTTCGACAGGCTTAAAAAAATCTAATAGTGTGGATGAAGAAAAGCTTAAAAAAATCCTTGATAATCTTGGGTTTGACGAGATTTCTTAATAATAAATCGTTCATCTAAATTATTTATGAGTCTTTTGTAAGTATATTGAGTTTTTAAATCAATAAAATTAGGATTGAGGTCTAATACTGGCTGTATAACAAAATCTCTTAAATGTGAGGAAGAGTGAGGAATTGATATTAAATGATTTTTAACTTTCAAGTTTTCGAATTGAATAAGATCTAAATCAATTCTTCTTGGCCCATTCTCTAAAATTTTATTTTTTTTAATCAGCTTTTCTACAGCGCTCATTTTTATAAATAGCTCATTAAAAAATAAATTTGTAAGGAATAAAAAAGCAGCATTATGAAAATATTTTTGGGTGGTTAAACCAAAGGGCTTGGTAAAATAAACCCTACTGACCTTTTTAACATGACCAAATTTATTCATTAAGTTTAATGCATTGTTAAAATTACTTCTCCAATTGCCTACATTTGATCCGATAGCAATATATGATTTATATCGATACGCTAACTTTTTTTGCATTATATTTTTTAGCAATCTCAATTTTATTTATTTCTAATTTTTCTATTTGGATTGGAAACTTATCATCTAGTTGTTTTTTAAGATCTGTAATTAATTTTTCCAATGTTTTATATTGAGAGGCTGAAACAAATTTAATTATTTCATTTTTGATATCTGAATAACTTGTAACATTTTCAATATTGTCAAGATCTTGATTATGATCAATTTCTAACTGACATTTTATACTTATTAATATAGTTTGGGGTTTTAACCTTTCTTCTTCGAACACTCCAATAATTGTGTCGACTTTTAGCTCTTCTATTTCGATAAAAAATTTCATTTATTTAATGCTTTCAAAACTTTTATCATTTGATTTGTCTCTTTGACATCATGAATTCTATATGTATGAATATTTTGTTCGAGAGCATGCGCTACAGAAGCTAAAGAGCCTCCAATCCTTTCATCGGCATTTGATGGGTCAATATAGTTTATCCAACTTTTACGTGAGGATCCCAATAATACTTGGATATTTGCACTACTGAATTTCTTCAAAGATTTCATTAATTGTAAATTTTGATTTAGTGTTTTGCCAAATCCTATACCAGGATCAAACCATACCTTTTTGAGATTAATCTTCATTTTATTAAGTGTTTTCAATCTTTTTTTAATAAAATAATCAAATTCTCTTACCATATTTACTCTGGAATTAAGATTTTTTTGCATTTCCTTTGGTGTTCCTCTTTTGTGCATTAAGATAAGTCCTGCGTTATATTTCTTTATAAGTTTAAATAGCTCTTCTGATCCTCCATTAATATCATTAATGATATGGGCACCTTTTTTCAGTGCATACTCTTGGGACTCAATTTTATACGAGTCCACAGAGACAAGGTATTTCTTATAGTTTAAATATGGTAAAATTTTGGATAAACGATTTATTTCTTCAATATATGTAATTGGCTCGCTATTTGGTCTAGTGCTTTCAGCACCAATATCAATAATTTGTGCACCATCTTTAACCATTGCATTTATATGTTTCAATGCAGTAGATCGTGAAAATGTTTTTCCTCCATCACTAAATGAGTCAGGTGTAAAATTACATATACCCACTAATAAAGGCTTTTTCAAAGCAAAGGAATGTTGATTAAATTTCATGATAATTCCTTTTTATCATAGTTTCATAATCTTTTTTTAATTTTTGAAAATATTTTGTAGACGCTCTCTTCCACAAAATACTTTGAATTTTTTTTATTGAGGTAATACCTCTACCAGAGCCAATCGATAATATCTCACTGTATTCTTTTAGATCCTCTAATAAAATTTTTCTTTTAATAAATTTCAATTTTGATATCTCTTCGATAAGCTTCAAAGTATTTCCATGATAATAGCCAGTTTTGGGAATATAAATTTTATCTCCTTTTACGAAAACTAAATTTGTGACTGCTCCTTCTGTAATTTCATTGTCTCTTAGTAATATAATTTCATTTTCAGAGTAATTTATTTCACTCATGAACTTTAATAATTTTTTGTAAAATAAGTTTTTATTTTTAAAGTCTCTTCTTTTGTATTTTTTTATAAATCCAATTACACTATCTTTAGTTGTTGTTCTCTTTCTAAAAGAAATTGATAATGTTGTTCCATTAGTTGCTATTCTCAACAAGTGATTGAAATTTTTGATTTTCTTTAAATCCTCTCCCACTAAACTTCTGATAATGTTTAAATCTATTTTGGTAGCAAATTTATAATCCCGACATGTTGTGTTAAAAGTCCTCAAATATTTATTTAAACCTATTAACCTAGGTGTTTTTCCAATCATAGGTATGGATGTAAAAACACCTTTTTGACCCCACAGTGGCTTAAATTGTGAGGTGTAATATGAATTATTTTTTATATTGAATGATTTTTCGAATAAATTGTTTGCCATTTGGAGTCAAAAACGAGTCTGGGTGAAATTGTAAACCACAAATATCATATTTATGACTTTCCAAACACATTGCAACATTAGTTTCTTCACATCTCATTGTAATATGCATTGAAGAGGAATTAAATGGCTCTTTTAGTTTTAAAGAATGGTATCTACCTACTTGATATAAAGCATTATTAGGAAATCTTAAACTTTTTGAATTCGTTCTAATATAAGTCTGATAACCATGAAATATTTTTTCTTGCTTAGAAATAGTTCCACCCTCTCCATTAGCAATAAGTTGAAAACCAAGACAAATACCAATTATTTTTTTCTTTGATTTATAATTATTATAAATATCAAGTGATACTGGGTAATCTGAGGGCTTCCCTGGTCCTGGAGAAAAAATAATGATGTCAGATTTTTTTATGGATTTTTCTTTAATGTCATAAAAATTTTTTACTTCTAAATTACCAAATCCTGACAACAAATGTGCGAGGTTATAAGTAAAGGAGTCTTCGTGGTCAATTAAAAGTAAATTCATTTTAATAAATCCAATAACGATTTAGCTTTTAAGTAATTTTCATGGTATTCATTTTTTGCAGTACTATCTAAAATCACGCCACTAGCAGCAAATACCTCATTATTTTTTTGAAAATTTAAAATAGATCTAATTATTATGTTAAAACTCATATCCTGTTTAGAGCGATAGTAACCAAAAGAACCAGTATAAATTCTTCTTGGTTCTTTCTCCTCTTTATTGAGTAATTTTAAAGTATTAATTTTTGGACAACCTATAACTGAGCCACCGGGCATCATCGCCTTAATCACTGCAGATAACCTTACATTATCAAGAAGTGTTCCTGAAATTTCAGAGACATTGTGGAAAATATATTGGTATTTTTGAACAAATTTTAAATTTTGAATTTTGACAGTGTTTGCCTTAGTTATACGACTTAAATCATTTCTTTCTAAGTCAACAATCATATTATGTTCTTTGTCCTCTTTTTGATTATTTTCAAAAAACTTTCTAGCCTCTTTTGTTGATTTTACCTTATCTCTACTTACTGTTCCTGCTATTGGGGAGGTGATGATTTTTTTTCCTTTTACCTTAAAAAGGTTTTCAGGAGAGCAACTAATTATATTAAAATCATTTGTTCTAATACAAAAAGACTCTGGACTAAGATTTTTCTTCATCAAATTGAAAAATAAATTCACTACATCTAAATCTTTTTTGTTCGAATATTTTTGAGCAATTTTTATTTGATAGGTTTCACCAGCCCTTATATTTTTTTTAAATTTATTAAAGATTTTTTCATATACTTGGACGTTTGGACTTACAGATATTTTATTGCTATTTGAAAAAGTAGTTTTATTTAAAGCTTTAAGGTCTTTTAGTAATTTTGATTTAGATTTGGTTACAATTTTAACTTGTTTATCTAAGATTATTTTAGTTTGTGGTCGAAAAAAAACTCCCTCAGGAAAAGATGAATTATCTTTGTTTACTTTTAAATTAATATTCTTACAAAGTAATTCATAACCGAAGAAGCCAATATAACAATCATAGGGTTTATTTGATTTAAATCGCTCTAATTTATTTAAAAACTTATCTAAATTACCTATATTTAAATTAACTTTTTCAGCAAAATCCGTATATATTTCGAAATTATTTTTATCTGAGTTTCTATAAATTATTAATTCTTTATCAGAATTTAATAAAACACTGAGTATTTCAGAATTATTCATAAGCAAATTTTAGTTATAAAGATTATTTATTCAACTGAAGCGATTGCTACAATTTCACATTCATTTATGAAAAATGCACCCTAACCAATGGGGTGCATCGGGCCTATTTGAAGCGACCAACCTTTAAAATATAAAAAATCTTCTACTCGTCGTAATTTATTTTATTTAAAATATTAACAACAGCTTTTCGATTTTCAGCTATTTTTAATAAATCAATATTGTCAAACTCAGCACCTCCTGCTAATTCATTAACACCATCTGATAATGGTACTTCGGGTGAAACAGGAAATTCATTATTGTCATTTGCGTATATGCCCTGAGCTTTTTGACTAACTAAGAAATCCAAAAGTTTTTCAGATTTTTCTCTAGAACTTTCTTTAAGTAAAGCTATACCAGAAATATTAACATGAGTTCCTCTATCCTGTTGGTTAGGAAAAACAATTGTTGCTTTCTCGAGCCATATTTTTTGTTCTTCATTATTGAGCATCTTGAAATAATAATAATGGTTGCCGATACTTAGATCACAAACCCCTGCATATATTGCTTTGACTTGGTCTCTGTCGTTACCCTGAGGTTTTCTAGCTAAATTTGCCTTTAAATTAATCAAATAATTCTCTAACCAGTCCTCACCATGATGAGCCATCAAAGATGCAAACAATGAAACATTATATGGGTGAAAACCTGATCTTGTACATATTCTTTCTTTATATTTTTCAGATACTAAATCCTCATAAGTAATATCATTAAGACCTAAATCTTTATTTACGTATATAATCCTTGCTCTTTGAGTAAGGCCTATCCAATTATCACTTTGGAGATGAGAGGGCACAGCAGAAGAATTATTAATTTTAATAGAGGCTCCTGCTTCAGCTACATCAATTAATCTTGATATATCTGATGCTAAGAATACGTCAGCTACAGGTTTATCTTTTTCTAAAATAATTTTTTGAACTAAGCCTTTTTTGGAATATATCCATTCAACATCAATACCAGTTTGACTCTCAAATTCATTTAAAAGAGGTTCAATTAACATTGGTTGTCTTTCTGAGTAAATTTTTAATACATCATCCGCATTTGCACCACTAAAACCAATAAAGAAATTAATTACTAAAATCTTTACTAAAAAAGAAATTAAATTTTTCATATCATATTACTAATCTCAAATTGAAAAAATCTAAATACAAAAAAAAATGAATGTTACAAATGAATAAAAAAAAACTATTTCTGAAATGAACTACAGATTAAAAATTTACTTTTTTTTTAAATTTATAACTAGTGAGTATTCTTCAAGAAGTGATAAGCAAGCTGGTATTGGAAGATCTTTGTGAAGCTCTTTGCAATCGTCATAATCATAGATTCGGTTTTCTTCTTGATTATAAACATGTATATGATCGGTAGTATTAGTGTCGTAAAATGATTGTTTATCAACAACGATTTGTTTTAAATATCCTTTATCAACAAGGGTATTTAGATTTTCATAAAGAGTAGTCAGAGAAAAATAACTTCTATTGTCTTTTAGAATTTCATTAATTTGATTAATAGAAAAATGTTTGTGATTGCCATCAAAAATTGACTTTAAAAGCACCACTCTCTGTTTGGTCTGTCTCCAGCCACAATTTTCTAAGACCACATCAATATCTTTTTTACAAGCGTTTGATAAGTTCATCAGAGTTAAACTATGTTAAATTTCATTATTTATCAATACTTTCAGGATAAAAATTAAAGACAAAATAGCACTATTAGATTGAAATGGGTTTTAAATAACTTTGTTTAGTTAGCTGTATCAAGGCTTACTCATGTTAGTGACATTCACTTTATTTTTTTTTTGAGAGTTCAATTGATACATAACATTTACTCTATCAATAAATGATATTGGATAATATTTTTCCTCGACGATTCTTTTAATTTTAAAATTACAAACTTTATTTTTAATTTTTCTCATAGGCATATAAAATGCCTATAAGAAAGATATGTAAATAAGTTTTTTTTTTACCTTTAAGTTTCTATGACTATTTAAATTTTCTGAAACTTATTTCAAATTTTATTAGTGACAATCTTTAATTGAATTTGCAATTTGATTGATTAAGTCACTATACATTGATGGTCCAGCATCTATATAAGCTCCTAAAGGATCCATTACACCTGTAGAGATATTCATATCATTTCCAAGTGTCTCAATTATTTTTGGATTATATTGGGGCTCTGAGAAAATACATTTAATGCCTTTGTCATTTATAACATCTTGTATATCTGCTATTTGTTTAGCACCAGGTAAAACATCTGGATTTAAAGTCAATGCTCCAGCAGGAATTACTCCAAATCTTTTCTCAAAGTATTGGTAAGCATCATGGAATACTATATAGCTAATGTCTTTTGATAAACTTTTATCTACTTCTTCAATAAGCTTATCTAGAGCAACTATTGTCTTACTAGCATTGTCTTCGTATTTAGATTTATTGCTTGGATCAATTTCAGATAGTTCATGAGAAATTTCTAAAACCATTTCTTTTGCATTTGCTGGGTCTAACCATATATGAGCGTCAAACTCACCATGGTTATGGCCATCGTGATGTCCTGCATGATCGTCATGATCATCGTGTCCATCATGTTCGTCATCATGGCCATCGTGATCATCATGGTCGTCATGATCATCGTGTCCGTCATGTTCGTCATCATGGCCATCGTGATCATCATGGTCATCATGGTCATCGTCTTTGTGACCGTGGTCGTCATGATCATCGTGTCCATGATCGTCGTGATCATCAAAAATATTTTGTTCTCTAAATTTTAACTTTTCAATTGATGCCAAATCCATAAACGATATTGTTTTTGCATTTTTAGCAAGTGACTCTAAAGGTTTCTCCATGAATGCCTCTAAATCCTCACCGATCCAAAATACAATATCTGCATTCTCAATCATTTCAGCATGAGAGGGTTTAAAAACAAAAGTATGAGGGTTATTTGTACCCTCAATAATAAGAGAAGGCTTCCCAACCCCTTCCATAACGCTTGATATCAATGAGTGGAGAGGTTTAATAGTAGTAACAACATTGACTTCTGCTCTTGCAGTAAAACTAAAAAATAATGGTACCAAAATTATAAAAATTGATTTTTTAATGAAATTCATATTAATTACTCCCCTAAACGTTATATTATTACATACGTAATATTATAACAATATAAATATGTCAAATTAAAAAATGGAAAATAATTTAATTGAATTAAACAACTGTGGGGTTGTTAGAAATCAAAAATGGCTTGTAAGAGGTGTTTCATTAAAAGTATCACAAGGAGAAATTGTTACTCTTATTGGGCCCAATGGATCTGGTAAATCTACAACTGCAAAAATGTGTTTGAACATATTAAAACCAGATGAGGGTTTTAACACAATTAAAGATGACATAAGAATCTCATATGTACCTCAAAAAATTTCAATCGATTGGTCTTTACCATTAAGAGTCATAGACTTTGTTAATCTAGTAATTAAACACAAAAATAGCGAGATTAGCGATGCTCTCAATATGACTGGAATCAAACATCTTATTTATGAAGATGTAAGAAATTTATCAGGAGGAGAGTTCCAAAGATTACTAATGGCACGTGCTATAGCAAAAGAACCTCATTTTCTGGTTTTAGATGAACCTGTTCAAGGAGTGGACTACCCAGGTGAAATAGCTCTTTACAAAACAATTCAAAAATTTGTAAAGAAAATAAATTGTGGAATCTTATTAATTTCCCATAATTTGCATGTAGTAATGTCACAAACTGATTACGTGATTTGTCTTAACGGTCACGTTTGTTGTGCTGGAACTCCAAAAACAGTTATTAAAGATCAAGAATATATAAAACTATTTGGTGATAGCATTGATCCAACTTTAGCATTTTATGAACACAATCATGATCATGAGCACTTGCCTGATGGAAGCATTGACGAGTCAAAGAGAGTTTAATTATGTTTGATGACTTTATTGTTAGGGCATTTGCTGCTGGTATTGGTCTTGCATTAATTACAGGTCCATTAGGATGTTTTATTGTTTGGAGAAGATTATCATATTTTGGTGATACTATCGCACACTCAGCGTTATTAGGAGTTGTGATTGCCTATGCGTTAGATTTTAATTTAATCATAGCAGTATTTGTTGTCTCTTGTGTTCTAGCTTTATCTTTACTTTTTTTACAGAGAAGAACTAATCTTCCAGATGATGCATTATTAGGTCTGTTAGCTCACTCTGTTTTAGCAATAGGTCTGGTTCTATTAGGGATATTATCTTTTATTAGGATTGATCTCATGGGTTTACTTTTTGGAGATATTCTCTCTGTAAATTTCACAGATCTTTTGTTTGTTTGGATTGGAGGGGGAATTGTTTTAATAGTTTTAATATTAATTTGGAGACCTTTATTTGCAGGAACAGTTAATTTAGAATTAGCTAAAGCAGAGGGTCTAAATCCAGATTTAGCTAATGCAATCTTTACATTGCTAATTGCGAGTGTAATTGCAATTTCAATAAAAATTGTAGGTATTTTGTTAATAACAGGGCTTTTAATAATACCAGCAGCAGCCTCTAGAAACTTATCTTCCTCTGCCACTCAGATGGCAATTCTCTCATCTATTATAGGTGTCGCGTGCGTTGTTCTAGGTATTCAAACATCTATGATATGGAATACACCAACTGGTCCAACAATCTTAACAATAACTTTAGGAGTTTTTATAGCAACAATGCTTCCACTGAAAAAATTGCTAATTTCAAAAAATAAAATAAAATCATAATACAAGATGAGTTCAAACCACACACATAATAAAAAAAATCAAACTTTAACAAAAAATCAGAGAATTGTTCTTAATCTGTTGCAAGACAGCGGAGAGCCTTTGAAGGCATATTTTATTTTAGATAGTTTAAAAAAAGAGGGCTTAAACTCACCTCTCCAAGTATATAGAGCTTTAGATAAGCTTGTTGAATTAGGCAAAATTCACAAAGTAGAAAGTTTGAATTCCTTTATAATTTGTAATAATTCAAACTGCGCCAGCAATACTGCATTTACCATCTGTGAAAGATGTGGAAAAGTAAAAGAAATTAAAAATAATAACCTAACCGAAGGCGTAAACGAATTAGTAAGAGAAAATAAATTAAATATTACTCGCTACAACTTGGAGTTTTACGTTGTTTGCAAGACCTGCAAAATAAATTAATAACAAACATATAGTCTTATAAACCCTTATTTTATTACATTTTTGACTATTGACATAAATAAAGACCTATATATATTGACCGACTTATTATGTACGCAGTACTTAAATCAGTTGGTAAGCAATTTAAAGTGTCTCCAGGAGATGTTTTAAAGATTGATAAAATAGAGGGTAAAGTTGGTGATACCATATCTTTTAAAGATATCGTTGCAGTTGGAAATGGCGATAAGTTTGAACTTGGTTCTCCAGCAGTAAAAGGTGCAGAAGTATCTGCAAAATTACTGTACCAGACAAGGGACGATAAGATTAGAGTTTTTAGAAAAAATAGAAGAAAACATTTTCAAAGAACTAAAGGTCATCGTCAATATATCTCTATATTAAAGGTCATGGCAATCAAGTCCGCCATTGGAGAAGAAAGCTATAAAGAACCAGCTAAGAAAGCTGCGCCAAAAGCAGAAACTCCAAAAAAAATTGAAAAAAAGGCTGAATCTCCAAAAAAAACTGAAGTAAAAGCCACAGAGACAAAAAAAGTTAAAGCTGAAGCTGAAAAACCTAAAAAGGTCGAGGCTAAAGAAAAAAAGACTGTGAAAAAAGAAACAACTGAGGTAAAAAAGTAAAAATATGGCAACAAAAAAAGCAGGTGGAAGTTCCAAAAACGGAAGAGACTCGGCTGGTAGAAGGCTTGGAGTTAAAAAGTTTGGTGGCGAACACGTAATTCCTGGAAATATTATTGTTCGTCAGCGTGGTACAAAATTTTACCCGGGCGAAAATGTTGGGATTGGAAAAGATCATACTCTTTTCTCCTTAGTTGAAGGCAAAGTACTGTTTAAAAAATCCAGAAACAGACAGTTTGTTTGCGTTAACTAAACCCACTTAAAAAAAACTTCAAATTAAACTGTTATGGCATTTATAGATAAAGCAAAAATATATATTAAATCAGGAAATGGTGGGCACGGCGCTCTTAGTTTTCGAAGAGAAAAATTTGTAGAGTACGGAGGCCCCAATGGTGGAAATGGTGGAAAAGGTGGTGATGTTATTTTTCGAGGAAATAAAGGAATAAACACTCTCCAACGATATCGTTTTAACCAACATCATAATGCGCAAAATGGTATGGGTGGTGCTGGTCAATTAAAAACTGGCGCAAGCGGTAAAGATCTTATTTTAGACGTCCCTTGTGGAACTGAGATATACACCGAAGACATGAGTATTAAAATTCATGAGATTTTAAAAGATGATGAAACTTATCATTTTTTAAGAGGAGGTCAGGGAGGCAAAGGCAATGCTCATTTTAAAAGTTCTACTAATAGAGCACCTCGTAAGTTCCAACAAGGAGAAAAAGGACAAGAGTCAACTGTCAGATTAAAGCTGAAAATATTAGCTGATGTTGGTTTGGTGGGAATGCCAAATGCAGGTAAATCTTCAATTTTAAATTTTGTAACGAATGCTAAGTCAAAAGTTGCTGATTATGCCTTTACAACACTTCATCCACACATCGGAATGGTTCAAAAAGAAGATCTTGAATTTGTATTAGCAGATATACCTGGGCTCATAGAACATGCGAGCGATGGGAAAGGACTGGGTCATGATTTTTTATCTCATGTTGAAAGGTGTAAAATTTTAATTCACGTTGTAGATATTACTGAACAAAACCCTTTAGAAAATTATAAAGTTATTCGACAAGAACTTTTAAACTATGGAGGTAAAATAGAACAAAAAAAAGAAATCATAGCACTAAATAAGATTGAAATTGCTGATAAGAAAAGGGTTGAGGAAATTAAAAAAGAATTTGAGACTTCTTTAAATCAAGAGGTTAAATTGATTTCAGCTGCTACAGGTCATCAATTAGATCAGTTAACAAATTTATGTTTGGAATACTTACAAAATGAATAAAAAATTTTTAGAATTAGCTAAAAAATCTAAAGTTATTGTCATTAAAGTTGGCTCAAATATTTTGGTTAACGAAAAGCATGTACTGAGAAAAAAATGGCTAAGCTCCCTAATTGAAGATGTGAAAGAACTCCAAAAGAGAGGTTCTAAGATAATCATTGTCTCATCTGGTGCAATCGCTTTAGGTAGGAATATACTCTCAAAAAGAAAGTTGACTAATTTGCATGAAAAGCAGGCTGCTGCATCAATAGGTCAAATACAACTCTCGCAACAATGGCAAAAAGCTTTTGCAAAATTAAATATTCAAAGTTCTCAAATTTTAATAACAGCTGAAGATTTAAACGAAAGAAGAAAATATTTGAACATCAGAAATACAATTTACTCTCTAATGGATCTAGATGTTGTTCCAATAATTAATGAAAATGATACTACCTCAACAGAAGAAATTCGCTTTGGAGATAATGATAAACTTTCAGCTATGATCGCAAATGCACTGTCAGCTGAGTTATTAATTTTATTATCTGATGTGAATGGTTTGTATACTGCAAATCCTAAAAAATCATTGCAAGCTAAACTTATTACATCTGTTGAAGAGGTTGATCAACAAATAGAAAAATATATTGATAAAGATTTAAGTGAGTTTGGCTCTGGTGGAATGTTGGCAAAAATCAATGCTGCAAAACTCTGTATTCAATCTGGATCCACCATGATCATATCTAATGGTTTGGTGAATAATCCATTGAGTAAGATTGATCCTAAATTTTCAACATGGTTTCATCCATCCAAAAATATTCTTACAAGCCGCCAACAATGGATTTGGAATAGACCAATACAAAAAGCAATTGTTCATATTGATGAAGGGGCCTCAAAAGCACTCAAGAAAAATTCAAGTCTGTTGGCAATCGGTGTAAAGTCAATCGATGGAAAGTTTTATCGTGGTGATACTGTTTCGATTCATTACAATAGAAAAGAATTAGCTAGGGGTATGATTAATTATGATTTTCAGGAAATGGATAAAATAAAAGGTAAAAAATCATCAGAATTCAGTGAAATTCTTGGTTTTGTCCGAGAGGATGAGATTATTCATAAAGATAACTTGGTGAGATCGAGATGAGTGACTATTTTCAAGAAATTTTAAACCATTCAAAGAGGGCATCGAGTGCCATGTCTAAACTATCTGCAGAGGATAGAAGTAGAATTTTAATGAATATTAGTGGTTTTCTATTATCTAATAAAAATGAAATTCTAAAAGCTAATCAAGCAGATGTAGAAAGAGCTAAATCAAATAATATTTCTGCACCTATGATTAATAGATTAGTTTTGACTTCAGAAAAAATAGACCAACTATCTCGTGACGTAGAGAAAATAGCTCAAATGCAAGATCCACTTGATCAAACTTTAGAAAGTTGGACCAATGCCACTAATGGGTTGCAATTTACAAAAGTCTCAGTCCCTATTGGTGTGATTGGTATTATTTATGAGTCTCGACCTAATGTCACAATAGATGCTGCATGTCTTTGCCTTAGATCTGGAAATATTTCTATTCTTAGAGGAGGCTCTGAGTGTATCGAAACTAATAAAAAACTTTATGAGTGCATTCAAGATGCTTTAAAAGATTTAAATTTTGATACTCATCTTGTCTGTTTTATTCAAAATACTGATCGTAGTTTTGTTGAAGAGTTGTTAAAAGCTGAAGGCGATGTAGATGTGATTATTCCTCGTGGGGGAAAATCGTTAATTGAAACAATTTCTAAAAATTCAAGAGTTCCTACAATTAAACATTTGGAAGGTTTGTGTCATACTTTTTGGGATGAAGGATATGATAAAGATAAAGCCACTGAGGTCATCGCAAATGCCAAGCTGAGAAGACCAGAGATTTGTGGTGCAACAGAGACTTTACTTATACACTCTAATAATTCAGCAGAAGATATTTCATCTGTTTTAGATAATTTAAAATCACAAGGATGTGAAATTATTGGATGTAGTCGACTCAAAGATATTTATTCAATCGATCGAGATGCAACAGAAGAAGATTGGTCAACTGAATATCTAGATAAGAAAATTACAGTAAAACTAGTTGATAATGTTGAAGAATGTGTAGAGCATATAAACAAATATTCTAGTGGACATACCGAGAGCTGTTTAAGTAACAATCAACAATCTATAGAGTATTTCTTTCAAAACTGTAAAAGTGCCATTTTAATGAATAATGCTTCCACTCAATTTGCTGATGGTGGAGAATTCGGATTTGGAGCAGAAATAGGTATTTCTACTGACAAGCTTCATGTGAGAGGGCCAGTAGGAGCAAAACACCTAACAACATTTAAATATCAAGTAATAGGCAATCACACCACTAGGCCTTAATGGAATTCCGTAATAATTTTCAAGAATTAAAATCTCAGATCGAATATCTTAGCTCCTTGAACAAAGAGGATGTTACTCATATAATCAAATCTTCAATATATGAGTTAGAAAGTTTAAATTTTTTAAATGAAGAAGAATTAAATGAAATTAATAAGGTGACTCTTATAAGTGAGCCCTTTAATAACCTTTTCTTTAAATATAACAAAGAGCGTTTGATAAACAAAGGTATAGTTTATATAGAGGAAGAAAACGATTTGCAATTTATTATATCTTTACTTTATTTTTTTAAACAAAGAGTGCCGATTTTATTTCATACAAGTTCAAAATTACAATTACAATTTATAGATATTCTAAACAAATTCCTTGAGGAAAATGGTGTCTCTAAAAAATTTTTGAGGAAAATAGATGAATAGAAAGATTGGACTGTATGGTGGATTTTTTAATCCCTTACACGAGGGGCACGTTCATGTAATAGAAAGTTCAATAAAAAGTTTAAATCTGAAAAAACTATTTATCCTTCCCACTTATCAAAATCCTCTTAAAGCTAATCAAAATTTAAACTCAATAAATTTTCAATTATCAAATATCCGATCAAAAATTAAAGAGCCGTTAGTAAAAGTTTCTGACTTTGAACATCGTTATAAAATGAAATGTACCTATGATGTGTTACAAAAAATTAAGACTAAATGTGACCTTAGCTCTTTTTATTTAATTATAGGGCTTGATCAGCTTGGTCATTTTCATAAATGGAAAGAATATGATTGGATTTTAAAAAATATTAGTATTTGCGTTATTTATAGACCGAGATATGATGAATTTATTGAAAATTCAACAGTCAAAAAGCGATTCTCCCATTTATTTATGCCTAATTTAAATAGTTTTATTAACTGCTCTACTCCTTGTTTCCATATTCTTGATAATATAGGTGTAGAGATGTCATCTAGTGAGTTACGAAATTCTTAATCACGATAAAGACCCCTCTGTTAAGGCTATAGTAGATAGTCTTGAAGACAATAAGGCTGAAAATATCTCAGTTATTTCTCTCAAAGGAAAGGCAGAATTTGCTGAATTCATGATCGTTGCATCCGGGCGATCAAATAAGCATGTAGACTCAGTTTCAGATAAGGTTTACCGATACCTTAAGAAAAATAAACTTTATTGCAATAAACCAGAGGGAAAGCCCCTTTGCGACTGGACGGTCATTGATGCTGGACATGTTTTAGTGCATATTTTTAGAAATGAAGTCAGAGAAATATACGATTTGGAAAAACTATGGTCTGAGGACTTCAACACTATCAATACTGCCTCTTAAAAAGTCAAATATGCTCAAAATATTTTTCATTTTAATTTTAATCTTTAATGTGAATATCAGTTTTTCTGATACTAAAGAAACCTATAAACAATTAAGTATTTTCAACGAAGTATATAACCGAGTAAAAAATCAATATGTTGAAGAGGTAACTGATAAAGAGTTAATAGAAAAAGCTTTGAATGGGATGCTACAGGCTCTGGATCCTCATTCGAGTTTTATGAGTGAAGAAATTTATAAAGAAATGCAGATGGACACGTCAGGTTCTTTTGGTGGATTAGGCATCGAAATCACAACAGATAAAGGATTCATAAAAGTAGTCTCTCCAATTGACGATACCCCTGCCTATAAAGCTGGAATTTTAGCTGGAGATTATATAACGCATTTAGATGGCACATCAGTAGTTGATATGACTTTAAAAGAAGCAATTGATATTATGAAAGGTGAACCAGGGACCACTATAACTCTAACAATTTTTAGATCTTCCGAAGAACCATTCGATGTCGATATTAAAAGAGATATAATTAAAGTTGCATCTGTTAAGCATCGTCTAATTAACGATGTGGGATATATAAGAATAATTCAATTTAATGAGCAAACAACAACAGGATTAAAAAAAAGTATAAAAGAACTTGAAGACAGTACTGATCCTCCAATTGGTTATGTCCTGGATTTAAGAAATAATCCAGGAGGATTATTAAATGAGTCTGTGTCAGTTACAGATATGTTCCTTGATAAAGGAGAAATAGTTTCAATCAGAGGAAGAGAAAAGAAAGATGTTCAAGTTTACTCTGCTAAAAAAGGGGATCTAATTAATGGAAAACCATTGATTATATTAATCAATGAGGGTTCTGCTTCGGCGTCTGAAATTGTTGCTGGTGCATTACAAGATCATGATAGGGCAGTAATTATGGGTATAAAGTCATTTGGAAAAGGTTCTGTGCAAACCATTATACCTATTGATAGCGGTGCAATCAGACTCACCATCGCAAAGTATTACACACCAAGTGGAGACTCAATACAAGCAGTTGGTATTGAGCCAGATGTTGTAGTGCCTAGAGCTGAATTAAATGTGATTGATAATAACTTTACGTTTAGAGAGTCAGATTATCGAGAAGCTTTAGATAACGAGACAAATGAAGAAAGTGAGGAGGAAGAGTCCACTGATGATATTCTTGAAAGAGATTATCAGCTATCTCGTGCTATTGATGCAGTCAAAACCATAGCTGTATTAAATTAATGAAAATAAACCCCAAAGATTATCGACCAAATGTTGGTATGATGATTATTAATCAATATAAAGAAATATTTGTTGGAAAAAGAATAGACCACCCTTCAGAATTTTGGCAAATGCCACAAGGTGGGATTGATCCTAAAGAAAAATCTGAAGTGGCAGCTCTTAGAGAAATGGAAGAAGAGGTTGGTATTAAAAAAAATAAAGTTAAATTAATCTCACAGAGCAAAGACTGGTATTACTATTCTTTACCTAAAGACTTATCAAAAACTCTTTGGAAAGGTAAATACAAAGGTCAGCGTCAAAAATGGTTCTTGTATGAATTTAAAGGCAGTGAGAAAGATATAAATATTGAAACATCTCACCCTGAATTTTCTGATTATAAATGGGTTAAACCAGATTTTTTGGTTCCCAACATAGTACCTTTTAAAAAAGCAATTTACGAAAAATTATTAAAAGAATTTAAAGACTATTTATAAGGCGGATTATTTACAACTTGTTCAAACGTACCCAGAGCAGTTTCATTACCCTCTAGTTCTTGATAGGTTTTAGATTGTTGGTAGTTAGAGCTATTAACATCAGACAATGGCTCTATTTGATCTACTAAGACCTCACAAACCTTTTCTTTAAGCATAACCAAACCACCTGACACAAAGAAACTCTCATCGACTTTGTTTGAAGACATAATTGCCATTTGACCAGGTCGCAAAGAACTAATGAAAGGAGAATGATTAGGCATTGCAGCAAAATCACCCTCTGCTCCTGGCAAAACAGCCATTTCAACTTCTTTTTCAAAAATCACTTTTTGAGGGGATACGACCTTCAAATTAATCATAACTACTTCGTTGCTTCCTCAGCCATTTTTTTTGCTTTTTCTAGTGCTTCTTCAATTGTTCCAACCAAATAGAAAGCCGCTTCAGGGATATGATCGTAGTCACCTTTAACCAATCCATCAAAACCTTTGATAGTATCCTCTAAAGAAACAAACTTACCTGGTGATCCTGTAAACACCTCTGCAACATGGAAAGGTTGACTCAAGAAACGTTGAATTTTTCTAGCTCTTGATACAACGAGCTTATCTTCTTCAGATAATTCGTCCATACCTAAGATTGCAATAATATCTTGTAAACTTTTGTAGGTTTGAAGAGTTTTTTGAACATCTCTTGCAACTTGATAATGCTTCTCACCCAAAGTTCTTGGTTCTAAAATTCTAGAAGTGGAGTCTAAAGGATCCACTGCAGGATAAATACCAAGTTCTGCAATTGATCTGTTTAACACAGTAGTTGCGTCTAAGTGAGAAAATGATGTTGCAGGTGCAGGGTCAGTTAAATCATCAGCAGGAACATAAATCGCTTGTACAGATGTTATTGATCCTTTGTTAGTAGTAGTAATTCTTTCCTGAAGTGCACCCATATCTGTAGCCAAAGTAGGTTGATATCCCACAGCTGATGGAATACGTCCTAGTAAAGCAGAAACCTCTGATCCAGCTTGTGTAAATCGGAAGATGTTGTCTACAAAGAATAATACGTCTTGATTTTCTTCATCTCTAAAGTATTCAGCTTGTGTTAAACCTGATAAGGCAACTCTTGCTCTAGCTCCTGGAGGTTCATTCATTTGACCATAAACTAGAGACACTTTAGAAGTATCCCCCTCAAGGTTAATAACACCTGACTCAATCATTTCATGGTAAAGATCGTTCCCTTCACGAGTTCTTTCTCCCACTCCAGCAAAAACAGAGTATCCGCCATGAGCTTTAGCTACGTTGTTAATTAATTCCATAATTAAAACAGTTTTTCCAACACCAGCACCACCGAAAAGACCAATTTTTCCTCCCTTTGAGTAAGGTGCTAAAAGATCTATAACTTTAATACCCGTAACAAGAACTTCGGTTTCGGTTGATTGGTCAACAAAATCAGGAGCTGCTCTGTGAATAGGAAGAGATTTTTTTGATTCAATTGGACCTCGCTCGTCAATGGGCTCACCGATGATGTTCATAATTCGACCTAATGTTTCTGGTCCGACTGGAACAGAAATAGGATCACCATTGTCTTGAACCTCTTGTCCTCTTTGAAGACCTTCCGTTGCGTCCATAGCGATAGTTCGAACAGTATTTTCACCGAGGTGCTGCGCTACTTCTAAAATCAAATCTTGATCACCTACTTTTGTAGATAATGCATTTAAAATTGGGGGTAATTCTCCTTCAAAGGCGACGTCAACTACAGCCCCTAATACCTGTGTGACTTTTCCTGCCTTATTACTTGCCATTTGTTGCTCCTTTCCTAAACAGCTTCTGCTCCAGAAATAATTTCGATAAGTTCTTTTGTAATAAATGCTTGCCTTGTTCGGTTGTAAGTTAGTGTCAACCGATCAATCATGTCTCCCGCGTTTCTTGTTGCGTTGTCCATGGAAGTCATTCTTGCTGCGTGCTCAGACGCAGAGCTTTCAAGAACACTTCTGTAAATTTGTGTTAAAAAATTTCTTGGAACCAGATATTCTAAAAGTTCATTTTTATCAGGTTCAAATTCAAAAACGGCATTATTGAATTCACTCTCATCTTCAATAGTTTCTTCATTACTTAAAGGTATCAACGATTGATATGTTGGCTCTTGAGAAATAGCAGAAACAAATTTATTAAATAAAATAGAAACTTCATCTATTTCGTTACTTTCGAATAGTTCCATAATTTTATTTTTTATTTCCTCAGAAACCTGAAGTTGTCTATCATTAGAATTTAAATCTTCAAAACTAGCTACAATATCTAAGTCTGTTTTTTTATAAAAACTAGATGCTTTTTTGCCAACAGTCATTATTTTGACAGACTTACCTTGTCCTTGTTGATCACTAATCCATTTTTTTGCGTTTCTAAAAAGATTTGAGTTGAAACCTCCACATAGACCACGGTCAGAGGAGTTGATTATTAAAAGACTAATTTTTGAATTTTCTCTACCAGTTAAGATTTCTGGTAAATCAGAGCTATTTTTAGTATTTCCAGCCAAAGATGAAAGAATGAAACTTAAGCTATCTGCGTAGACCCTCGATGACTCAGCTAATTCTTGAGCTCGGCGTAACTTACTGGCAGCTACCATCTTCATCGCAGATGTAATTTTTCGAGTGGATTTTACACTAGAAATTCTATTCTTTAATTCTTTTAAATTTGGCATTAACTATAATTAGCAGTGAATTTTTCTAAATAATCCTCGATTTTTTTATCAGACTCATCGCTAAAATTACCTGTGTTGTTAATTTCGTCAAAAATATCTGAATGATCGGCACGAAGTCCCTCAAGAAACTTAACTTGAAAATCTGTGATTTTGGATATTTCAATTTTATCCAAGAAACCCCTAACACCAGAGTACAAACTTAAAACTTGATCAGCCACAGACATCGGAACGTATTGATCTTGTTTTAATAGTTCTGTTAACCTCTCACCCCTTGCAAGTAACTGTTTGGTAGAAGCATCGAGGTCTGATGCAAATTGAGAGAAAGCGGCCATCTCACGATATTGGGCTAACTCTAATTTGATTTTACCAGCAACCTTTTTCATAGCTTTAGTTTGTGCTGCAGAACCCACACGACTCACTGATAAACCAACATTAATCGCTGGTCTAATACCTGAGAAAAATAATTCTGTCTCTAGGAAAATTTGACCGTCTGTAATTGAAATCACATTAGTTGGAATAAAAGCAGATACATCACCAGCTTGAGTTTCAATAACAGGAAGTGCTGTTAAACTACCTCCACCATTTTCATCATTCATTTTAGCTGCTCTTTCTAGAAGACGAGAGTGAAGATAAAAAACATCACCAGGAAATGCTTCACGTCCTGGCGGTCTTCTTAACAATAAAGACATTTGTCTATACGCAACAGCTTGTTTTGATAGGTCATCATAAACGATTAGGCCGTGCATTCCATTATCACGGAAAAACTCACCCATAGAACAACCTGCATACGGAGCTAAAAATTGGAGTGGTGCTGGATCAGAAGCTGAAGCTGCAACCACGATGGTGTATTCCATCGCTCCATTTTCCTCAAGAGTTTTAACAACTTGAGCAACTGTTGATCTCTTTTGCCCAATAGCTACATAGATACAATATAATTTTTTTGATTCATCATCAGACTGGTTAATTTCTTTTTGATTAATAATGGTGTCAATAGCAACAGCTGTTTTGCCAGTTTGTCTATCACCAATAATCAATTCACGTTGTCCTCGACCAATGGGGACAAGTGAGTCAAGGGCTTTGAGCCCTGTCTGCATTGGTTCGCTTACACTTTGTCTAGGAATAATACCAGGTGCTTTAACTTCTATTCTACTAGACTCACTACTTTGGATAGGACCTTTACCATCAATTGGATTTCCGAGAGCATCAACAACTCTTCCTAACAAGCCTTTACCAACAGGTACCTCCACAATCTTTTGTGTTCTTTTAACAGTATCACCTTCTTTAATACCTCTATCATCACCAAAAATAACAATACCAACATTGTCCTCTTCAAGGTTAAGTGCCATTCCTTGGACACCACCAGTAAATTCTACCATTTCACCTGCTTGGACATTGTCCAAACCATAAACTTGAGCAACTCCATCACCAACTTTTAAGACAGTTCCTACTTCTGAAATATCTGCTTGGCTTTCAAAGTTATTAATCTGATCTCTGATGATAGAAGAGATCTCCGATGCTTTTATTGACATTAAATGTCTCCTTTCACATTGTTGGTAAATTTAGAAACTTGATTAAGAATACTAAGGTCGATCATCTTTGATCCAATCACTACAGTCATTCCTCCTAGTAAAGAATTATTTACGTGGAACTCTAAATTAATTTTTGAACCATATTGGTTGTGTAATAAATCCTGAATATTATTTTTTATTTCATCATTAATAGCATGAGATGTTGTTACTTTAGCTTTTTGATATCCCCTTTTTTCAAAAAGAACATCCTGAAAATCAGATAAAACATTTTCAAATAAATTAAGTCTTTTATTTTTTTTAAGTGTATTGACAAGACCAGATAAAATTTTTTCAGATGGCAATCCTTGGATTATTTTTAATAGAATACTTGATTTTAATTCATTTTTGGTCAGAGGTGATTTTAAAAGTAAGGATAACTCTTGGCTGTCCGCCATGGTCTCAGATAAACTTTGAGCATCTTTTAGCAAGGCATCTAATTCTTCGTTTTTAACTGAGTCAAACAAGGCAGTGGAATACCTTTTAGATGCGATTTTATTGGTCATTTTGTATAATTAACCTCAATTTTTTATCACATCACTAGGCCAACCGGCATCATACAAATGACGCATCAAGCGATTGATAGTGGATCAATGTCAATATTTAGAAAACGCCTGTATTTTGGGGCTATTTTTGACATTAAGATATCTATTTTTTTTCTCAAAGCCTTATATGTCCTCTCTTTAAAATAAAAATTCTCATGAAAGTGCTTCATTTTATATGGAATCAATGAGGGGACAGGCCCTAAAATATCAAGTCTACTCTTTTTCGATATATCAAGAATTTCTTGGCAAGCCTCTCTTATAGCTGAGACATTAGGGTGGATTAATTGAATTTGAACAATTTTGTAAAATGGAGGAAGATTATTTTCTTGTCTTCTTTGAAGCTCTAATTTTATAAACTGTTCTCTGCTTTGGTTTTTAAGTGAATTGTATATCGAATGCTTAGGATTGTAGGTTTGAATTAAGACCTTACCCCTGTTACCTTCTCTACCAGATCTCCCTGCTACTTGTTGCAAAAGCTGGTATGTTTTTTCCATAGCTCTGAAGTCAGGACTGTACAGACTTGAGTCAGCGTCAATAATATTTACTAATTTTAAATTTGGAAAATGAAAAGACTTACCAATTATTTGTGAGCCAATCAACAAACTAGTCTTTAAATTAAATATATTTTCAATGATTTCTTTTTTATTTTTTTTTGATTTTAATGTGTCACTAGAAAATAATTGATTTGAGTATCCTGGAAAAAGGCGTGTAACTTCCTCTTGAAGTCTTTCTAACCCTATGCCAATCGATATAAATTTTTCAGATGAACACATCTTACATATTTGGTTAGGCTCAAAATAATTTGAACAATGATGACAAATGAGTCTATCAATTTTTTTGTGATAAACTAAATTTGCTGCACAATTTTGACACTGTATTGGTGTATGACAACTTACACATATTTTGGATGGAGCATAACCGCGTCTATTAAGAAAAAATAAAACTTGTCCTTTTTGTTTTAAGATCTTATTTGTTTCATCAAATACTTTTTTTGATATCCATGCCCTTGAGCTAGGTTTTGATTGATTCATGTCAACAATTTCAACTGATGGTAATTGAGTTTTATGAAATTGATTGGAAAGATGATGAATATGAAATTTTCTTTGATTAGAGTTATGAAGGCTCTCTAATGATGGGGATGCACTTATCAAAAGACATAAAGCTTTTGAACATTTTGCTTTATATATGGCCATATCTCTTGCTTGATATTTTGGGCCGTCTTCTTGTTTATAAGATGAGTCGTGCTCTTCATCACATATAATTAATTTTAAATTCTTGAAAGGAAGTAAAACTGATGACCTTGCTCCAACTAAAACACATGGTTCACCCGATAAAAGAGATCTGATTATTCTAGCTTTTTGTATTTTTGATTGTTTTGAATGCCAAATAAAGGGTGTACAACCAAAATATTTAAAAAATCTTCTAGACCATTCTTCAGTTAAAGCTATCTCTGGTAAAAGTATTAAAGATTGATTTCCTCTGACTAAATTTGACTCAACAGCTTTTAAATACAACTCTGTTTTACCTGAACCTGTAACACCATCTATAAGGTGAACTTGAAAATCATTATTTTTATTTATTTGAAGTGATTTAAAAATATTTTCTTGATCAGGGTTTAAGGAAATATTTTGCGCCATGCCATCAAAAATAAAACTATCTGTAGTTTGGGAAATTTTTTTTTCTTCTAATAATTTCTGCCAATCTTTTTTTGATAGATTGTATTTATCGATAAGAATTTTTTGAGTTTCATAAATTTTATTTTCAAAAAAATAATAATTTTTTAATTGTGTATTAGGAAATTGTTGTATTGCCATCTTAAAAACCATACCTAAATCTATGAAGCAATGTATTGACACATACTTATAAAAGTCAATGTTTTCTGTACAAACAGCAAATTGATAATAATTACTTATTGAAAGTACTTTTTTGAGATCAAATTTTAAATCTTTAATGTTTGTTTGAGATATAATGACTCCTGCTGATTTTCTTTTTCTTAAAGGTATCTCAACAATGGAGCCTATCTCAATAGAATGTGAGTGTTTATAAGTGAGGCTCTCATTTATTTGCCCTATCGGCATAACTTGGTAGTAATAATCCATTTTAAATTTTGATTCTAATTTATAATATAATGTAATGAATTTTATTGAACTGTTAGAACAGTTAAAAATAGATAAATCTTCAATACAAGACTTTGATAAATGGGCTACTTATTTAAAAGACATAAAAGGCCACTCGGAAAACACATATAGATCGTACTGCTTTGATGTATGTGATTTTTTAATTTTCTTTAAATTCTATAATGGAAATTCCGTATCTTCATCAAATTTAAAAGATTTAAATTTGCAGACATTTAGGGCTTGGTTGGCAGATCTCAGTGAGAATAGAAAATATAAAAATATTTATAAAAAACCATTGTCGGCAAGGTCAAGGAGAAGAGCGATTAGTTCTATTAAAAATTTTTTTAAATATTCATCTCTAAATAATGATTTATATAAAGTTGCTTATAGTGAGGTTCAATTATTAAAAAATCCAAAAATTCCAAGATCCCTTCCTAAACCTATAGCAGAGGGAGATATTGAGCTTTTAATTGATGAGTTAAAAAAAATATCAAAAAAAAGCTGGGTTCAAAAAAGAAATATAGCTTTGCTTTATCTTTTGTACGGATGTGGGCTACGAATAAATGAGGCCTTATCCATTACTAAAAGCCATTTAATTGAAAAAAATTCTCTTACTATCCTGGGCAAAGGTAATAAAGAGAGATTAGTGCCAGTTCTTGATATTGTAGCTAACTCATTAGAAAATTATCTAAAAGAAATACCATATGATTTACCGAGTGATGTTTCGATATTTGTGGGAGATAGAGGTAATCCCCTTAAAGCCTCGGCTTTCCAAAGAGATTTGAAGAATGCCAGAGTTAATTTGGGGCTACCAAAAACAGCAACACCTCACTCATTAAGACATAGTTTTGCAACTCACCTATTAAAAAATGGTGGGGATTTAAGAATAATTCAAGAATTATTAGGACATAGTTCGTTATCTACAACTCAAATATATACTGAAGTTGATGACATAAGTTTAGAAAAAACTTATAAGGAAAAAAATCCTAGTAAATAAATTTATATTTTACCTCTAACTACAAAATGAGGATTGATTATATCCTTCTTTGAATATTTCAACCTATTACCTTTTAGATCTTTTACAGTACCACCTGCTCCCTCTACAACTGCTTGTGGTGCTGCAGTGTCCCATTCAGAAGTAGGTCCTAACCTAGGATATAAATCTGCTAAACCCTCTGCTATCATACAAAATTTTAAAGAACTTCCGGCTTGTAGAGTATTAAAGTTATTAAACTGAGATAAATAAGTTTTAGTCTCATTATTGAGATGACTTCTGCTCGTAACAATCTTTAATTTATCTGATGGTGATTGCACAGAAATAGATTTGATATTGTCATTTAATAACTTGTATGAACCTTTGTTAAGGCCCCCAAAAAATAATGTCTTGTCTTTTGGAATGTAAACAAACCCTTGGGTGGGATAATTGTTATTGATCAAAGCAATATTAATTGTAAATTCACCATTCTTATTGATAAATTCTTTAGTTCCATCCAAAGGATCAACTAGCCAGTATTTTGGCTCATCAGTATAATTTAGCTCACCCTCCTCTGAAATTATGGGGTAAGCTGAGATAGAGGATAATAAATCAGAGATGTGCTCATGTGATGCTAAATCTGCTTCTGTTAATGGACTTTTATCGTTTTTATATTCAATACTTTGATCATAGTTCTCATAAATATTAAGAATTTTTTGAGAACATAGCTCAAGATTTTCACTGATTTCATTGAAAAACTCAAATTGTCGTATTATGTGATTATTTGTCATTTTTTTAAATTTTGACTTTTTTTTATATACATTTAGATTATTTTTTGTATTTTTCCAATAATACGACAAATAGTCAATTATAATGAATCATACTTTATTTTTTAAAATTAACCCATCAATAAAATTTCCTGCCTGGGATAGCGATAGTCATTATAAATTCCTTTTTAGTAAAAAATTATTTAAAACAAAAAGATCTTATGAAAGGTGGTTGGAAAAAATATCAATTTTTCCAGAAAATTTAAATATAGAAAGCCTTTTGAACATCCATGCAGGTCATATAAACAAATTAATTTATGAAGACTCCATAAAAAAATTTGAAAAACAAAGATCACTTATTTTGTTTATCCAATACGTTGAGGTAAATAATAATAAATTTTTATTTGCAAATGATAGACGTAATGGAAGGCTATGGGTCAAAGTTAAATCAAATAAAATAAAAGATATTTCAGAGAGTTTAAAATATTTCTCAAAATTAAGAAAAAAAAATATTATTATTTTTCCAGACGCTTATCTTCTTAAAATTTTTCTTGATCAAAAAATTGACGAAAATCAAATTAACAATAAATTAAAATTCTCAATTCATTTTCCTGAATATTTATTTTATATAAATAATTTCAAAATTAATGATACGAAACTACTCAATAAATTTAATTTACCTCCAAACAGCTATCTGTCAGATCTAGAAGCAGAAAGTATTCATATTATTAGAGAAGTAGTTAGTGAAACAAAAAATCCTGTCATGCTTTACTCAATAGGGAAAGATAGTTCAGTGATGTTAAGGCTTGCTCAAAAAGCTTTTTACCCTAGTCTTCCCCCATTTCCTCTCTTACATGTTGATACTCGATGGAAGTTCCGAGAAATGTATTTATTTAGAAATTGGGTGGAAAAAAATAGTGGTATGAAGCTAATAACACATATTAATCCTGATGGTATTAAATCAAATATTAATCCCTTTGATCATGGCTCGGCTCTCCACACTGATATAATGAAAACTCAGAGTCTAAAACAAGCCTTGGACAAGTATAAATACGATGCTGCTTTTGGTGGAGCAAGAAGAGATGAGGAGAAATCAAGAGCCAAAGAAAGGGTTATTTCATTCCGAAACCCCTCTCATCAATGGGACCCTAAAAATCAGCGTCCAGAGCTTTGGTCTTTATATAACTCTAAAGTCAATAAGGGTGAAAGCACAAGGGTTTTTCCCTTATCTAATTGGACGGAATTAGATATTTGGCAATATATCTACCAAGAACAAATACCAATAGTTCCCTTATATTTTGCAAAAGTTAGACCTGTAGTCGTGAGAGATGGAATGATTATTATGGTCGATGATGATCGATTTAATATTCAATCTAAAGAGAAAATTGAATTAAAAAGTATTAGGTTCAGAACACTTGGCTGTTATCCCTTAACTGGTGCTATTGAATCAAATGCAAATTCACTTGAAGACATTGTTCTTGAACTTCTTCAATCCAAAACATCCGAAAGACAGGGAAGAGCTATCGATACAGATTCAAGTAGCTCAATGGAAATCAAAAAAATTGATGGTTATTTTTAAATGTATAAAGCCGGTACAATTAGCAGATACTTAAAAAGTCAAGCTTCCCTTGATCTATTAAGGTTTATCACTTGTGGATCTGTTGATGATGGTAAAAGTACGTTAATTGGGAGGATGCTTTATGAATCTCAAATGATATTTGATGATCAAGTTGCTTCCTTAAAAAACGACTCAAAAAAATATGGAACACAAGGTGAGAATATAGATTTTGCATTACTGGTAGATGGTTTATCAGCTGAGAGAGAACAAGGTATTACTATAGATGTTGCATATCGATTTTTTTCAAGTAGCAAAAGAAAGTTTATTGTAGCAGATACACCGGGTCACGAGCAATATACTAGAAATATGGCGACTGGGGCCTCAACAGCTGAGTTAGCTATCTTACTTGTTGATGTCCGTAATGGCATACTTACACAAACTAAGAGACATTCTTTTATTGTATCTCTTCTTGGAATTAAAAATATTGTCTTGGCAATCAATAAAATGGATTTAGTTAACTATGATAAAAATATTTACGAAAAAATAAGCTCTGAATACAAATTATTCTCAAAAAAATTAAATTTTGAAAATATTCAAAGTATTCCTATATCAGCACTTAAGGGAGATAATATTCACAAAAAATCTAAATACATGAAATGGTACAATGATAAAACCCTATTTGACTATTTAGAAACTACTAAAACTAAAATACAAAGCTCAGACAGTTTTGTACTTCCTGTTCAAAGTGTCAATAGACCTAATTTAAATTTCAGAGGATATTCAGGTACCATCGCTGAGGGAAAAATTAGAAAGGGTGATGAGTTAATTTCTCTTCCATCAAATCAAAAAGTAAAAGTAAAAGATATTTTTGTAGGTGAAAAACCACTTAAAACTGCAAATTATAAGCAAAGTATTACAATTACCATAGATAAAGAGATAGATACCTCCAGGGGAGATATACTCTGCTCAAAAAACTCCACAGTTGATATAGCTGACCAATTTAACATGAATGTTATTTGGATGTCAGAGGATAAGGGTTTTACTGGAAGAACTTATTTAGCGAAAATTCATAATATCTCAACCAGTATTAAAATTATGAACATAAAAAAAATATATGACGTAAATACCTTAGAATTCGCTGCTGGAAATGAACTTAAACTCAATGATGTTGCAGAAATTTCTATCTCATTTAATAAAACTGTTCCCTTTACAACTTTTAAAGAAAATAAAATTTTGGGATCATTAATAATTATTGATCCAATTAATAATCAAACTATTGGAATGGGAATGATAAACTTTTCTCTTCGTAGATCACAAAATATTCAACTTCAAAACTTAACCATCAATAAGAATTTAAGAGAGAAGATTAATGGTCATAAAGGTCAAGTGCTGTGGATGACTGGTCTCTCGGGATCAGGAAAATCCACTATAGCTAATGAACTAGAAAAAATATTATATTCTCAAGGTAAAAAAACATACATTCTTGATGGAGACAATATCCGACACGGATTAAATAAAGATTTAGGTTTTACAGACAAAGATAGAGTTGAAAATATAAGGCGAGTTGCAGAGGTGGCAAAACTTATGTGTGACGCTGGACTAATTGTGATCACTGCTTTTATATCACCATTTAGATTAGAGAGAGAAATGGCTCGATCACTTTTTGAAAAGAATGATTTTAAAGAAATTTATATTTCAACTCCTTTAAAAGTAGCTGAAAAAAGAGATCCTAAAGGTTTATATAAAAAGGCAAGACAAGGTAAAATACCAAACTTCACAGGCATAGACAGCATCTATGAAAGTCCTATTAATCCTGAACTGGAAATTGATACCTCTAAAGTTTCTTTAAGTAAGGCTGTAAAAAAAATATTGAATATTATTACTTAAGTCGAATTTCCAATTGTTGAAATTTAGTCATATCAAAAACTATATTTTCAAAAATAACATCTTCAAAATTTAAATTAGGGTTTAATGAAAACCCGAATGGTTCTAGAGGTTGACCTTTAAAATCTCTAGAAAATTCTCCATTTCCATCAGTATCTTGAAAAGCAAATAAGCCAATATTAATATGTGGGAAAGCTTTTAAATTAACATTATTAAATTTGTTAATATCTTGTTCTACGACGATAAATAGTGGTGCGGAATTTTCCTCAAAATAATATTTCCTGTCATATCCTAAAATGTGAATTGGACTAGTAGCATCAACAAATCCTGTAACCTTGGCTGTAAGGTGGTCAGAATGTGAGTAATTTATTAAAAAAAAAGCCTGAAAAGCAACAAGATAAATTACCTTTGAGAAATTAACTTTTTGCCTGTGCATAACTTTTGAAAGATTAATGTTTTTTCTTAAAAATTGCACAAACAATTTGATTAAATTTACTTAAAAAGAACAAACTACCAAAAAAACCTGATAAACATAGTTTTTTTAAAAAAAAAATTATCAGAACCTATCATGATTTAATTAATAATCTAGATGCATTCTAAATATATGTGGATAACTCTGTTTAAAAATATTAACTTCTTTGGGATTATGAAAAAAGGCTACATTATTGTTAGGGTTTCTATTCTCGACTCTAATCTATTTCAACAATATCCTCCTTTATCAACAGAAGTTATGAATAAGTATGGTGGTAAGTACATAATTAGAGGTGGAAAAACTGATATTTTAGAAGGGGAATGGCCTGTAGACAGAACTACCGTAGTAGAGTTTGAAAGCTTTGAAAGTGCTAAAAAATGTTATGAGTCTGTTGAATACTCAAAGGCTATGAAAATAAGGCAAAATAGTACAAAAAGTGATCTTATATTGATAGAGGGATATTAATTCTTTTTAAAAAATTGATCGGCTAATTTGAGTTTGTCTTTTTTCTTTTTCAGTAAAATCTCTAAGTTTTTGATTTCTAATTTATGATTGCTAATCATCTCCTCAATTTCTTCAACACTCAAATCATCTAAATCAATTGGTTTTGTTTTTTTTGGCTCATCTTCATCAAACATTTGTTCTATATCCTTCCTTTGTCCAAATAATTGGAAAAAAACTTTCATCTAGCTCATCTGTTTCTAATTTTTTATATTTTTTATAAATTCTCGCAGTACCTCCTGTGTTTGTTGGATGAAACTTAGAGTCAGAGGGAACACAATGAGCTACTATTGCCCTTCTATTACTGTTTGTATTATTAACACCTGATCCATGCCAAGTGTATCCATGATGAAATGCTACTCCACCTGCTGGAACTTCAACATATTGAATTTGAATTTCCTTATTTAATTTTGAAGCATAATCATTTAACTCTTTTTTATAATCTTTAGGAGAATGAAATTGTCCTTTAGGAGGACTTAATCCCCAGAGGTGTGAACCTTTTACATACTCAAGTGTCCCTTTTTCTTTATCGACATTATCGATGGGCATCCAACATGTCATCATAGTTTGCGGTACAATCCAATCATCATATGCAGCATCTTGATGATAAGCTAAAGTTTTACCTCCCGGTGGTTTCCATAAAACATTGTCTTGTAAAAGTCTTGATCCACTCCAGCCCATCAGTTCAGCACAAGCTTTTCCTAAAAATTCATTGCAAACTATTTCCTTTATAGAATTATCTGATTTCCAAGCGTTACAAATTTGTCTAGTAACATCTTTGGGTCCACTTTCAAACTTCCAATTCCACTCGTCAGGTTCAATACCTGTTTCAAAGTTTCCATTAAATAAACTATGAAACCTCTCATACAATCGCTCAAAATGGGTTGAATCAAGAAAACTCTCAATAATCAAAAAACCATTTTTTTGAAAATCTTTTTTTTGATCCTCATTTAAAGAAATTTCTATCATTATAAAAATTTTATCATCCTTTATGAAATATATTTTAGATTATCATTTAAATAAATTGACATTTTTGTTAGATTTCTGATAATCCAATGATGTCAAAAAAACTAATATTAATAATACTTTCCTCATTTTTTTTAATCACTAGTTGCGCAACTGTGAGCGAAAAAGCTAATGACGCTTACGATTCTGTAGCGGGTGCCGTATCTAAAGGTTACAACAAAGTTAAAGATACAGTAACCGGCAGCGACGACGATTAAGTTTAGCGCTTTACAAGGCGTGCCCTTTAATAAGTTCAAATTAATTTAATTTAATGAAATTTATATCTCTTCAACATATTTCAATTGAGGATCCTGGTACGTTTAAAGATTTTCTTTTAGAGGATGGTCATACTATAACAACTATCCAATTGGATGAGGGTGATAGTATTCCAAATAATTTAGATGAATTTGACGCTATGCTTTGTATGGGTGGACCTATGGATACATTTATGGAGGATCAATATTCATGGTTAGTATCTGAAAAAAAAGCAATAGGTGAATACGTATTAAACCTTAAGAAACCTTTTTTAGGGTTTTGCTTAGGATGTCAGCTTTTAGGTGAGGTATTAGGAGGAAAAGTAGTTGAGTCTAAACCACCTGAAATTGGCGTATTGGATATTAACATTGAAACAAGTGCCAAAGAAGATCATATTTTTGGTTTTCTTCCAAATAAAATAAAAGCATTGCAATGGCATTCTTATGAAGTGGTAGGTTTGGAGACTAACTCTAAAGTGAAAGTTATAGGTACCTCGCCCTCAACAAAATATCAAATATTTGGCTATGACAAGTATGCCTATGGGATTCAATTTCATTTAGAAATTCGAAAAACCACTGTAGATGATTGGGCTCAAGTTCCTGAATATAAAAATGCTCTAGAAAAATCACTCGGTGCTGATGCCTTACCTCAAATGAAAGATATGGTAGCTAAAGAAATTGATACCATGATGATGCAGTGCAACCAAATGTATAAAAATTTCGTTAAAATAACTAAAAATTAGTTTTTTACTAACTTAATTTAGATGCACAGAAGAGATTTTATAAAAAAGGTTATACTTTTTTCATTGTCCTTTGTAATTCTAAAGACAAAAATTATGGCAAACACTCTCTTTAAACCTTTCAATTTAGTAGATGGGATCTTTGTCAATAACTACATTTCACATAAAAGTAGTTTCAAAGATTTTTGGAAATGGAGGAAGGAATCAAATAAGCCAGAACCTATTACGTTTCCTATTATTGAAAATGACCCTGAATATTTAAAATCTAATAAATCTAAAAAAACAATTACTTGGGTTGGTCATTCAACATTCTTACTACAGATTGATGGTATAAATATATTAACTGACCCCCATTTCACTAAAAGAGCTTCTCCTCTAAGTTTCATGGGACCTGCAAGAACAACACCTCCTGGATTAAAAATAGAAGAATTGCCTTTTATTGACTTTGTTTTAATTTCTCATAACCACTACGATCATCTAGACTCAAAAACAATCCAACTTTTATTAAAAAAACAAAATGTAAATCAACCTACATTTTTTGTACCACTAAAATTAAAAGATATTTTATCAAAATTAGGTGCAAGAAATGTTATGGAACATGAATGGTGGCAAATGACTCAGTTCAAAAACTTAGAAATTCATTCCGTCCCAGTACAACATTGGAGTAAGAGAACATTTAACGATACCAATAAAACACTTTGGTGTGGTTGGGTTGTTAAAGCAAATAATTTTAAGTATTTTTTTGTAGGCGATACTGGATATTCAAAAGATTTTAAGGATATTCAAAAAAAATTTGGATCGTTTGACTTATCAACGATACCCATAGGAGCATATGCCCCAAGATGGTTTATGAAAGACTCGCATTGTAACGTTGAAGAAGCAATTCAAATTCACAAAGATGTTAAATCTAAAAAATCTATAGCTATGCATTGGGGAACATTTCAATTAACAGATGAACCTATGGATGAGCCTATAAAATTACTCCAAGAACTAACTAAGCAGTTAAAGATAAGCAAAGATGAGTTTTCTTATATGACTCACGGTCAAACAAGAAAAATTTAAGTAAAATAATTATAGGCCTGATATGACAGCGTAATTACAATTACAATTAATGCCCATATACTTAAATTACTCAAAAACTGTTTAAGGGAAGAGTTTGTATCTAAAAAACGAGGTCCAACTAAAATCAGTAGACATATAAAATAGATAATAGGCATTATGATTTCAGCAGACATTATTGATCTTTTTTTAGTTTATCTAAACTAATCTCCTCAGAAAATTGTTCATTTAACTTTTCAGCATTATTTCTGGTTTTTATCATATCATCCTTTTTTTCGTTCTGATTTACAACTACATCAACCAAAATTGCTATTAGAAGATTTAACATTGTAATAGCACAGACAATTATAAAACTAAAAAAATAAATCCATGCCCACCAATAAATATCTTGTAGAGGCAACATTACCTGTTCCCAAGATGATAATGTTAAAACTTGAAATAAAGTGATCATTGAAATCCCCACATCAGACCATCTCTCGGGTATGCTATTTGAAAAGACTATTGCTCCAATAGTTGCATAAATATAGAGAATTATGAAAAGCAGCAAACTTACATAAAAAACTCTTTTTAACGATCCAATCAAAGACTCAATGATTAATTTTAACTCAGGAATAATAGATATAACTCTCAAAACTCTGAATACTCTTAATAATCTCAAAAGAAGAAAACTGGAGTTGTTAGGTATAGGTATTAATGAGACCAAAACAATAAATGTGTCAAAAATATTCCAACCATTTTTAAAAAAATTTGATTTTTTCGGCTCTCCTATAAAACGAATTGAAATTTCTATTACAAAAAAAATAGTTATTAAATAATCAAGATATTTAATGAGCTCTCTTGAGAACTCTCCTAAATTGTAAGTATTTAAACCGATAGTAAATGCATTAAATATGATGATAAATAAAACTGAGTATTGAAATAACTTGCTTTCTCTGATTTTAAAAAAGGTATGTTTCATATTTTTTAAGAATTTATTATCCAAAAAAAGAGTATATAAATCAACCAATGGTTCTGTGGTGAAACGGATATCACACTTGACTACGGATCAAGAATTCAGGGTTCGAATCCTTGCAGAACCGCCATTTTAAATTTTTAAATTATCAATGAGTCTAATTTTGCCTTTATAGATTGCATAAAAAAGTCTCGACTCAGAAACTTTACCATTGAAACTTAGGTCCTCATTATTTCTAAATTCGAAGTAATCAAATTCTTCAATATCTTGTTCGACAATAAAATCTTTGGCTTTTTGGTTTGCAGTATTAATATCAAATGATTTTTCTAAAGTTTTTAGAAAATTTTCTACTTTTTGATGAAAACTTACAAAATCTTGTATTTGTTTTTTACTTAATTTTTCATTTCTCGATGAATAGGCAATGCCTTCTTCATTTCTTTTTGTAGGTACAGATACTATTTCTAAAAATTCATATTTTTCTTGAATAAATTTTTCAATTATCTTGAGTTGCTGAAAATCTTTTTCACCAAAATAAACCTTGTTACTTTTTACAATTGAAAAAAATTTATTTAGTACAGTGATTACACCATCAAAATGTCCTTTTCTGTATTTATCACAAAGAATATTATTATAATTATTATTTTTTAAAATAGTTTCATCTTTGTTGTAAATTTCTTCTGCTGATGGTTCAAATAATATATCTACGTCGTTGTCAGAGCAAAAATCGTAGTCAAGGCCCTTATTCCTAGGATAAGATTTAAAATCTTCTTTACTGTTAAATTGTTTTTCATTTACAAAAATACTTACAATAGTTTTGTGATTATCATTTTTTGATTTTTTTATCAGTTCTCCATGTCCCTTATGAAGGGCGCCCATAGTAGGAACAAAACCAATTGAGTATTTTCGATTTTGATAAGCAGTCAAATATAACTGTAAATTAGAAATGTCTTTAATTATCAACATAATTTGTTTTTATTTATTGACTTCATATCAATAATTGTTAAATGTAGGAACCAATTTTTTAGGTGTATTAGCAATGAAAAGAACATATCAACCAAGTCAATTAGTTAGAAAAAGAAGGCATGGATTCCGTTCTAGAATGTCAACTGTTGGTGGTCGTAAAGTCATTAATGCTAGAAGAGCTAAAGGTCGATCTAGACTGTCTGCTTAATTTTTGAGACTTCCTACATTAAAAAAATCTTCCCAATTTTCTCAAATCAGAAACAAAGGGAACTACTTTAAAAGTTCAAGTTTTAATGGCTATATTCTTCATGACGCAGATTTAGAAACTTTTCTAGTTGGTATTATAGCTAGTAAAAAGCTTGGCAATGCAGTTGAAAGAAATAGGGCTAAAAGAAGGGCTAGAGAGGCAATTCGAACATGCAGTCTTATAAATACATTAAATCAAGTCAAATTTGTAATAATACTCAAAAAAACAGTTTTGAAAGTACCTTTTATTGATTTAAAACAAGATATTGAAAAATTCTTATCTCATGAAAAATAATATAAAAAAGTTTTGGAAAATAACTTTTATTGCACCGATTAAATTTTATCAATTATTCATATCACCTATGTTACCAAAAACTTGCAGACATCTTCCAACATGCTCTGAATATACAATTGAGGCTATTCAAGAATTTGGTGTTTTAAAAGGAATAACAATGGGAATGGTTAGAATTCTAAAATGTAATCCGTTAGGTTCGTCTGGTTACGACCCAATAAAAAAATAATATGGAAAATCAAAAGAACCTATTCCTAGCTATTATTATTTCAATGGCAATTATTTTTGGTTTTCAGTTACTAGTGCCTCAACCAGAGAGAACGCCAATGACTGAAGAACAAACGAATGATGAAAGTCTTGTTGATCTCAGTATTCAAAAATCTTCATCTAATGTTTTAGTTGATAGAGTGGAAGTAATAAATCAAACAGGTAGAGTGAACTTTGATAACTCTAAAATTAAAGGCTCTATTAATTTAAAAGGAGCAGTAATTGATGATCTAATCTTAGAAGAATTCAGGGAAACTTTAGATCCAACATCTGACTTAATTGAATTTTTGAATCCTTTAGGATCTGATAATGCCTATTATTTAGATACAGGTTGGGTAAGCTCTGATAGCACAATTGAATTACCTAATAGTTCTAGTATTTGGATTGCTGATAAAAACACTATTGGTGTTAATGAACCCGTAAAACTGACTTGGACTAGTGATCAGAATATTACTTTTGAAAAGATCATAACTCTTGATGAAAACTATTTATTTAGTGTTGATCAAAGGGTTATTAATAATTCAGGTCTTTCTTTCGACCTTTATCCTTACGGATTATCCAAAAGACAAGGAATTCCAGAGATGCAAAATTTCTTCATTCTTCACGAGGGCCCTCTGTCAATCACTGATGGAGTATTGGAAGAATATGATTATGACGATTTAAAAGATGATAAAAAAATTAAACATTCTTCTGTTGGAGGGTGGATTGGGATGACAGATAAGTATTGGCAGACTGCGATAATCCCCAACCAAAATGAACCTGTTCAGCAGACATATAGATACAACTTTGTTGATGGTATAGATAATTTTCAAACTGATATTGCTGGGGAAAGAATAGCTGTTTCAAATAATGCGAGTATCTCTCATAATTTTAAAATTTTTGCAGGACCAAAAATTGTAAATATTATCGACAAATATATGGAGGAATATGGGTTTGACGGATTTGATCGTTCAGTGGACTTTGGATGGTTTTATTTTTTAACAAAACCTATTTTTAACGTTTTAGAATTTATATACGGGTATGTAGGAAACTTTGGATGGTCAATAATTCTGTTCACAGTTTTAATGAGAATTTGTTTTTTTCCACTTGCTCAACAATCGTTTAAATCAATGGCAAAAATGAAAAAACTAGCTCCTGAGATGCAAAGACTTAAAGAACAATACGGAGATGATAGAGCTGGAATGCAAAAAGAAATGATGGCTTTATATAAAAGAGAAAAGGCAAATCCTATAGCTGGTTGTTTACCAATACTTTTACAGATACCAGTATTCTTTGCCTTATATAAAGTTTTATTTGTAACTATTGAAATGAGACATGCACCTTTTATAGGATGGGTGCACGATCTCTCTGCGCCTGATCCCTTAGGTGCTCTTACTCTTTTTGGATTTGTGGAATGGAATGTTCCAGGTATTTTGCAAATTCTAAATGTTGGTATTTGGCCAATTTTAATGGGTATTTCGATGTATATTCAATTTAAACTTAACCCTGCTCCGGTAGATAAAATGCAGGCCAAAATTTTTGGTTTATTGCCAATAGTATTCACTTTCATTTTAGGTGGCTTCGCAGCAGGGCTAGTTATTTATTGGACAACAAATAATGTTTTATCTATGGCCCAACAATACATCATACAAAGAAAAATTATGAAGAGTTAATGAGCCTTGTCTCAAATTATTTCAAAAAACAAACTAAGTTTTTACTAAGCGCTACACAACCTCGTCAATATCCTAATGTAAGTTTTCCTGAAATAGCTTTCATAGGTAGGTCAAATGTTGGAAAATCTAGTTTAATCAATGCTGTTTTTATGAAAAAACTGGCACATATTTCCAATACCCCCGGTAAAACAAGACAAATTAATTTTTTTAATCATGGGGATTCAATGATGGTTGTTGATCTTCCTGGGTATGGATTTGCAAAAATATCTCAAAAGGAGGCATTTCAAATTTCAGATCTTGTCTCTCAATATTTAACATCTCGTGAAAATTTAAAGAAAATATTTGTATTAATTGATAATTCATTGGGGCCAAAAAAAATAGACATAGAGATGATTGACTCGATGAAACAAATAAAACAAAAAATTATTATTTGCTATACAAAAAGTGACAAAAAAATAAAAGAAAAGTCGGCTTTTTTAGACAATTTAAATACTGAATTTGAAAACTACATTGTAAGTTCAAAAACAAACGAAAACATATTTGAAATTCAAAAAAAAATTTTTGAATTTTTATAAATCTTCTTGGCTTTTATATAATAAACATTAGTTTAACACGCTTATGAACAATATAACAAATTGGGTTTTTGACTTAGACAATACACTTTATAAAGCGGAGTGTGGTTTATTTGATAAAGTACACATACTTATGGGTAAGTTTATTGAAGAAAAATTAAATTTAAACTCTGGGGACGCACAAGCGCTGAGGTCCAAATATTATCATCAATATGGAACAACACTCAGAGGTCTTATGATTGAACACCAAGTAAATCCTAATGAATATTTGGACTACGTACATCAAATAAATTACGAAGTAGTTCAACCTAACACATCTCTAGCGGAAATATTAAAAAGCTTAAATGGAAAAAAGTATATTTTTACAAATGCTAATTTTGAACATGTGGAAAAAGTTTTAGAAAAACTTCATATGACTAATATTTTTGATGGATGTTTTGACATTTCTGAGAGTGATTACATGCCAAAACCTCACAAAGAAGTTTATGACTCATTCCAAAATAAATTCAATTTAGACAATAGTTCAACAGCTATGTTTGAAGATCTTCATATTAATTTGAGAGAGCCACATAAAATGGGTTGGCAAACAGTTTGGGTAACGAATAACCTTGAATACAACCTAAATAAAGATGTCAATCAACAAGAAGATATTCAAAAAATTATTGATGAAAAAGGCTACATATCACACGTTACTGATGATTTGGAAAATTTCTTAAAAAACGTGATATAAAAGTATTATGAGCCATCAAGATATAATTGAAAAATTATGGGATCAAAGAGATCAGATTAATTTTATTGAGGATAATGAAGCAAAAAAAAATGTAGAGAGTGTTCTTAACTTATTGGATGAGGGAAAGCTTCGAGTATGTGAAAAAATAGAAAATGATTGGCATGTGCATCAATGGCTTAAAAAAGCAATCCTTTTAAGTTTTAGAATTCAAGATATGGAAATAATAACTGGCGGTCCAAGCTTTAAAGATGGATCTACTGCATGGTGGGATAAAGTGCCCTCAAAATTCCAAGATTGGAAATCAGAAAATTTTCAATCAGCTGGTTTTAGAGCTGTTCCTAACTGTGTTGTAAGGAGATCAGCATTTATTGCAAAAAGTGCAGTGCTTATGCCTTGCTTTGTTAACTTGGGTGCATATGTAGATGAGGGAACCATGGTTGATACTTGGGCTACTGTAGGATCTTGTGCTCAAGTAGGAAAAAACTGTCATATCTCAGGAGGTGCAGGTATAGGAGGAGTCTTAGAACCTTTGCAGGCAAATCCAGTTATAATAGAGGATAATTGTTTTATTGGTGCGAGGTCAGAAGTCGCCGAGGGTGTAATTGTTGGAGAGGGATCAGTATTATCCATGGGGGTATTTATTGGTGCTTCAACAAAAATTTATAATCGTGAGACTAAAGAAATTTATATGGGGAAAGTTCCTCCATATTCTGTAGTCGTTCCGGGTAGTCTTCCAAGCTCTAAAGGAGATGCATCATTGTACTGTATTGTGATTGTGAAAACGGTTGATGAAAAAACTCGTTCAAAAACCTCCGTTAATGAATTACTAAGAGATTAAAATGTTAGACACAATAGAGCTATCAAAAAAATTAATATCTTTCGACTCCGTTACCCCGGCAAAACAAGATATTTTTGATTTCTTAATGGGAGTATTTGAAGAAAATGGTTTTACAACAAAACAACTAAACTTTGATGGAGATGGGAGTTACGAAGTAATTAATATCATGGCTACGTATGGTCCAATTAATACAAATGGAAAACATTTTAATTTTTTATGTCATGTTGATGTAGTGCCTCCTGGTAACTTAGAGGATTGGGACACTCCACCTTTTGAACCAACAATCAAAGATGGATATCTTTATGGTCGTGGATCAGAAGATATGAAAGGGTGTACGGCAGCTAGCATGGTAAGTGTCTTTAAATTCATTAGGGAAAATAAGGATTTTAATGGCACAATAAGTTTTATCATAACTGGGGATGAAGAAGCAGACTCCGTAAATGGTGTAAAGAAAGTCGTAAAATGGTTGAAAGAAAATAATATAAGAATAGACGGGTCAATAGCCACTGAGTCATCCTCTGAGAAAATAATCGGTGATCAGATCAAAGTTGGAAGAAAAGGAGCTGTGGATGTTCAAGTTGAAATTATTGGAAAGCAGGGGCATGCTGCGTATCCTCAGCTAGCTCAAAACCCTCTACATTGTTTGTCTAAGGTTATCTCATTTTTTGATGATCAAAAACTTGATGATGGTGCAGAATACTTTGAACCATCCACTCTGCAGTTCACTCAAATCAATTTAAATAACAAGGCAAAAAATGTAATACCTGAAAAATTGATTACTGTTGGTGATATGCGCTTTAATGACAACTGGGATCAAGAAAAAATACAAAACTTTTTTGATGAACATTTGACTAAGATTTGCTCTGAAAATAATTGTACGTATAAATTGAAATTAACTTTTAGAGGTATGCCTTTCCAATCTTTCGATAATCCATTTACAAAACATTGTATTAAAGCAATTAAAGATGTTACGGGATTAGAAGCTAGCCAAGATACTGGAGGTGGAACATCAGATGCTAGATTTATGCAAGAGGTCTGTCCTGTCTTCGAATTTGGAACGATTAACAAAACCCTGCACAAAGTTAATGAGTGTGTTTCTATAGAGGATCTGAAAACGACTGAACAAATTTATTATAAAACTTTAGAAAACTTTTTTGATAATTGAAAGAAGGAGATTTAATTCCTGATATTACTTTAAGATCTGTTTCGGCAGATGGTACAAAAAATTTTGGATTACATGACAACTTCAAATTTAAAAGGGCAATGATAATTTGTGTCCCAGGAGCATTCACTTCAACATGTCACATACAACATCTTCCTCCATTTATTAAAGGTGCAAAAAAGTTGATGTCTGAAAAGCAAATTGATCAAATTTGTTGCATGACCACTAATGATCCTTACGTTCTTGATTTGTGGAGAAAAGAGTTAGGTGAATCAGAAATTTTATTTTTATCAGATGGAAATAATGAATTTTTATTATCTTCTCAATTAATAAGAAATCATGAAAAAAGCTTTATGGGTCAAAGACTTATTCGGTCAATTATCATAATAAATAATCTTAAAGTTGAAAAATTAATTTGTGATAATCCAGGCGAGTTAAAAGATACAAGCTATGAGGCTATTTTAGATAGCATTTAAGTACTCTTTAATTTTTTTATTTGACTCAAAATTATTAGCAAATAAATAACTTTTCCTACTATAACTTTTATACTTTTTAAAAATATCGATAATTGCTTTGACAAGTTGTTTAGTGTTATTTTCTTTTACAATTATACCATTGTTACCTATTGACTCTGGAGTTCCTCCACTATTACTGACAATGCAAGGTAATCCATAAGAAGCTGCTTCAACATTGGATATACCAAAGCCCTCAATACTTTCGGGTGTGGTTATAGTTGGCATTATATGAACAGAAGAGTTCTTAAAAATTTTTTCACTTGAGACATCGTGGTGTATGAAATCTACCTGCTTTTGTAGTGAGAATTTCAAAACTAAATCCTTTAATCTTGATAATTCTGGCCCATCTCCAAGAATGGCATATTTAAGTATAATTTTATATTCATTTCTTAGTATAGACATTGCTTCAAATACTAAATGGTGCCCCTTTCTGTATTCTAGCCTGGCTACAGTACATAAATCATATTTTTTCTTATTATTTTTATTTTTTGAAATTTTCTTTATAAAAGCTGGATATATTATTTTATGATTTAATTTTTTTAAATTTTTAAAATTTTTAAATGTTTTATTTTTAGTAAATTGAGAATTATAGATTATTAAATCCGCTTTATTTAAAGAATTTAAAATTCTATTTTTATCACTTAATTTTAGTATTTCATTTCCATGAGCTAAACAAATTTTTTTAATATCTATAATATTATTAAATAGCTCTAGTGATTTCCAACTATCAAAAAAAATAATGTCAATTTTATTTTTGTTTAAAAAATTCTGAGCAAAACTTGATTTAATTCTTTTTCTAAGAAACTTGATTTGATCAAATCTGTGGATATCAAACTTACATTTACTATCAAAATCTGAAGAAAACAGTTTAGATCCATCAGAGAGAACTGTTACTTTATTTTGTGTGTTAAATGCATGTTGAGCTATATTTGTCATAAGAGACTCAATGCCACCTACTTTGGGGGCAAAACATTGTGTATATATGAGAATGTTAATAAGATATCTCCTTTAAAATCAATCCTTTTGAAGGGACCGTTGGTCCCGCTAGCCTTCTATCTTTAGCTTCAATTAATTCCCTTATCCAATTAATATTTTTATTATTTAAACCGACTTCCAATAAAGATCCAACCATTATTCTTATCTGTTGATAAAGGAAAGATTGTGCTTTAAATACAAAAATAATTTTATTACCTTTTACATCAATTGATGCTTCATTAATAGTTCTTAGTGGTTTATTAGCTTGACATCCTTTTGCTCTAAACGAAGAGAAATCATGTTTACCAAGAAACAACTTAATTGATTCTTGCATTGCATCTAAATCTAAAGGTTGACGAATGTGAATACTGAAATCATCCTCAATAACTGACGGGGCTAGACTATTAAAAACTTGATAATTATAAATTTTATTTTTAGCAGTAAAACGGGCATTAAATTCATCATCAACATTTTCAACTTTAGTAACTCTAATCTTTTCGGTCCCGAGGTGAAAATTAATTCCACTTAGAATTTGATAGTCATCGAATTTTTTTTCTAACTCAAAATTGGCACATTGTCCAATGGCATGAACACCTGCATCAGTTCTTCCTGCTCCCTGAATGGTTTTTTTTTCACCAGAGAATTTAAATATTGCTCTTTCTATTTCTCCTTGAACAGTTTTCTCATTTTTTTGATATTGCCAACCACTATAAGGTAAACCATGATATTCAATTGTAAGTTTTATATTAGTCATTATCTATTGTTGTATTTAATTGAAATTGATTATTTCCTAAAACAAATTCTTTAATGTCTAATGGTTTCTTTCCTTCAGCTTGAATTTTTAAAATATCTAGACTGTTATTTTTACATGCAACGGTTAGAGGTAAATTAATTATCTTTCCTTCATCATCTTGTATATTAGAAATTTTAGCTTTCAAAATTTTAAATCTCTGACCCTTATATTTAAACCACATTGCTGGTGATGGGTAAAAAGCTCTTACTTTTTTTTCAATTGTACTTGCAGATAATCCCCAATCTACTTGTGTTTCAAATTTGTCTATTTTTTTTGCATATGTAGATTGTGAATGATCTTGTTCTTTTAATTGGATTTGACCTAAAAAATATTTTTTTAATGTATTATATAACAATGAGCAAGATTCATGACTGATTTGATCAATTAATTGTTTACCATCAGTTAAATCATTAATTTCTATATTCTGCTGGACTAAAATAGGACCTTCATCAATTTTATTGTTCATTTTTATAATAGTAATACCTGTCTCTTTATCATTATTTTCAATGGCTCTTTGAACAGGTGCTGCTCCTCTCCATCTTGGTAGAAGCGAAGCATGTATATTTATAAAACCATTTAAAGGAGTGTTTAGCCAATTCAGTGGAACTATTTTCCCATAAGCAAAAAGGATTGCGACATCAGGCTTTAATGATTGAAATTCTTTCAAAGATGTATCATCAAGTATTTTAGGAGTAAAAACGGGTAAAAGTTGACTTTCTGCCCATTGTTGAACTGGTGTGTTATATTTTTTTTGTCCTCTAAATTTTTTTTTTGGCTCTTGTGTGTAAACCCCCACTATATCATATCCTCCAAGATAGAGGGTCTTAAGAGGAGGAAGAGAAAATTCTGGTGAGCCAAAATAAACTACACGTTTTTTTTTCATTTAAATTATTTCTTTTTCTTTTTTATACTTTCTCATCTTTCTGATAATCACGTCTCTTTTTAAACGACTTAAATGGTCAACGAATAAAATACCGTTTAAGTGATCCAATTCATGTTGTATTATCCTAGACTCAAAACCTGTAAATGTTGAAATTTTTTTTGAGTTTTCTTCATCAAGATACTCTATCTTAATTTTTTCAGGACGGTCTATTTCAGCAAAATGCTCTGGGAAAGATAAACAACCCTCTTCATATGGAACTTTATTTTCATGTAATGATATAATTTTAGGATTTATCATTGTGATAGGTTTTTTTTCTTCATCTCTAGCGCCTGCATCAAGAACAAATATACGAATATTCAAACCTATCTGTGGAGCAGCTAAACCAACTCCATTCGCAGAATACATAATCTCATACATTTGTTTTATAAGTTCCCTATGATGATCGTCTACCTGAGGTATAGATACACTCTCTTTTTTTAATATGGGATCGGGAGCATAAATAAGCTTCAACATGGATTTTAATATAGTTTATACAGTTATCAGAGACAATAAATCAAACTTTTAGATGTTACTTCTGATTTAATTAGCTTAAGTTTTTACGCGACTCTAAAGCTGCCCCTAAGGTATTATCGTCTAGATAATGAATTTCGCTTCCTACAGGAACACCGTATGCGAGTTGTGTAATTTTAATATTTTGATTTTCTAGTTTATCCTTTATTACTAAGGCTGTAGTTTGTCCCTCAATAGTTGCGCTTAATGCTAAAATAATTTCTTGTACTTGATTGTTTATAATTCTTTCTTTGAGTTTATTTAAATTTAAATCCTGTTCTGTAAAATTTTTTGATGCTGATAAAAGCCCGCCAATAACATGATAAAGACCTTTATGATATCCAGATCTTTCAAATGCCCATACATCAGCCATATCTTCAACGATGCATATTGTAGTTTTTGATCTATTTTCTGAAGAACAAATTTTACAAGGAACAATAACATCTAATATTCCACAATTAGTACATTTTTTTACCACAGAAGCTGTTTCCTTTATACTTTCTCCTAAAGGTAACATTAATTCTTGTTTATTTTTTATCAAATATAAGGCTATTCTTTGTGCAGAACGTTGGCCAATTCCAGGTAGCCTAGAAATTAAATTAATAAATTTTTGAAGTTCGTCTTGTGACAATTTAAAAAGGTATCTTCATTCCTGGAGGCAATGGTAACCCACCAGTTATTTTTTTCATTTCTTCAGCTGACATTTCCTCGACTTTTTCTTTTGCTTGATTGAGTGCTGCTTTGATTAAATCCTCCAATACCTCTTTTTCATCAGAAGACAATAATGATGGATCTATATCAATTGCTTGAACAATTTGTTTACCATTCATTGTAACTTTAACCATTCCTCCTCCTGACTCAGCCTC
>CACNEB010000004.1 GCA_902619375.1 uncultured Alphaproteobacteria bacterium
TGCACTGGAGTGTTCAGGACCCATACCCTCATGACCATGAGGTAATAACATGACTAATCCACTCATTTGCATCCATTTTCTCTCACTTGAAGCAATAAACTGGTCAATGATAATTTGGGCACCGTTGGCAAAATCTCCAAATTGGGCCTCCCATAAAACCAAAGTATTTGGGTCTGCTAACGAGTACCCATATTCAAAACCTAGGACACCTAATTCAGAGAGAAAACTATCAATTACTTCAAACTGTTTTTGATTTTTAGCAATGTGATTGAGTGGAATATATCTCTCTTCTGATTTTTGATCATAAAAAACTGAGTGTCTCTGACTGAAAGTTCCCCTTCCAGAATCTTGACCTGCAAGCCTCACTCTATATCCTTCCTTTAACAATGCTCCAAATGCTAAAGCCTCAGCAAAAGACCAGTCAATATTCTTTCCTGATTTTATTGAAGTTAATCTAGATTTATTAAACTTTTCTAATTTCGGATGAAGATTAAATCCTTTAGGTATTTGTGAAATTTTTGTGCCAATTTCCTTTAAGGATTTTTCTGACTCAGCTGTTCTACCTCTTCTAAGTGGATCTTTTGGTGCAAGACTTAATCCACTCCATTGTCCACCCATCCAAGATTTTGTTTTTAATTTATAGTTTTTTGCTTTTTCAAATTTCTTCTCGAGATCAGACCATATTCTGTCTTTGATGAAGTCTACCTGTTTTGTATTTACTACTTCTTGGCTTATAAGTTTATCTGCATAAATACTAGCAACTGTTTTTTTCTTTTTTATAGTTTGATACATCAATGGTTGAGTGAAAGAGGGCTCATCACCCTCGTTATGTCCATGTTTTCTGTAACAAAACATATCGACAAGTGTATCTTTTTTGAATGTGTTTCTAAATTCTGTTGCGGCTCTTGAGGCTAAAACAACAGCCTCTGGGTCATCTCCATTTACATGAAATATTGGGGATTGAACAATTTTTCCTATCTCTGAAGAGTAAGGCGCAGATCGGCTATATTGAGGACTAGTTGTAAAACCAATTTGATTATTAATAATAAAGTGAATTAATCCACCAATTCTGTAGCCATTTAATTGTGACATAGTAAAGGTTTCAGCAACAATACCTTGTCCAGCAATTGCTGCGTCTCCATGAATTAGTAGGCCTGAAACTTTCGTATTATTTTTGTCTTGAATGATTGTTTGTTTAGCTCTTATTTTGCCAGCTACAACTGGATTTACCGCTTCTAAGTGAGAGGGATTAGCTGCCATACTCACATGAATAATCTTACCTCCAAAACTTCTATCAGAGCTTGCACCTAAATGATATTTAACATCACCAGAGCCCTGATCACTGAGGGCATTCTCGCCTCCATGGATAAATTCTCCAAAAATTTGAACATGAGGTTTTTTTACTATGTTAGCTAATATATTTAGTCTTCCTCTGTGGGCGCATGCAAAGGAAAAATCTTCTACACCATATTCTGAGGATCTTTTTAAAATCTGTTCAAGCGCTGGTATTGTAGACTCAGCTCCTTCAAGTCCAAATCTTTTGGTACCTCTGTACTTTGTATCTAGAAACTTTTCAAAATATTCTGCTGTAATTAATCTCTCCAAGATTGTCCTTTTACCCTTAGAGGTTAATTGCATGTCTTTTTTTTCTTCTATTCTATCCTTCAGCCATTTGTATTCTTCAGCGGACTGAATATGTTTGTATTCAATTGCCAAGGTACCAGAATAGATGCTTTGAAGTTTTTCAAAAACTTCACGTACAGTAGCTTTCTGAAATCCTAAATATCCAAATAGAAAAATTTTTCGATCATAATCTTTTTTTTGAAAACCGTAATACTCGGGATCTAAACCTGATGGATTGTTCTTTGCCATTAAACCTAAAGGGTCAAGATCAGCTATAAGGTGCCCTATCTCTCTGTAAGCTCTTATCATCATAACAAGTCGAAGAGAGTCAGTAATTGCCTGATCAAGGGAAATTTGATTAAAATCAATGTCTCTTGAGGTCTCTGACCAATTTATTTTTTGATAGTCAGCTAGAATAGAGATTTCCTCAGGTGCGAGAGCTTTAAAGAATTCATGCCAGCTCTTATCAACAAGACTTGGGTCTTTTATATAATCTCTATATATCGCTATTACTTGAGAGGCATTATTAGTTGTGAGAAATGAATTATAAGATCTCATTAATAGGTTTATGTATACGCCTATCTAATAAAGATGTCATTTGATTTTTGATCATAAAAGCTTGTCAACAGCTGATACTAAACCCTGCACAGATTTGACAGATTTTTTTAACATTAATTTCTCTTTGGCTGTAAGTTTTACCTCAATAATTTTTTCAATTCCTTTATTTCCAATAATTGTAGGTACTCCCATATACATATTTTTAAGGCCATATTGGCCATTGATATAAGCAGCACAAGGTAAAAGTTTTTTTTGATTTAATAAAAAAGCCTCTGCCATCTGAATTGCCGAACTAGCAGGTGCGTAGAAAGCTGATCCATTTTTTAATAACTTCACGATTTCACCACCGCCCATTCTTGTTCGATCGACTATTTTTTCAATTTTTGAATAAGGGAATTTTTTTAGCTTTATAAAATCGATTAAAGGGACACCTCCTATTGTTGTGTAATTAATTAGAGGCACCATGTCATCTCCATGGCCTCCTAATACAAATGTTTCAACATCATTCACTGATACCTTCAAAGCATCTGATAAGAAGTATTTCATTCGGGAGGAGTCCAATACTCCCGCCATGCCCACACACATGTTTTTGGGTAGTTTGGAATATTTCTGGAGAACGTATACCATCGCATCTAGTGGATTTGTAATACAAATAACAAATGCCTTAGGAGCATATTTTTTTATATCTAGACCAATTTTTTTTATTATTTTTCCATTGATCTCGAGTAAATCATCTCTACTCATTCCAGGTTTACGGGGTAAGCCAGCAGTTATGATTATAACGTCAGATCCCTTCATTTTTGAAAAATCATTGGTACCCTCTATTGAACCTGTGAAACCTTCGACTGCTGATGATTGACTAAGGTCTAAAGCTTTTCCTTGAGGCATCCCGGTAACAACATCAATAAGTGTTATATTACCGAGTTTTTTTAAAGCTAATAAATGTGCGAGTGTGCCTCCAATATTTCCAGCACCAATTAATGAGATTTTATTCACTTATTATCCATTTTGGATATTTCATGTTTTATTTCAGCTATCGCTTTAGCTGGATTTAATCCTTTCGGACAAGAGTTCGTACAATTCATAATCGAATGACATCTATATAGTTTAAAACTATCATCTAATTCATTCAACCTTTCTTTTTTTTCTTCATCTCTACTATCTTGTATCCAGCGATTTGCTTGAAGCAATACAGCTGGTCCTAAATATTTATCCTCGTTCCACCAATAACTAGGACAAGAAGTGCTACATGAGAAACACATAACACATTCCCATTTACCATCTAACATATCTCTGTCTTCGACTGACTGTAAGTTTTCACGTTTATTATTTGGGGACTTTTTATTTAACCATGGTTTTATAGATTTAAATTGTTCAAATGCTTTTTTTAAATCAACCACTAGATCTTTTAAAACCTTCATATGAGGAAGAGGATAAATATTTATTTCATCAGAACACTCTTCTATATGTTTTTGACATGCAAGTGTATTTACTCCATCTATGTTCATTGCACATGATCCACAAACACCCTCTCTACAAGATTTTCTAAAAGTTAAACTTGGATCAACTTCAGCTTTAATTTTATTTAATATATCTAGAACCATTGTTCCTGCTTTAGCTACATCAATTTCAAATCGATCGATTTGAGGAGGGGTATTTTCATCACCAGACCACCTATAAACATTTATAATTCGGATATCATGATTTTGTTGAGATTGCTCGTCAATGAGATCGACATTGGAATAAGATTTTCCTTTAACTGGAACTGAGTTTTTTGGAAGAGTAAGTTGTACCAATTAATATACCCTTACTTGTGGTTGGATGACAGAGATTTGATTACTCAGTGTAGTCATTCTCACTGGTCTATGGGTGACTTTATGATCAGTGACATCACCCCAAAAAAGAGTGTGTTTTAACCAATTTTCATCATCTCTATCTGGAAAGTCCTCTCTAGCGTGAGCACCTCTACTTTCAGTTCTTTGCTCAGCAGAAACACCAACACTTCCAGCAACCTGCATTAAATTATGTAGTTCTAAAGCTTCAACTAAATCTGTATTAAAAACATCAGACTGATCTTTAACTTTTATATGTTTTAAATCTTGTGACATCGAGGCTAATTCATCATTGCCTAATTTCAAAGTTTCACTTTCTCTGTAAACACCAAATCTTTTTTGAACAGTCTTTTGCATCCTCTCTCTTAGCTCGCCGACTGAAACATCTCCTTTGTTACTTTTAATGGACTCTAATCTCTCTATGATAGAATTTGTTTGCGACAGAGATGGTGTTCTCAATGACTCTTTGGTATCAATAACTTGGCCAGCCTGAATTGCTGCACCCCTTCCAAAAACTACGAGCTCAGCTAAAGCATTTGTTCCAAGTCGATTAGCTCCATGAACTGAAGCGCATGCAGCTTCTCCGATAGCCATTAGTCCCTCACAGACTTCTTCTGAATTGGAGTCATTTGGTTTCAAAACCTCTGCTTTAAAGTTTGTAGGAATTCCGCCCATACAATAATGAACAGTTGGAATTACTGGGATTGGCTCTTTTGAAATATCTCTTCCACAAAAGGCTTTAACTGACTCAGAAATACCAGGTAATCTTTTTGCAAGCATATCAGCATCAAGATGTTCCAAATGGAGATTTATATAATCTTTGTTAGGTCCGCATCCTCTACCTGCGCTAATCTCTTTACTTATGAATCTTGATATAACATCTCTTGCAGCCAGGTCTTTTGCATTCGGGGCATATTCTAACATAAACCTTGTGCCTTCGTTGTTCTTAAGAATACCTCCTTCACCTCTAGCTGCTTCTGAAATTAAAACACCCACACCATATATTCCTGTTGGATGGAATTGAATAAACTCCATATCAGATAGAGGAAGACCGGCTCTTAACGCTATGCCTGCTCCATCACCAGTGCAAATATGGGCACTTGTTGAGGATTGAAAAATTCTTCCATAGCCCCCAGTTGCGAGAATAGTCATTTTTGCAATAAAACGATGCAATGATCCGTCCTCTATACTTATTGCTAAAAGACCACAAATTGTATCATTATCATCTTTCAGTAAGTCTATAGCGAAATATTCGTTATAAAAATCAACGTCATTTTTGAGGCTTTGTTGATACAGAGTATGGAGTAATGCATGGCCGGTCCTGTCAGCTGCAGCGCAAGCACGGCTTGCTGGCTCGCCTTTACCATTTTTTGTCATATGGCCACCAAAAGGTCTTTGATAAATCTTACCATCATCTGTTCTTGAAAATGGCATACCATAATGTTCAAGCTCAACAATTGAGTCGACTGCATTTGAGCATAAATATTCAATACTGTCTTGATCACCCAGCCAGTCTGAGCCTTTTACAGTGTCAAACATATGCCACTGCCAGCTGTCCTCGCCCATATTAGCTAAGGCAGCTCCAATTCCACCTTGAGCCGCAACAGTATGACTTCTTGTAGGGTAAACTTTTGAGACACATGCAGTTTTAAGGCCTTGTTCAGAGCAACCTAAAGCTGCTCTCAAGCCCGCTCCACCAGCACCTAATACAACTACATCTAATTTATGATCTGTATAATTCATATTAAATAAATAACACCGGTAAAAAGAAGAGAAAGGAAATACCAATAATGACGTCTGTTATTAAAGAATAAAGTTTCATTTTATTTAATTGAAAATAATCTTCATAAACTTTGCCCAGTTGAATTCTAATATGAAGCATTGATATGATAAAAAAAATTAATAATAAAATCTTATTAGTGTAAGATGATAATGAGATATTAAGAGAATTTACATCGGAGTAAGAACTTAAAAAAAATAAAATAAACCAATAACTAATAGGAATTAACGCTAGATATAAAATTCTTTCTATTTTCCACTTTTGAGATGCTTTCATTAAAATATCATCCAAGTAAAAATCAAAGTCATAATAATATTTGCTACTAGAATAAGATATGTCACTAAGTAGACATTTTTAAGATCCATTCCAATTGAAAATGACCATAAGAAATATTTAAAACCGTTTAACAAATGATGATTAAAAATAAAAAACCAAAAGACAAATATTAGCTTTATAGGTAGCAAGTTTATCAACAATGTTAATACTTGATTAAGTTGAGGGAAAAAATTTAAGCTTCCTAACCAAATTGCAAAAAAAGGTAAAGAAAATGCAAATGCAATTGCTCCTATCCTGCTGGAGATAGAAAATACCATTGTCAAAAAAGGCCTATATATTTGCAAATGGGGTGATATTGGAGCCATAGAAAGGCAATATATTTAAAAATGTCTTATAGTAAAAAACTATTATTTTATTAATTCATGCGTAACATGAATAAATAAGGCTGTGGAAAAAATGTTAATCAAATTGCCCATTCATTAAAATTAAGGTTCTGAAAATGCCCTATATTCAATTAAAATTCAATCAGGTCGTGAACATTTTTGTTTAAATGTGCCGAATCTCACCCCGCATGAGAAAGCTTTATTCATATAAAGTTGGCACCACGACCTATCAATATACTCTCTTTAATATGTTTATTGTCTATATATAATCTGCTGCTATGTCTGCTTTGGCACAATTATCCAAATTTATTGATCGATTTAATACATTCATAGGATATCTGTGTGCTTTTTTTGTTTTTTCTATGGTTATAGTTGTATTCACTGTTGTCGTCTTAAGATATGGGTTCAATATTGGATTTATATGGATGCAAGAAGTTTATGTTTGGCTTCATAGTTTTGTTTTCATGTTGGGTGCTGGTTTCACTTATTTAGCAAATGAACATGTTAGAATAGACGTCTTTTACCGAGAGGCATCAAAAAAATATAAAGCTGCAGTTGACTTGTTAGGAAATATTTTTTTGCTTCTACCATTTTTGTATATTATTTGGAAATACAGCTATCCTTTTGTCTATAGATCTTTTTTAATGAATGAAGTATCCAGAGAAGCTGGGGGTATGCCAGCTTTATATATTTTAAAAAGTGCAATTTTATGGTTTTGTATAGTTTTATTTCTTCAGTTAATTTCAAATGTAATTAAATCAATACTAACACTTACAAATCATCAAGGGTCTAGTGACAAATAATGATAAGCCCTGAAATTTTAGCGATCGTAATGTTCTTAACAACATTGGGGTTATTACTTTTTGGTTTTCCTGTAGCCTTCACACTTGCAGGAACAGCTCTTTTATTTGGATTTATAGGTGATTTTTTAGAAATTTTTAATTTTAGAATGCTAGGATTTTTTCCTCAGCGCATATTTGGAACAATGATCAATGAGCCCCTCGTAGCGGTGCCTCTTTTTATTTTTATGGGAATTATGCTGGAAAAAACAAAAATTGCAGCTGGTCTTTTACAATCTATTGGTGAGCTTTTTGGGGCTACAAAAGGAGGTCTAGGTATTGGTGTTGTGATAGTAGGTATGCTGCTTGCAGCATCAACAGGAATTGTTGGGGCAACAGTTGTTACAATGGGAATGCTCTCTTTGCCATCTATGATGAAAGCTGGATATGATCAAAAAATAGCTACAGGCACTATTTGTGCAGCTGGAACATTGGGACAAATAATTCCACCTTCAATTGTTTTAGTTTTATTAGCAACAATTTTACAAGGAGCAAATGAAGAAGCGGCAATGTTAGTTGGTAATTTAGCTCCTGACCCAGTAACTGCAATTGATTTGTTTGCGGGCGCAATATTACCTGGACTAATGTTGGTAGTATTATTCATTATATTCATTTTTTTTTACGCAAGAATAAATCCACTATCCTGTCCTCCAGTGGAAACGACAAGGTCAAGAGGGGAGATTTATATTGAAGCAGCTAAATCTGTGATTCCTCCAATAACTCTAATTGTATTAGTTTTAGGGTCCATACTTTTTGGCATTGCAACACCTACAGAGTCTGCTTCAGTTGGTGCAGTAGGTGCAGCAATGATAGCACTTTTAAAAGGTGAGTTGAATTTTAAGAACCTCAAGGAAACAGCAATAGGAACAGTAAAGCTTAGTTCATTTGTTTTTGTAATATTAATTGGAGCGTCAATGTTTTCATTAGTTTTTCGTGCTTTTGGTGGTGATGAAATGATTGAACATTTTCTCGGTAATTTGCCAGGTGGACTTTACGCAGCTCTAATTTTAGTTATGGTAGTTATATTTCTTTTGGGTTTCTTTCTAGATTATATAGAGATAATTTTTGTCATTGTACCATTAGTGGGGCCAATATTAATTGCAAATGGAGCTGATCCATTGTGGCTTGGTATTCTCATATCGTTGAATCTACAAACAAGTTTCCTAACTCCACCATTTGGTTTTTCCTTATTTTTTTTAAGAGGAGTAGCTCCAGACAATATTCAAACCAGAAATATGTATAAAGGTGTAATTCCATTTATTGGAATTCAAATATTAGCAATATTAATTGTTGGTTTTTATCCAGAGATTGCAACTTGGTTGCCTGATAAAATGTTTTAATAAAATAATCACCCCCGAACATTTCGGGGATGATATAAATATCATGAATTTATGCTGATGGATAAGTAAATGGGAGACTTCTAACTCTCATGTACTCTTTCTCAGACGTATTTGTCCACCTTAGAATTGAGGATCTAAATTCAACAATATGTGAAAAAAGAGCCTGTGAAACTGGGTCTTCAGCAGCAATAGCGCTACAAACCTCACCTGCTCTTTGACCTAGAGCATTCATAACAGGATCTGGAAGTTGTCTCATTTGAACACCATGTTCGTTAATGAGTTTCTGGTATGAACTATCATTAACAGCTTGGAAAAAAGATAGCACTTCCATATTGACAGCTTTTGAAGCAACAGTAATTAGTTCTCTTGTTGCATCATCTAGCTTCTCCCACTCAAACATATCTATTGAACAGTCTAAGATTGTTGCTGGCTCATGCCATCCAGGATTGTAGTAATATTTAGCTGCTTGATGTAAACCTTTACCTAAGTCAGCTGCTGGACCAATCCATTCTGTAGCATCAATAGCACCAGAAGCAAGTGAAGGAAGCACATCCGCACCTGCTAAAAGAACAGTGTTAGCACCAAATGATTTTAATACTTCACCGCCAAGACCAGGCATTCTTATTTTTAAACCTTCAAAATCTGCGAGTGAGTTAATTTCTTTATTAAACCAACCACCCATCTGGTTACCAGTATTTCCCATTGGAAGAAATTTTACACCAATAGCATTGTATGCTTTGTCTGCTGCTTCAATTCCTCCGCCATAATAACACCATGCATTTTGTTCTTGAGCTGTAAGACCAAAAGGTAAAGCCGCAGAAAATGAAGGTGCCATACTGATGTTAGTCCAATAGTAACCAGCGCCATAAGCCATTTGAGCCGCACCAGATCTAACCGCATCTAGTGACTCAAGAGGTGGCACTAATTCCCCACCATGATATACAGTGACTTTTAACTTATCAGATGCATTATTAATATAACTAGCAAATCTATCTATTGCTTTGCCAAGACCACTTGCTTTGCCAAAAGCAGAACATGCAATCCATTCCATGTGCCCACCTGATATTGCTGGTGCTGGAAATGAAGAAACCGCTGCGGCACCCAGTGCTGCAGCACCTGCGCCTTTAAGGAAATTTCTTCTTTTCATGGTCTTATTGTTAGTCTTCTTTTTTGCCATAAATATTCCCCTCCTAATATTAGAAATAATTAATTATTTTTTATTAGCTATCATTATACCAACAATCACAGATAAAATTCCAGCGTAATGATAACTCTGTAATGTTTCTTGAAAGACTAAATATGCAAGAATTCCACCAAAAATAGGCATTAAGTGTAAAAAAGGACCTGATTTATTTGGGCCAATTAAAGCCACCCCAGTATTCCAACAGATATATGACAAGATGCTAGGAAAGGTTCCAGTATAGCCAATTACTAATAAGGTTTTGTGGTCAAATGCTATGAAATTATTTTGAATTATAATGTCATATAAATAGACAGGTAAGAGTAAGATTACTGTAAATACGAATGATAAGTATAAAAAACTAAATCCTGAAACACCTGTTTCATTTTTTTTTAGAAATATTGAATACAATGCCCAAGATATAACAGCAAGTAAAATGAATAAATCTCCAGTGTAAAATTTCGAGTCAAAAATATTTTGATAGTTACCTTTTGTTATGACATAACTAACACCGATAAGAGATAAAATGACGCCTAACATTTGAAACAAGTTTGTTTGATTTTTATAAATCAATTTGTTTAAAAGGATTATCAACATGGGGGTTGTCGAAATAACTAATAAAGAATTAATAACAGTTGTCGCTGTTAAACCAATATAAGTTAAAGTATTAAAAAGCGTTGGACCAGTTAGAATTATCAAAAAAACCATCCCTGGTTGTTTTTTTAAAAGGGGTAAGTCAACTAAAGCATTTTTTAAACAAAAGGGAGTTAAAATAATTAAAGCTATTACCCACCTATAAAAAGATAACGATAAGGGTGATACTAAATCCTCGACTGAAGATAATCTTCCTACTATAAAATTGCCTGACCAAAATAAGGAGGCAAAACATAAAAATATTGCTGCTTTAAGAGAAATACTCACTTAGATTTTTTATTTTAAATTTTCAATAGCAATTGCTAGACCTTGACCACCGCCAATACACATACTTGCAACACCAAACTTTTGTTTTGTTCTTCTAAGTTGATGAGACAAAGTTGTAATAATTCTTGCACCTGAACAGCCAATGGGGTGTCCTAATGCAATAGCGCCCCCTGCAATATTTAATTTACTTGGATCAATCTTTAAAGATCTTTGGACAGCAACTGAAGTTGCAGCAAACGCCTCATTGACCTCAACCAAATTAAAATAGTTAATATTTACACTCATTTTCTTCATTAATTTCTGTATAGCTGTAATTGGAGTAACGCCCATATAATCGGGATTACCAGCTGAAGAAGCCCAAGATAGTACTTTTGCTATTGGTTTAATTTTGTTAGAAGTTACATATTTTTCAGAAGCTAAAGCCAAAAAACTAGCACCATCATTTAATGAAGAAGCATTTCCAGCAGTAACTGTTCCAGATTTTTTAAAAACAGCTTTTAATTGGCTTAATTTTGGCAAAGTCGTATCTTTTCGAACTTCATCTTTAAAAGGTGTTTTTGTCAATTCGTTTTTGAAGTAATTATTTTTAATTGCCTTATAAGTTTTTAGATAAGACTGATAAGCAAATTGATCTTGGTCTTGTCTTGTAACATTATATTTTCTTGCAACATTTTCAGCTGTTATGCCCATATGTTCTTTTGAAAAAGCATCTGTTAGGCCATCGTTAACTAAAGTGTCTATAAAGATATTGTTTCCTAATTTTTTTTCTCCAGTTCTACTCAGATACGCATGGCGTGCCCTTGACATACTTTCTTGACCACCAACAATTAATAAATTTAACTCGCCAGAATAAATTTTAGATGAACCATCTATTGTAGCTCTCATACCACTTCCACAAACTTGATTTACTACATAAGCAAAGGATGTCTGTTGCATTCCGGAACCTAGTGCAACTTGCCTTGCTGTATTCATTCCTAGACCACTAGTTAATACTTGACCTAAAATTAATCCTTCAACTTCTTTAGTATTAATTGTTTTGTTTCTATCAAATAATTCTTTGAGACAAGAGGTTCCTAATTCTACTGATTCAGTTTTTTTGTAATTACCTAAATAAGCTCCTATTGGTGTTCTAACTGCATCGATTATAAAAACATCACTCATTAATATTTATCTTTCTGTATTCAATTACTGACTCAGGATTTGCCAACGATCCCAAGTTCTGCACTTTATCATTATTGATAATTTTTTTGACAAGTATTTCAGAGTTTTTACCACTTTTTGTTCTTGGAATGTCTTTAACTATAAATATTTTCCACGGAACATGCCTTGGACTAAGCGATGTCTTGAGGTGTTTTTTCAATATTGTATTAAAATCAACATTAATTTTTGTGTTTAACAATTTCAAAAAAAGGACAATTTTTTCATCATTTTTAGTCAAATAACCTGTTGCCAAACAGTCCTCGATCCAATGAAATTTTTGTAAGCAACTGTATATTTCACCTGTTCCTATTCTGACACCACCTGGATTTAAAGTAGCATCTGATCTTCCAAAGATTACATAACCTCCATTTTTGGTTTTTTTCACATAATCTCCATGAGACCATATGTTTGGAAATTTTTTAAAGTATGCGGATTTATATTTATTATTCATTCTGTCATTCCAAAAATAAATTGGCTTTGAGGGAAAAGGGGTCTTACAAACTAGCTCTCCTGTCTTTTTGGTTGGCTTGCCATTATCATTGAAAACATCAATATCCATGCCCAAGCCCGGTCCTTGAATTTCACCTGAATAGACAGGTAAAGTTGGTATTCCTAACATAAAACACGAGACTATATCTGTTCCACCGCTAACTGAATGTATAAAAGATTTTGAATTTAAACTTTTATTAATAAACTTAAAAGTGTCTGGGCTTAAAGGAGAGCCAGTTGATATAAAACAATTAATTTTTTTTAAAATATCTTTTTTATTAGATTTATAATTATTTTGGATAGTTTCATAAACTTTTGCTCCCGCACCTAGCATTGTTGAATTAGTATTTTTTGTAATATTGATAACTCGATTTATATTTGGATAAAATGGGGAGCCATCATAAAGAACGATTGAGGAACCTAAAAGTAAATTTGAAACTGTCCAGTTCCACATCATCCACCCGCAAGTAGTTAAGAAAAGCATTTTATCTTTAGATTTGACATTTGTGTGTAATGCTAATTCTTTTAAATGTTGCAGGAGTGAGCCACCGTGGCCGTGCGTGATACACTTGGGGAGCCCTGTAGTTCCACTAGAAAATAAAACATATAGCGGATGATTAAAGCTCAATGATATATTCTTATTTAGTTTTGAATATTTTTTTTGATTGTAAATTTTTTTTAATTCAGATGTGTTATTTTTTGAAGGATAGCTAGTTTTTAAAATTAGTGGATTATTTAAATTTGCTTTTAATGTTCTTATGTTTTTTGAATATTGAAATTTCTTACCGTTATAAAAATAATAGTCAGCAACAATTAAAAGCTTAGGCTTAAGCTGGGAAAATCTGTCAATCACTGCTTGTGTTCCAAAGTCAGCAGAGCAAGAAGACCAAACTGCACCAATTTTTGCCGCAGAAAGGAAGCTTATTACTGTATCAGGTATATTTGGCAGATATCCAACAATTACATCACCTTTTTTAATGCCTTTATCTCTAAAGAAATTGCTTAATGCATTAATTCTTTTATTTAAATCACTATAAATAATTTTTTCGCTGAATTTGTTTTCTCCAATAAATTCAATGGCCAAATCTGATGAATTATTTTTAGAAATTAAATTGTAATAATTGAGATTACTGTTGTAAAAAAAAATTGAATTCCAAAAAGATTTTTTTTTGTAAGCTTTAAAAAATCTTTTCCTCTCAAGATCAATGTTAAAATACTCAACTATAGACTCCCAAAACTCACCAGGGTTCTTATTAGTCCATAACCAAAGCTTGTTATAATTTAAAAATTTCTTAGAAAGTTTTTGTTCTAAATATGACTGAAATTTATAAAGATTTGTAGTTTTAATAAATTTTCTACTTGGCTCAAATAACTTATCCATCTTTATTTTTCATTAATTGTTGAAGATCATCTGGTATTTTACTTGGAGCGCCTTGAGAATTGACGCAAACCATCAAAATCTTTGATTTAAAAATAATATTATTTTGTTTGTAAATATTTTGTTCGAGCTCAAATGATGCATTTTTAAGAGACAAAATATTGCTTTTAACAGTTAATTGATCCTCTAGTTTGCATGATTCAATATAATCACATTCAATCTTTTTTACTAAAAAAAGTCGATCATGATCTTTAAATAGAGAATTAAGTGTAAATCCCAATTCATTGATGATTTCAGTACGGGCTCTTTCAATAAATTTTAAATAATTTGCGTAATATACAACTCCACCAGAGTCTGTGTCTTCATAATATATTTTGAAGTTGTATTGGAACATTAAGTAGTCAGACCTAAATACAATATATAAGTTATAATAATTATAACTATTCCAAATATTAAATATCTATATTCATTCATTAAATTAAATACCTATTATAGAAATACTTAAGATATTTTTTCTCTCTTAAAATAATAAATCATTTTGTGTTTTGAAGGGATATCAGATTTATCCTTAATTACATTGACCAGCTCCCAACCTTCTTTGCCCCCCTTATTAAGCCAGTCATTTTCGGATTTTAATTCTTCATCATCCAAATATTGAGTGTAAATTCGATACTCCCACTTTGAATTTTCTTTTTTATCGAAAGTTGGATTAATCATTTCTTTTAAACTTAAACATTTAAATTATAGAAAAACCAAGCTGCTGATAAACACCAAAGTGTTAAAAAGATCTTCCCTAGTTTATCTGCCTTTTTAAAATGTGATTTCATTTCAATTAGTTGGCCCTCATTTTGCTGATCAGAGCTTTGAGAGAAGTCTTTCAATTTTTTTTGGTAAAAAAATTTGTATATATTTATTGCACAGGTCCATCCTGTGAGTATATAGAAAATAGAAGTTGATAAAGAAGTCATAAGTTTAATTTAAAGAAAATAAACATTAATTAAATCATTAATCAAACTAAGTTAGCTAACCTAAATTCTTCAAATTTAGTTGAAGCAATTTTTAAATTTGTATTCCAGTCATTGTCTGCGCTATTATCAGCATTATCAGAAATAAATTTAAAGCATCTAAAATTTACTTTCTTTATAAAACATACTTTCGCAATAGCATATGCCTCCATGTCAACTACATCTAAATCCATTTCAATCTTTTTTGTAACAAAATTATCACCTGTCCCACATGAATATCCATTTTCTGATATAACTATTTCATTAACTCTATCAAATGGTGTTTCCCCAAGTTTAAAATCTAGTAAACCTCTACAATCCATATCTCTCTGGTAAAACTTGGTACATTCTATTATTCCATTCAAATTTTTATTTAATGTTCCAGCAGTACCAAAGTTAATAACTTCGTTAGGGTTGAATTTATTAATCAATTCAATAGTTTTTAGAGTTGCATTTATTTTTCCAACTCCTAAAACGTGAAAATAATCTAAACCAACTACCTCTTCATTTAATGCTGCTACGTAAATTTTATCCATAATTTATTTAGAAAACTTATTTAAATTTATAATATAAAAAATTTTAAACTAAAAAATAAAATGTGTTAATCTAAAATTAGATTAAATCAGGACAGGGTTCCGTGGTGTAACGGATAGCACAAATGACTTCGGATCATTTAGTCAGGGTTCGAATCCTTGCGGAACCGCCAGTTTAATTTATAAAATACTCCCTAAACTTTGGAGTTTATTTATGAAGTCTCTAATCTGTTCATTAATTTTTTGATTATCAATATCTATTTGATCATTTTCACTGAAATCTAAATCAAACAAACTCTCTCTATCTTGAAGTATTTCTTCTAGTGTGAGATCTGCGCTATTGTCAAAATCAAAATTATTTAAAATAACTTTAGTAAGCAAAGGGGTGATAGCATAACTAGAAATTATTCCAAACAGACCTGCCTCATCAAATTCTTGCCCATTTATTGTGCTAAAAAAAACTAAAAGTTTAGAAGCTCTATTAATCTCAGCATTTGAAAGTGCTTTATTACCAGAGACATCTAAAAAACTAAAAATATCTTCAAAGCACTCTCCCTTATTCTTGGAGAAATTTGAACAGGATAAAGATGCCTTTGAATTCATATATGATAATACCTCTCCAAATAATAGAGTTAAACTAGCAGGCGTGTTATCACATTTAGCATATGTAAAAGTGTTGTTAGTATTATTTAAAAAATCATAGGATCCATCGAGATTATCTTGCTCTTCGAATACAACCTCTAAAATATCGTCATTCAGCTTCATAAAAACATTTTTAAATTCAAAGATTTCTCCATCCAAATAAATCCAATCTTTATATGTCTTTGAGTCAGAAAACTGAAGATAGAAATATGCATACTCGTCTATTTCATCCTGACTTTCATAAAGATTGAAGTAGCTACTTTCAGTGATAATAAAAACATCTTGTTCTTTTGAACAATCATTGCTCCATGTACCATGGAATTTTTTGGGAATAAAATCCTCTGCAAATAATAAAAATGGGTAAAATAAAATAACTACAAATAGATTAAAGAAATATTTCACAATATAAAATAACATATAAATCTATGGGTATAAAATTATTATGAATTTTAATTAGAATTTTTTCGAGATAGCCAAGAGGGTTTTTTTAATTGGTTTAAATTCAGATCCTCTGGAAAATTCTTAAAAATATCATTGAGCCCCTTAATTATTACATATGTGATTAAAAAGCTCATAATCGTATCACTTAAAAAATGATCACCTTCCATAATTCTTAATAATGAAATTAAAAGAATAGTGGCATATGCAAATGTGTTCCAAGATGTTTTATTGAATATAATTAGTAAAGCCAAAGATAACGTAAAAAAAGACACATCACCTGAAACGAAACTACAATTGGTGCTACAATAATCTACATTTAACCATGGAATAGTAAATGGCTCTTCTCCCCCAAATTGAATGGTGTCATTGGGCCTTGCACGACCCCACAAATTTTTGAAAATAGAGTTTACAACAATACCTGTTCCAATTATAAGACAAGAAAACAAGTAAACCCACTCTCTGACTGCAATGTTTAAAATTTTTTCTTTATAATAAATTTGTTTTAAAATAGCAGCTATAGGTACAAAAAATACCAATAAAGCCATAAGTGGTAGCAACATCTTACGAACAAAATAGATAAACCAGTCAGACTCTGAAGCAATAAATTTACCGTCCTGTCCAAAAAATAGGCCACTAACAGTTATATCTAAAGTGGGAAATATAAAGAATACAATAGAAAGTAGGAGTGTTATGGTGAGGGTTTTAAAATAAAAATTAAAATTCAAGTAAAGAGAGAAAATATCTTGGTAAAAATTAGCAATATTACTTGAAATTATTTCAACATTATTGTTTGGGATTAATTCGTCATTTTCTGATGTAAATAGCTTGTTTTTATCTGCTAGTTTTTTTGAAATAAATATTGTTGAAAGATATGCAACAAGTGCGCCACCAAAGATATCACTAATAAAATGAGCACCAACAATTACTCTCGTGGATGCAATAATTATTGCAATGGTTATCAATGCATTTTTAATTTTCGGAAAGAGAAATATCATACAAAAAATAAAAGCAAAAATAGTTGCAGTATGACCCGATGGGAATGAATGCCATTTGGAGTCAAATTGTATTATGTCTAAAGATTTTAATTCAAAGTCATTATATAAAACCGGTCTTGGTCTTCCAAAGATATGTTTTAATATTTGTGTAACAATGCCACTTAATAAGATATTTAAAAAAATAAATAGACTAACGTCACTTAAAGTTTCCATAATCTGATTTTTACTTTTAATAATTTTTATTAACCCCCAGATTAAAATAGTAGGTACAAAAAAATATAAAGAGTCGCCAAAGTGAGTAAGTGTTCCAAAAAGAGACTTTGTTTGATGATTAATACTGTCAAAAAATGAAGCTACTGAGTAATCAAATAACAAGAAAAAAAAAGCTCCAATTAACAAATAAATACTTATTTTTTTTTCTTGCGAGCTTAAATGATTGAAGAAAGTCATAATTTATTAAAGTTGATATTAATGAATGATTTCGTTGTCATATCGAGTATGGTTTTATTTATTGAGTTACTATCTTCTATTGGCATTTTATTAAAAGAACTAAATCTTAATTCTATTTGGCAATCTGAAAAATAGTCTGGTTTCACTTTGTCACTAAAAAATAACATTAAATCTAGTGGATAATTATCATTCAATATAAATTCGGATTTTTTTATATCACAATTTAAATCATTTTTTAAAGTATCATAAATAACAGGACTCAAAGTTTTATTCTTATATTGAGAATAGAAAAAGACTGAAGTAAAAAATACAACTAAAATCAAAGAAAATGAGATAGTTTTATATACTTCAGTTAAGGATCTTTCTTGCACAGAAAAAACTGGGTTTATTAGTGATACTAAAGTTATCAATAAATAGAAAAAATAATTCATATAAGGTATCTCTGAAATATTTTGATAAAGAGATGTATCAAAATAAATGATGCCTGCTGGAATAGAAAAAAGAGTAACCAAAAATAATTTAGACCATTTTAATTTTACAAATTCTAGTGTTCTAAAAATATAAATAGACATTATTGGCAATAGGAAGATTAAAATTGATATATTTAACTTATTCGAGAAAATAAATACAAAACAGCAAAGAATTATTAACAATAGGAATGTCGTTAATTCCTTATTCCAATTAATTCTTTTTATACCATTATAAAAAATAGAAATAATTAGCAAACTTAATAAAGGTAATAAAAAAATAATACTATTTGAAAATTTCTTTAGTAAAATATTTGGATCGAAATTAAATATAGAATAGTAATTCGTTTTATTAATTCCCTGAATAATAAGAAAAACTAAAAGAGATATATAAATAAAACTAAGATAAGAAATTAAGTTAAGACGTTTTTTTTTCTCTAGTTTTAAATTAAATAATTTGAAAAATATCAAAAATGTTATTATTACAACAAAATAGAAATTTTTAAGAATTAATGCAATTAGACTAAATAAGATAAAAAAAAATACATTATAAAAATTTTCGTCATCGAAAATTTTTAATAAATAATAGAATATGAATAAAGTCACCAAGCCTGAAATAAGTGAACCATCAATGGTTATCATTGAAAATAAAATTGCGCCACTTAACATCACTGCTGTAAGAGGCATTAAATAGTTCAGGTCATAAAATTTTAATTTAATAATTTTATATGTAACCAAAATTAGTAATCCTAAGTATATAAAATTTGGTAGTCTAAATAGAAAGTAATTATTAAAATCAAAAAAATTTGTAAGCTTTGAGGCAATTTTTAGAAATATCAAATGTGGATTTACAAAATCTGAAAAATTTGAAACAAGTTCATTATCTTTAATTGTGGTTAATAGCTTTATGTCCTCAATAAAAATATATGGTGCCCCTAATGTAATTGCACCCAGTAATCCAATCCAAATAATTGAAAAAAACACAGTCGGAATATTATCTAGGAATCTAAAGATACTCATTTTCTGATATAACTAAGTTTAGTAGCATATAGATCTAATTTATTCTATATATTGTGGTTATTTCAATTTTCTTGATGTTATTTTTACCCCTAATTATAATCAAAAATAAGAGATTAATCTCTTTTTACAGCCTTATAGAAGCGGCTTTTTTCTTAGTGGGCCACTTCTTTCTTAAAGGGTTAGGACAAATTGTTCTAACCCTTTTTTGATTTCTATATTATCCTTTTTTAAAGATGTTGAAGTTAATTTTCATGATACTCTTCTTTTTTATTGGATATTTTCTTGCTGATACAGGATTAGTGGATATTCCATTTAGAAATATTCCAATTTTAGAAAGTTTATATGAGGTTGTAGATTAAATGATTAATACAGATAAAGTTTTGCATGGTTTTACCGATCTTAAAAATTTAAATGTACTTGGTCCTATTGTTTTAAACCAAGCGAAAGGGATATATGTTTATGATCAAGATGGAAAAAAATATTTAGATGCCAATTCAGGATTATGGAATTCTGTGGTTGGTTTCGATCATCCTAGAATGGTTGAAACAGCAAAAAAACAATATGAAAAATTTTCTGGTTACCACGCTTTTTTTGGAAGAATATCTGAACCAGCTGTAGAACTTGCAGATAAATTAATTGAAATATCTCCTTTCACAGATGGTAAAGTTTTTTTTACAAACTCAGGATCTGAAGCTAATGACACTACTGTAAAATTATTATGGTTTATTAATAAAAGAAAAGGATACCCCAATCGAAGGAAAATAATTACTAGAATAAATTCTTATCATGGCGTAACGGCTGTTTCTGCTTCGATGACAGGAAAACCATACAATAGTGAATTTGGATTACCCCTAGATGGTTTTATTCATTCAGCTTGTCCTCATTATTGGAAATATGGCTTAGAAAAAGAGAGTGAGGAAATGTTTACCAAAAGAATGGGTGAAGATTTAGAAAATTTGATTTTAAAAGAGGGACCTGACACCATTGCAGGTTTTTTTGCAGAACCTGTTATGGGGGCAGGTGGTGTGATCCCTCCCTCAAAAGGATATTTTGAGATAGTTCAAAAAATTTTAAAAAAATACAACATTCCATTTATTGCTGATGAGGTAATTTGTGGTTTTGGTAGAACTGGTAACTTATGGGGATCTCAAACATACAATATTGATCCCGATATTATTATTGCCTCTAAATGTATCACATCAGGTTTCTTTCCACTTGGTGCAGTCATTTTGGGAGAAAAAATGACAAAAGAAATGATGGAAGCTTCTTATGAGGCAGAGGAATTTTTTCATGGCTTCACAGCCGGTGGACACCCTGTAGGCTGTGCCCTAGCACTAGAAGCAATTGATATTATAATTAATGAGAAAATGATTGAAAATGTCAGACACCTTGAGCCAATTTTTATGGGAGGTTTAAAGAACTTTGAAGATTTAGAGTTTATAGGTGAGTCTCGCGGCATTGGACTTATGGGTGCTTTAGAGATGGTTCAAGATAAAAAAAATAAACTACCCTTTGATGGTTCGATATCCATTGGCGAGCGTGTTGCTAATAAGTGTATTGAAAATGGTTTGATATGTAGACCTCTTGGCCCATCAATTGTGTTATGTCCTCCTTTTATTACATCAGAAGGGGAGATGAGTATAATATTTGATACTCTAGAGAAAACTCTTAAAGAAGTATTTAGTGAAGTTAAATCTTTAGGACAATAGATCCCGAAGTCTTTCTATTTTCCATATCTGTGTGAGCTTCAGCAACATTATCAAGATCATATTTTGTAATTTTATCCAATTTAATTTTATCTTTTACAATCATTTCAAATAATTTATGGCTTGCAATTTCAAGCCACTCTCTATTAGCGTAAAAATGGAATAGTGTAGGTCGAGTTAAATAGAAAGAACCAAATGCTAGATCTGTCATTTGAATGTCTTTATATGGTCCAGATGATTGACCAAAGCTAACTAACATCCCATGTTTTTTTAAACATTTAAATGATTGAAACATTGTATCTTTACCAACACTGTCATAAACTACGTCAAGGCCTTTGTTATTTGTGATTTTTAATACTTCATCTAAAAAATTATTTTCAGAGTAGTTTATAACCTCGTCGAAGCCTCTTTGCTTTGCTAACTCACATTTATCTGAATTACCAGCTGTGCCTATTAATTTTGCACCAATGTCTTTTATCCATTGTCCTGCGATCAATCCTACTCCTCCAGCCGCAGCATGAAATAATACCTCATGATTACTCTGTAAATTATAACTGTCACAAACAAGATACTTTACTGTTAGTCCTTTAAGAATTGATGCGGCTGCTTGATCAAAAGACATGCTATCTGGGATAGAAACTACGAGATCCTCTGATATCATTCTATGTGTTGCGTATGCATTATTAGGTTGTGCATATGCTACGCGATCCCCTATTTTAAACTTTGTAACATTAGGGCCTATATCTTCAACCTCGCCTGCGCCTTCAGAACCTAAAACAAGATCTTTATCAACAGGCCAAGGATATAATCCTGCTCTAAAATAAATATCGATGAAATTTACTCCAATTGCTCTATTTTTAATCAAAATTTCATTCGATTTAAGTTCAGTGAGCTCAATACTTTTCCTTTGAAGAACGCTTGTATCACCGGGCTTATTTGCAACAATTGAATACATTAAAGGAGCCTATCATCTAAAAAAATGATCCAACAGTCAATTTGAAAGTCTTGAAAATCAAAATTGAAATCCCAATTTAATAGTAAGTGAAATTGCCACTTGGAATTTCTTTATTAACGCAGGTTTAAAAACTGCAATTAACAATTAACGCTTAAGGAGGTTAATTATGACTACATTTGACTTATCTCCTCTATGGAGATCATCAGTTGGTTTCGATGAGTTTGATAAACTTTTTGATACCGTCTTTTCTACGAACAATAAAGGTGCTTCTTATCCACCTTATAATATCGTCAAACATGACAAAAATATTTACCAAATTACCATGGCTATCGCCGGTTTTGGTGAGGACCAAATAGATATATCCCAAGAGGGTAATCTTTTGACTGTTAAAGGTGAAATGGGTGAGGATAAAACTATGAATAAATCAGAATATCTTTATCGAGGAATTGCCAACAGAAATTTTGAGAGAAAGTTTGAGTTAGCTGATACTGTAAAAGTTATAGAGGCTGGTTTAAATAATGGTCTGTTAAGTATAAATCTTGAAAGAGAAATACCTGAACACCAAAAACCTAGAAAAATAAAAGTTAATACGAATTCTAAACTTTTATCAGCTTAAATAAAAAAATAGGGCTGCTTTTTTATAAGCAGCCTTAATATTTAATCTAATTGCGAAGCAACAAATTCCCAGTTTACTAGACTATCTAAAAAAGCTTTTAAATAATCAGGTCGTTTGTTTCTATAATCTATATAATAAGAGTGTTCCCATACGTCACATCCCAGTATTGGCTTCATTCCATCAACTAGAGGATTAGAAGCATTAGGTGACTTAGTGACCACTAATTTACCATTATCGATGGCAAGCCAAGCCCATCCAGAACCAAATTGAGTTGTTCCTGCCTGAATAAAAGCTTCTTTGAATTGATCAATCCCTCCTAGGTCTGATGTAATTCTACTCTCCAATTCGGACGGCATAGAGCCTCCCCCATTGGGTTTCATACATTGCCAAAATAAAATATGGTTCCAATGTTGACCTGCATTATTAAAAATTCCTGCCATCGATGAGTCTTTACTTGATTTTACAACTATTTCCTCAAGAGAAGAGTCTTTCATATCAGTGTCTTTAACAAGATTATTTAAATTTGTTACATATGTTTGATGATGTTTGCCATGATGGAAATCAAGAGTTTCTGATGACATATATGGAGCTAAAGCATCATTTGCATAGGGTAAGCTTGGTAATTCAAAAGTCATATTTATTTCCTTTAATTAAAATTCTTAATGCGTATTTTTTATATTATTGTGGAAACAATGACAACCTTTGAAGGAATAGTTACTAAAATATGAGGAATATAGTTAGTATTCAGTCTACTGTCTTAAATGATAAAGTTGGAAATCATGCCGCTCGATCAATCTTAAGTGACAAAGGTTATAACATTTATGAGATACCGACTGTCATTTTAACATCTCATAAAGCTGTAAAGGGCACCCTTCAAATCAATAACAACAGTTTAAATCCATGGGTAATTTTTAATAAAGTTAGGAAAACATATAAATTAAGCTTAAATGATTTAACAATTATTGGCTACACACCCAACTTAAAGATTTCAAAATCGATTGGTAAAATTATTAATGTGCAAAATAGAATTGTTTTAGACCCTGTAATGGGAGATATAGGAATAGGTCTATATGTAGAAAAAGACGTTGCAAATTTTTTTAAAAAAGTAATAACAAAAGTTAAATATGTATCAGCAAATTTTTTTGAGTGGTCATACTTAAATAATAAAGATGTAAAAAACTATAGTATTAGCGAAATCATAACTGACCTCAAATCGTTTACGAGGAGGTTTAATAGTCAAGTATTAATAAGAAGTATTCCAAAAAATAAAAAAATATTAAATATTATTTGTAATAAAAGAGAGATTTTTGTCATAGAAACACCTTACATAAATTTTAAAGAAAGATTTCATGGTGCTGGCGACCAATCTACAGCTTTATTTGCTCACTATATCTATAAAAAAAATACAACAAGAGAAATACTAGAAAATGTTACGAATGATATTTATGATATTTTGCTAAAAAATAAAATACGATCTAAAAAAAGAAAAAAAAGATTTAAAGCTAAGAACTTAAATAATCTTTGATTAAGATTTCTGCTATTTGTACAGTGTTTAAAGCAGCTCCCTTTCTTAAATTGTCAGACACACACCAGAAATTAAGACCATTTGGAATAGTAGAATCTCTTCTAATTCTGCTTACATAAACAGGATCTAAACCTGCAGATTCAATCGGAGTTACGTACCCCTCATCAGCACGGTAATCAATCATTTTCAGACCAGGGGATTTCTTAAAAATTTCTCTTATTTGGTCTTCATCATAAGGCTTTTCAAACTCGATGTTTACAGCTAGTGAATGAGATATAAATACTGGTACTCGAACACAAGTTGCAGTTAGTTCAATGTTTTGATCAAGAATTTTTTTTGTTTCATTGTACATTTTCCACTCTTCTTTGGTTTGACCGTCCTCTAAGAAAACATCTATATGCGGGATAACATTAAAAGCAATTTGTTTAGTAAATTTTTCTTTCACTACTGCTTCATTTGCATAGATTGATTTAGTTTGATTGAATAATTCATCTGCAGCTTCTTTACCTGCACCAGATACTGATTGATAAGTTGAAACAACAATTCTTTTAACTTTGAAATGATCATGCAAAGGTTTAACCGCAACTAGCATCCCCATAGTTGAACAATTAGGATTAGAAATGATATTTTTTTTTCTAAAGTCTTTTAGCGCCTCAGGATTGACCTCAGCGACTACTAATGGGACATCTGGATCTGTTCGAAAATGAGAGGTATTGTCAATTACTATACAACCTTGCTTAGCGGCTTTAGGAGCAAACTCACTTGAAACTTGTGCACCTGGTGAAAAAATAGCTATGTCAGTATCAGAAAAATCATATTCAGCTAAGTCTCCTACTACAACAGACTTGTTTTCTCCGTAATCAATTGTGCTTCCTTTAGAACGAGAAGAAGCTAAAGCGATTAAATCAGAATATTGAATTTCTTTTTCATCAATAATATCTAAAACCTCTCTACCGACATTTCCAGTTGCTCCGACAACAGCAATTTTAGGTTTTTTAGAAGAAGCCAACTTAAATTCTCTCAATTATTAAATCGCCCATTTTAGAACAGGAAACAAGAGTTTGGTCTTCATTTGTATAAATGTCTCCAGTTCTGTAACCCTCAGACAGAATTTGTTGGACAGCACTTTCTACTTTATTTGATAACTCTTGTTTATTGAGATTATATTTTAGCATCATAGACAAACTTAAAATGGTAGCGATTGGATTTGCTTTATCTTGACCTGCTATATCAGGGGCACTTCCATGAACAGGCTCAAAAAGTCCGTGTCTTTTGCCATTTTTTTCTTCCCCCAATGATGCCGATGGTAACATTCCAAGCGAACCAGTCAGCATAGCAGCACAATCACTCAGCAGATCTCCAAAAAGGTTATCTGTAACTATTACATCAAATTGTTTTGGGTTTCTAACGAGTTGCATGGCACAATTATCTGCTAACATATTTTCTAGTGTAATATCTGAAAAATCTTTATGAGTTTCTTTCACAATCTCCCTCCAGAGTACGCCTGTTTCCATAACGTTAGCTTTCTCAACAGATGTCACTTTATTATTTCTTTTCCTGGCTAAATCAAAAGCAACTCTAGCAATTCTATCTATTTCGTAATCGTGATATATTTGTGTGTCGATCGCTTTCTTACCATTTGGTGTGTCCTCTATTCCTCGAGGTTGACCAAAATATACTCCACCAGTCAATTCTCTTACAATCATAATATCTAAATTGTTTACCACTTCATTTTTTAAAGTTGAAGCTGAAACAAGAGCATCAAAAACTAAAGCAGGTCTCAGATTTGCAAAAAGTTCTAATTCTTTCCTCAAACCTAAAAGTCCAGCCTCTGGTCTTTTTGATCTTTCTACGTCATCCCACTTTGATCCACCAACTGCTCCCAATAATATAGCATCTGAATTTTTTGCTTTCTCTAAAACAGAGTTAGTTAAAGGTTCGCCATTAGCATCATATGAAGCACCTCCAACTAAATCTTTTTCATAGCTAGCATTAAGGCCTTGCTCATTTAATTTTTCAATTACTCTAATTGCTTGATCAGCAACTTCCACACCTATGCCATCTCCTGGCAAAACTAGAATTTTAGAACTCATTTAAGTATCTTTAAATAACCAGGGTTTTTTATTTTTTTTATCCTCTTCGTAAGCATTTATTTTGTCTTGGTAACCAAGGGTAATGCCTATATCGTCTAATCCCTGCAAAAGTCTTTCTTTTCTGAATTCTTCAATTTCAAAATTGATTGAATGATTGCCAGCTTTAATGATTTGCTCCGGAAGGTCAATATTGAACTCAATTTGATTTTTAGCTGCTGTCATTAACTGATCAAGGTTTTCAGGACTGACAACAATCGGTAAAATTCCATTTTGAAAGCAATTATTATAAAAAATATCTGCAAAACTTGTTGAAATTACGCACCTTATTCCAAAATCTTTAAGAGACCAAGGGGCGTGCTCTCTACTTGACCCACAACCAAAATTATCACCAGCAACCAAAATTTTTGACTGATTAAAAGGAGATGTATTCAAAACAAAATCTTTAATGAGGTTTCCATCGTTATCATATCTCATCTCATAAAACAAACTTACACCAAGACCAGTTCTTTTAATTGTTTTGAGAAATTGCTTTGGGATGATCATATCAGTATCGATATTAACAATTGGTAAAGGAGCTGCGATACCTTTTAAAGAATGAAACTTATCCATTTTATTTAAAATCTCTTATATCTGAAATGTTTCCAGTAATAGCAGATGCCGCAGCGAGCTCAGGACTCATTAAATGAGTTCTACCACCTCGGCCTTGTCTACCTTCAAAATTTCTATTAGAAGTTGATGCGCATCTTTCACCTGGTTTTAATTGATCGGGATTCATACCAAGGCACATTGAACATCCAGCCTCTCTCCATTCAAAGCCAGCATCTTTTAAAATTATATCAATTCCTTCTTCTTCTGCTTGTTTTTTAACTAAGCCTGATCCTGGTACTATCATTGCTTGAACGTGTGAAGCAATCTTTTTGTCCTTAACAATAGATGCAACTTTTCTTAAATCCTCAATTCGACCATTTGTGCAAGAGCCAATAAATATTTTATCTAATTTTATGTCTGTAATTTTTGTTCCGGGCTTAAGACCCATATACTCAAGTGATCTTTCAATACTTTTCTTTTTATTTTCTGTTTTAGCACTACTTGGATTTGGCACCGTGCCTTTCACTGACACAACATCCTCAGGGCTAGTTCCCCATGTCACCATTGGGTCAATTTCTGAACTATCTATAACTATTTCATGATCGTAATTTGCATCATTATCTGAGGGAAGAGATGACCAGTATTCTACTGCTTGATCCCAGTGTTCAGTTCCAGGGGCATAAGGTCTGCCTTTTATGTAATTAAAAGTTGTTTGATCTGGGCTAATTAATCCAGCGCGAGCACCAGCTTCAATGCTCATATTACAAATAGTCATTCTGCCTTCCATAGAAAGGCCCATGATAGACGAACCAGCATACTCAATTACATGACCAGTTCCCCCAGCTGTTCCAATTTGTCCAATTATGTACAAGATTAAATCTTTAGAATTTACTCCAAAAGGAAGTTCACCATTGACCGAAATTCTCATATTTTTCGCAGGATTTTGAACAATTGTTTGCGTAGCCAGAACATGCTCAACTTCACTTGTTCCGATACCAAAAGCGAGAGCTCCAAAAGCTCCATGGGTTGACGTGTGACTGTCGCCACAGACAATTGTCATGCCCGGTTGGGTAATTCCCTGCTCAGGACCAATTATGTGAACAATACCTTGTCTTTGGTCCATTAAATCAAAATATTGAATTCCATGCTCTTTAGTGTTTTTTGCTAAAGTTTCGACTTGAATTTTACTTTGTGGGTCCTCAATATTTTGTCTATTTATAGTAGGAACATTATGGTCTGCGACAGCTATCGTAGCCTCTGGTCTATGAACAGGACGATTGGATAGTTTTAATCCTTCGAAAGCTTGAGGGCTAGTTACTTCATGAACTAAATGACGATCAATATATAAAAGATTAGTCCCATCTTCTCTTTGACCGACAAGATGCTCAGACCAGATTTTATCAAAAAGTGTTTTTGGGCCTTGGTTGCTCAAGATAATACTTTTAGCTTTTAGTTTCTGCCTCTTCTATTTTTTTCTCTACAGGCTTTTCCTCTTTTGGCTCATCTTCAACTTTGGGTTCTTCTTGTGGTGATGATTCCTCTGATTTAGTTTCTTTGATTTCTTCTTTAGAGTTGTCTTCAGACTTAGGGGCTTCTTGAGATGAAGTTTCCTCTGTTTTAGTCTCTTTAGCTTCTTCCTTTGGTGTTTCGTCAGTTACAGGTGTATCTGATTTATTTTCTTCAGTACTAACCTCTGAAATTTCTTCAGCATCTTCGATTGTGGATACAAATTGGTTATCATCATATGATCGACCGTCAGTTCTTTCTGCAATTCTTGCTTTTTTACCAGACAAACCTCTTAGATAATATAATTTAGCTCTTCTTACATCACCAACTTTTACACGTTCGATTGAGTCGATAACATTACTATAAAGTGGAAAAACCCTTTCAACACCTTCACCACTAGAAATTTTTCTAACAGTAAATGAAGAATTAAGACCGTTATTTTTTTTACCAATACAGACACCTTGAAATGCTTGCACTCTCTCTTTATTTCCTTCTTTAATCTTAACGTTAACTTTGACAGTGTCACCTGGCGCGAAGTCTGAAACCTTTGAACTTTTTAAAATCTGTTGAATTTGTGATTGTTCGTAATTTTTAATAATTTCATTCATTGTGTGCTCCATCCAATATTAATATATGGGTGGTATCAGAGCGGCATATTCTACTCATTTTTGTTTTTTTTTAAATAGTTTTTAAATAAATCTGGTCTATTTTTTTCAGTATTTTCCAACGAATTTTGGTGTTTCCAAAGATCTATATCAGCATGTTTACCACTCACGAGTATGGAAGGTACTTCTATCTCTGAATGGTCAGGGGTTATCCATGGGTTTGGTCTAGTGAATTGATCATGTTCAACTAGTCCATTTTGAAATGACTCAATAGTGTGGGTGTCATTATTTCCAAGAACACCAGGTTGTAGTCTCATTAACGCCTCAATAAATAATAATGATGCTATCTCTCCTCCGTTTAAGATGACATCGCTCACAGAAATTTCTTGAAATTCATAATAATCAATTACTCTTTGGTCAATACCCTCATATCTACCATTTAGTAAAATAAAATCTTTATTTAAATTATAATTAGTTAATTTTTTTTGAGTGAGTTTTTTACCTTTGGCAGAAAAACATATTTTAATACAGCTATCTAATTCACTTTTATTAAAGTTTGCTTGGATAGATTTTGAAATTATATCAGGTCTTAATACCATACCTGCGCCACCACTAAATGGTTTATCATCAACAGAGTTCGCAGATAAATCACTGTAATCTCTTATGTTGATAGTATTGATTTCGAAATAATTTTTTGACAGAGCTTTGCCCAACAAGCCATGTTGTAAAACTCCAGGAAAAACTTCTGGAAATAAAGTAAGGATATTGAATTTTAACATTAATTTTTAATTATAATTTTTTTTTCTTTAATATTTACAAATGGAAAGTTTTGTTCAGTAAATCTGAAAAATTCCTTTTTTTTACTTTTAATAAAATATATTTCCAATAAATCCCCTGCACCAAAATTTACAACTGAAGCAACTTCTCCAACTCTCTGGTCTTTATTATCAAATACCTCAAGGCCCTCTAAATCGTGGAAATAATATTCATTTCCTTTTACTGGTGATAGTTGTTCTTTTTTTAAAAAAATTTTTTTATTAACAAACTTTTCAATTTCTGTTCTATTATTTATTTCGTCGATTGTTATAAGTGGGCTTTTTTTATCAAAAGATACTAGTTTTAAGTTAACAGTTTTTTCATTATCTAAATAAAATCTTTTAAATTGATTTACATCACGATCATCATTTAAATAACTGTGAAACCTTAGCAGACCCTTTGTTCCTTTAGGTCTGCCAATTACACCAACTTGTATGAAACGCTTCTCAAAGGGAGTCACAAGTAATTACTCTTTAGTTTCGGGTTTATCCTCTGAAGCCTCGGTTGAACCCTCTTCCTCTTTAGGCTCTTCTTTTGCAGGAGCCTCTTCTTTCTTTTCCTCCGGCTCAGAAGTCTCCTCTGTCTTTACCTCTTCAGCTGCTGCTTCTTCCACAGGCAGTTGCTCTTCTGTGGTAGCTACCTCCTCAGTAGGTTTTTCATCCTCTGCTTTAGCTGCTTCTTCAGTAGCTTTTGCATCTTCAGCAGCTTTTGATTCTGCTTCTTCTTTCGCTTTAACTCTTTCTTGAGCCTTTGCCTTTGGTAAATGCTTTTTTGTTTTCTCAGTTATTTTTGGAGCTTCCATCATTCCTAATTCAGAGAAAATTTTTTGAACTCTTTCTGTTGGCAGCGCTCCAACCTTAAGCCAATGTTCAGCTCTTTCTTTGCTAAGCATTACTCTTTCCTTGTGATCCTTGGGAACCATTGGATTGAAGTTGCCAATTTTTTCAATGAAGTTACCGTCTCTTGGTGCTCTCTCATCTGCAACCACAATTCTATAGAAAGGTCTTTTTTTTGAACCTCCTCTTGCTAGTCTTATTTTTGTCGCCATGATTTCTCCCTTCTGTATTTATTCAATCGTTGGCATTTGGTTTCCGCCTAATAAACTTTTTATTTTATTTGCAAAACCTGGTTTTTGAGCTTGTTTCATAAGTTTTTTAGTTTGCTCAAATTGTTTTAAAAGCCTGTTGACCTCGTGTACCTGTCTACCAGACCCTGTTGCTATTCTTCTTTTTCTTGAAGCTTTTAGTAAATCAGGATCAACTCTTTCTTCTCTTGTCATTGAGCAAATAATTGCTATTTGATGATCAATAACTTTTTCGTCAAAATCTCCACTCTCCATCATATTTTTAATTTTGCTGACACCTGGCATGTGTGACATTAGTCCAGACATTCCGCCCATTTTTTTCATTTGAGTAAACTGTTTTAAAAGATCATTCATATTGAATTTCCCACTCATCATCTGAGATTGGAGATTTTCCATTTCTTTTTGATCAAAATCTTTTTGTGCTTTTTCAACTAATGAAACAACATCTCCCATACCAAGAATTCTAGAAGCTATTCTCTCGGGGTGAAAAACTTCAAAATCTTCAATATTTTCTCCTGATCCGAAGAAACGAATTGGCAAACCTGTTTGATATTTTGCTGAAAGTGCAACTCCTCCTCTTGGGTCTGCGTCTAATCTTGTTAATATAAATCCAGTAAGTGGTGCTGTGGAGTTAAAAGACTCTACAACGCTTAGGGCTTGTTGACCCATCATTGAGTCTAAAACAAGTAAATTCTCTTGTGGTTTTGCTAGATCATGAATTGTTTTAAGTTCTAAAAGTAATTCCTCATCTGTACTAATTCGACCTGAGGTATCTATAATTAAAACATCCGATAAGAGTTTTTTACTTTGTTCAAGTGCATTATTGACAATATCTTTTATATTTTCATTTATTGGCTCGATAAACTGAATATTATTTTTTTGAGATAAAATACGAAGTTGGTCTATAGCGGCTGGTCTTCTTAAATCTGTTGACACAAGTGCTACAGATTTATTAAGAGAATTTTGACAGTAATGAGCAAGTTTTGCAATTGATGTTGTTTTACCTGCACCCTGCAGACCACACATTAAAAAAGTTGAGGGTTTATTTTTAAAGTTTAGCTCGCTACTTTGAATACCAAGTATTTCTGTTAGTTCATCACTTACTATTTTAATTATTTGTTGTCCTGGCTGGACGTTTTCAATTACTTTTTGACCAAGTGCTTTTTCTTGGATTTTTTTAATAAGATCTTTAGATACTTTAAGAGAGACATCAGCCTCTAACAAAGCAACTCTAACCTCTCGCAGGGTTGTCTCTAAATCCTTTTCAGTGATAGCACCTTTATTTGAGAGACTTTGAAAAATTCCGGTTATCTTATTTGTTATATTTTCTAACATTTAAAAAATAAAAAAAATCGGCGAATGATACTCATCGGCCGACTAATTTTTTCTTTATTTAGTGTGGAATTTATATCACTATAGCTGGTCTATGAAAATACCTTTTATGAAAGCTCAAGGAGCAGGAAATGACTTTATTATTGTGGATAAAAACGTTGATTTTATTAGAAAGTCAAAAAAGGTTATTAAAAAACTTTGCGACAGGCGTTTTGGGGTAGGTTGCGATCAATTAATTTTATTAAAAAAAATCAATTCGTATTATCAAGTTACATTTTATAACTCAGATGGCTCACTTGGGAAAAATTGTGGGAATGGATTGCGATGTGCCTACAAATTTTTAGTTGAAGTAAAAAAAGTTAAAAAGGCAGTCATAAAAACTCATAAATTTTTACATTTTGGTAAAAAAACTCAAAATGAATACAAAATCAATGTTGGGGAAGTAACTTTAGATTGGAAAAAAATTCCTTTATCAAAAAAAATGGACTCTCAAAGTATTCAAATTAAAAGAATAAAGATACCTGGGTTAATAAAAATAATGGGTGCAAACATTGGAAACCCTCATTGTGTAGTATTAGTAAAGAATTTAAAGCTAATTAAATTAAATATGTTAGGGCCTTCACTTGTAAAAAATAAATTATTTCCTGATCAAGCTAATATTACTTTTGTAGAGGTATTAAAAAAATCTAAAGTAAAAGTGTTATTTTGGGAGAGAGGTGGCGGACATACACTAGCATGTGGATCAGGAACTTGTGCTACTGCTTTTGTTTTAAATCATAATGACTTTGTATCCTCTAAAATTGAAGTGGTTACTGAACGATCAGTATTAAAAACAGAAATCAAGGACAAGATGGTATTCCTTCAAGGCCCTGCAGAGTTAGTTTATCAATCATCAATTAATATTTAAATGTCTAAAGTTGTTAATTTTGGATGTCGACTAAATAACTTTGAAGGAAAAAAAATTGAAGAATTATTAGCAAATAATAATGAAAATATGGTTGTTATAAACTCTTGTGCTGTCACAAATGAGACTGAGAGGCAGGTAAGACAAACTATTAGAAAAATTAAAAAAGAATATCCCGATAAAAAAATTGTAATGACAGGTTGTGCTGCACAAATATCTCCAGATAAGTATTCTTCAATGACTGAGGTCGACAAAGTTATTGATAATATAAGTAAACTGAAATCAGAAACTTGGACATCTTTACTTGATGAAGAACTCGAAGTAGATTTTAAAGAAGACATATTTGACTCTCCTCAAGATATCCGCCCATCTTTAGATAATAAAAACCTTAACATCAGAGAAAGCCTCGTAATTCAACAAGGATGCAATCATAGGTGCACATTTTGTATTATTCCTTTTGGTAGAGGTAATAATAGGAGTTTTGATCCTTTTTACTTAATTGATGAGGTGGAAAGAGTTGTAGAAAATGGGGTTAAAGAAATTGTTTTAACAGGTGTTGACATATCAGATTATGGGAGCGATTTTGATCACAAATATAACATGAGTAATTTAATTTTAGATATTTTAGATAAAACTAAATTACAACGTCTTCGACTCTCCTCAATAGACTGTGTTGAAGTAGATGAAAATTTTAATGAAGTGCTAAAAGATCAAAGAGTAATGCCTCATCTTCACCTTAGTATACAGTCCGGTGATGACATGATACTGAAAAGAATGAAAAGAAGACATAATTCGAAAGATGTATTTCAATTTGTTGATCGTTGTAAAAAAATTAGAAAAGATATTTCATTTGGTGCGGATATAATTGCAGGATTTCCTACAGAAACAGATACGATGTTTGAAAATACATACAAACTATTAAGAGACAACGAAATTTCTCACCTACACATATTTCCTTTTTCTCCAAAAAACAATACTCCTGCATCAAGGATGCCACAGATTTCTAAATTAATTATTAAAAAGAGAGCAAAAATTTTAAGAGATCTTAGTGAATTAATTTTAAAAAAAGTAAAATCCAAACTTTCATTTCCAAGGGAGATACTTATTGAAGAATTAAATTCAGGATTAGCTATTGGATATGATCAAAATTATATCAAACATAAAATACCCTTAGTAGGTGTACCCGTTGGAGAAGTTATCAGGGTTTAATGTTTTTTTTAAAAAAAATCTTTCAAAAGAATTTAAATATAGATGAGATTGAGGATCTTTTGTTTGATAATGGTGTAGAACCAAAGTTTGCTGATTTAATAATTTCAAAAATAAAAGAAAATAAATCACAAGAAGAGGATATTAAAAAAGTTATTAAAGATGAACTGCTTACAAAATTCAAAGAAAAACAATTTGGTGGTTTTTATCCTCAAAATAAAAGTTTATATATTATTGCTGGAAATAACGGCTCGGGAAAAACAACATTCATAGGTAAATTTATAAATCTAATTCAAAAAAATGCCTTAAAGCCTGCTGTAATTGCAGCAGATACATTTAGGGCTGCCGCAATCGATCAACTTGAACATTTCACAAATCAATTTGAAGTGCCCATTCATAAGGGTAATAATATGGAAGATCCATCAGCTGTTATTTTTCAGGGTATTGATAATCTGAAAGAAAGTGATGTTATTATTGTCGATACATCTGGTAGACAACATAACAACAAAAACTTAATGGCTGAGCTAAAAAAAATCTCAGATATAGTTTCAAAAAAATCTAGTCAATTTAATTCAATAAGGGCTTTTTTGACATTAGATGCTAATACTGGCCTTGCATCAAAACATATAATTGAAGGTTTTCAAGAATATATCACTTTAGATGGTATTATTTTAAATAAGGTCGACTCTAATGCCAAGTATGGAGCTCTTCTAACAATAATAAATGATTTTGATATTCCTGTAGTGTTTGAAGGATATGGCGAAGACATGAATGACTTAAGAGAGTTTCAATTTGAAGGATATTTAGATAGACTATTATAAAATGAAACAACTTTTTGAATTTTTTCCCTTAATTGTTTTTTTCGCAGTCTATTATAAATCAGATAAAGATCTCTATTTAAGTATTGCTGCTGTAATAGTTGCAACATTTATTTCCCTTATAGCCATCTATTTCAAAGAAAGAAAAATTTCAACAATGATGTTAGTAAGTACAATTATCTTAGTTGTTTTTGGCGGTTTAAGTATTTTTCTAAAAAATGAGATATTTTTTAAAATGAAACCAACAATTATAAATGCTCTTTTTGCTACAGTTTTGATTGGAAGTACGTTAATTAATAAACCTGTTTTAAAGTTATTATTAAACTCATCACTAAAATTGACTGATGAGGGTTGGGGATTAATGAATAAAATGTGGTCAAGTTTTTTTATTCTTTTAGCTGTTTTAAATGAAATAGTATGGCGGACTCAAACAACTGATGTTTGGGTAAATTTTAAAGTATTTGGAATAATGGGAATTACTATTGTGTTTACAATAATTCAAATTCCATTGCTAAAAAAACATTTTATTAATCAGCCATAAGGGCTTGAATTCCAGGAAGATATTTGTTCTCGAGCGCCTCAAGAAAAGCACCGCCAGCTGTTGAGACAAAATAAAAATTTTCAAATTTTTCCTCAGCCATATTGATTGCTAAAATTGTGTCTCCACCACCTATGACAACATCTGATTGAGATTTTGCAAGGAGATGTGCTAAATTTACTGATCCCTTTGAAAATTTATTGTCCTCGATCATTCCCATTGGTCCATTCCACAAAACGATATCACTGTTACCTATCAGTTTTTCTAAAACTGCGTGTGAAGAAACTGATATATCTAGGATTTTAAAATCAGAGCTTGTAGGAAGCTCATCTATTAATTTATTTTCATTTGAGTCAAGTATAACATCTGATGGAAGATGAATTTTACAATTTTTTGATTTTGCAGAATTGTAAATCATTTCAATCATACTTTCTGTCCCCACTTCAATTAAAGAATTGCTTACATTTATACCGTTATATTTAAAAAAATTATTAGCCATTGCCCCTCCAATAAAAATATCTGAGCAAGAAGATGTTAAAGATAGAAGTGTTTTTATTTTAGTTGAAACTTTTGATCCACCAATTATCGCTAATTTTTTCTTTGGAGATTTTTTTATATTATCTATTGCTAAAATTTCTCTTTCAAAATTAAATCCAGGTGCTGACAATATGTTTTTAGCCATTTGATTAACTGATGAGTGAAATCTGTGAGAAGCAGAAAAAGCCTCATTAACATATAAATCTAATTTATCTGTAATAGATTTGCTAAAATTTAAATCATTTTTTATTTCTCCCTCAAAAAATCTTATATTCTCTAAAAGGCTTATAGTTGGCTTATCAAAATCTATTCCATCAAGGCCACTATCTAAAAAACTATCATAATTAATAAAATTTAATTTTAACTCCAATATATCCTCAAACTGATCAATTAATTTTGAGAAAGAATACTTCTCATCAAAATTTTCTTTTGGTCTTCCAAAATGTGAAATAAGAAAAATATTACATTGTTTATTTTTAATAAAATCGATTGTCTCCTTAGATCTATCTAATCTTGTTTTGTCTGTAATTCTGAAATTTTTATCGATAGGAACATTGAAATCGACTCTGATCCCTACATTTCGGATTTTCTCAAAGTTCAAATTTTTAAGAGATTTCATATTTATTCACATTTTTTTAATCATTTTAGGCTAGATTACTACTACTATATATAGTATAAAACTACCCATATAAGGAACTAAATAGAGTAGGTATATAAAAAATGTCTTGGAATAACCAAAAAGTAGAAGATCTTAAAAAACTTTGGAATGAAGGGGTTGCTACTAGCCAGATTGGCGTTCAGCTTGGATTTACTAAAAATGCCGTTATTGGTAAGGCATTTAGACTGGGTCTTGAAAGACGTCAAAACTCCAGAAAGAAATCAACTCAAAATCAACAGTTCTCTTCTGTCACCATGTACAGAGAAACCAGCAATTCATCTTCTCAAAATACAATAAGAAAAGAACCTGTCCGGAGGAGAGAAAAATTTAGTTTTAAAAAGAGTATTGTGGGCACAGGTAACTTTAAATCTTGTCAATGGCCTATCGGAGATCCACTTGAAGAGGGATTTCACTATTGTGGTGGTCAAAATATTCCAACAAAACCATATTGTATTGAACATTATAAAAAGGCATATAATGTTGATGAAAAATATTTAGATAGGCTTTTGGATTTTTTACACGAGAAAAACTAATTGTTTATATAAATAGTTTTTCCAGATCCGTTTATCCAATTCCAAATTAACTTTTGTAATGAGGTACCTTCAAAATCTTTATAATATAAATCAGTAGCTGTCATAACATGCCCCCACTCAATATTTCCTTTTAACTTTCTTTCTTCAGCGTTAATTGAAAAACCAGCATTATAAAAAGTTGCGTCTTCGTTTATAGATTGTCTCACTTTATCTAAATTACCTTTCATGTAAGGATCCCCTATGTTCCAAATAAAAAAAACATTATTCAAATTATTTCTTTCAAATAATGGTCTTGAAGAAAAACAATTTGCCCAATGAGAGTCTTTACAATGCTCGACCCTGTCATTATATAAAAACTTTACAATTTTAGGCCATGGTCCATCATTCCATCCTAAGCGAACATTTAAAGACTCTGCGTCTAACCAAAAACTGTCAGCAATAATATATGGATTTTCATATCTTTTAATTAGATCTACGTTTAAACCCAAAGCCAAGGACCCAGCACTATAGCCTGCAAAAATTAATTTATCTGCTTTTTTAAACTTTTCATCATACTGATTGAAAATATCTTCGATAATGTATCGACCATGAAAATAAACTTTTTTTCCATCAATATTGTTTATGTGCGTGCCCTGATGTATGTCATTGCTACAATAAGGAATGTAAATGACATTATAGTTGTTGTTAATAAAGTCCTCGACCATAAAAGCTTTACCTCTTTCATTTGAGACTGCAGGAGATTTCAATCCGTCATTTCTTGACCTATATTGGTCTTCGTTAGCAGCCACACCCCCTCCTTGAATATACATTAACCAATTATTTGTATTACCCTCAAAAAAGGTAAATGTTGCTTGTTCACCGTTGGAGCATAAAGCTTTAGGATCATTGGTTTTTATTAGCTGGGCATTTGAGAAAGATGCGAAAAGTAAAAGATTTAGTAGAAAAAAAATTTTTACCATAAGTAATTTATAAAAATTTTTTTTCATATGTCAAAGTTATTGGCGCGCTTGGCAGGAATCGAACCTGCGACCCCCAGATTAGGAATCTGGTGCTCTATCCTACTGAGCTACAAGCGCCTTTGTTTGTATACTTCATAATAATAATTCATAAAATATAAACTATGAAAAAAAAAGCTGATGAATACCTATATAATGAAGCACTAAAATACTTGGGTAAATATCCAGCAACTAAAAAAAAAATTTCTGAAATTCTAGAAAAAAGACTCAAAAATAAAAAGACTTATCAGAAAGTTATTTTCCCAGAAAATATCTCTAAACAAGAACTTATTGATAATATCTTACAAAAATTAGATGATTTAAAGATCATAGATGAAAAGCAATATATTGAAACTGTATTTCATTATTATGAACAGTCACTATTTTCTATAAAAAAAATTAAAAATAAACTATATCAAAAAGGTTTTGAACAAAGCTTAATTGAGGAATATATCTCTAAAAAAGTATCTGAAAATCCAGATTTAGAGCTAGATATTTTAAAACGATTTATTTTAAGAAAAAAACTATCGAAATTAGAAACTAGTGAACTTAAAAAAAAGCTCTATCAGCAAAGCTTTTCAGAAAATTCAATATATAAAATAATTAGAGATTAATTACTTAGATGCAGCTGGTGCTTCAATAGTTTTAGTTGTTTCGTCAGTATTTACAGGTGCTTGACCCTCGACATCTTTATCTTTTTTAGCTTTTTTTATAATTATTTGCTTACCCCTGTACATACCAGTACTGAGATCAATATGATGGGGTCTTCTCAATTCACCTGATTTTTTGTCTTCTGCGAATAGTTGAGTGCCCGCTCTATGATGAGAGCGCCTCATATTCCTTTTTGAAGGTGTAGTTTTTCTTTTTGGAACTGCCATATTAGAGCGATAACATAATAAAAATTTGTATAAATTACAATAATAATGTATAAATCTGCCCACAATGCAAGAAGAGCAAATCGATTTAGGTCACAAAAGAACATGCCCCTGCGGTAGCGTCAAGTATTATGATTTTTATCAGGACGTAATTAACTGTCCAGAGTGTGGTAAATCTATTGAAGCTGTAAATATAGCAAAACCTAAAAGAGGAAGAAAAGCGGGAATTAGCGTTGCAACACCTACTAAGACTGCCAAAGAAAACGATGAATTAAAAGACCTAATTGAAGAAACAGAAAATACTGATACTCAAACTGAAGATACCGATAACCTAGCAGAAGATATAAGCATTGATATACCGACTGATAAAAACGAAGAAGGAACTAATTAATTTATCTTTTATTTAAAATTTCTAATATTTTTGTTGATGCTTCCTCGAACTTTAAACTTGAAGATATTGCAAATTCTCTAGTATATCTCTCAAAAGCTACCTGAAACATCTGACGCTCACTATAAGACTGCTCAGTTTGATCATCTTTTCGAAATAGGTCTCGAACGACCTCTGAAAGAAGTTTTATATCACCAGAGTTTATCTTTTGGTCGTACTCTTGTGCTCTTCTACTCCACATTGCTTTTTTAATTTTTGGTTTTTGTTTCAAGACAGAGAGAGTTCTAGTCATAGATGGTTTACTTGTAATGTTTCTTAGACCAATTAATTTAGCTTTAGCAAACGGAACTCTAATTGTTAGCTTATCTTGAAAAAACTGAATGACATATAATTGTTCTTCCACTAAATCATATTGAAACTTTTCTATTGTAAGAATTCTTCCCACGCCGTGAGTAGGATAAACAATATTTTCTCCTGCTTTAAATTCCTGTGGGACTATAACTTTTTTAATCTTTGGAGCTTTTGGGGTAACAATTTTTTTAACTAATTTTTTACCTACTTTTTTTGCTACTTTTTTTACAATTTGTTTTTTTTTGGTAGAAGACTTTTTTTTAACTTCAACTTTTTTTTTTGTTTTAACTTTTGTGGTTTTTTTTATTACTTTTTTTTTTGTAGCTTTTTTTTTAACTGGCATTAATCAGCTCCTTTTTCACTGAAATGATTTTCGAATTTATTTTCTACCCCTTCCCACTTTTTTGCATCAGCAGGGGCATCTTTTTTTGTGGTTATATTAGGCCAAACTTGTGAATATTTTTCATTTACATCTAACCATTTTGTACCATCATCCAATTCGTCTGGGATAATGGCTTCAACTGGACATTCCGGTTCACATACTCCGCAGTCAATACATTCATCAGGGTTAATAACAAGCATATTTTCACCCTCGTAAAAGCAATCCACGGGACATACCTCAACACAATCCATGTATTTGCACTTAACACACTTATCATTAACTAAGTAGGTCATAGGCTGTCTTTTACTCTATTTCTAATCAATATAAAATCTTTATCTTCTAGGCCAAGTAAAGTTGATATTTTTCTAACAGTAGAAACCTCAAGCTGATCCTCTTTGCCATCAACCATTAAAACTTGCCAACAAATTAGAATTACATCCATTCTCTGTTCATAACTAAGCGATTTTTTAAGTCTGTATGAAAACTGAGATAAGTCAGTATTGAAATGTTGTTGGTTGGCTAAATTATTAAATTGCTCTTTATTATTCTGAATTGGTATTTTAAAGTAAAACTCTACTAATTCAGAGGCAAAACTAATTTCTTGTTCTGAAATTTCATGATCTGCAATGATAATTTCGTAAATCAGATTATATAAATCTGACTCAAAAGAGTGATCATCATTTTTATCCTTCTTTTCATTAAAGGATTGGAAAAATTTACTTAACATTTATATTTTTTAATTGATCAAAAGGATTATTAAATAGTTTTTTTGGTGATGGCTTTTTTACTTTTTTTGATGGTTTTTTCAATACTTTTTTGTTTTTATTTTGTTTTAACTCTGATGTCTTATTTGCATTAATTTTTTTAGAAATAATTAAATCATTCTCTGCTATCTCTTGAATATTTAAATATCTACTTTTTATTATACTAATTAATTTATCTTTTTTAATACCTAAAAGGTTAGATAAATCCATAGGAAGTGAGAAAGGGCCTCTGTTTTCTCTTTTGAATAATTGTTTTTCAAACTCATTAAAAATATCAAGTCTTATTAGTAAGTTATCTTTAGAAATAAAACCTAAGAAAGTTAATAAATCTTCATTTAACTTATTTTGAATATTAAGAGTTGCATTGCCATCTTTTGGTATGTATTCATTAATATTTAAACGCTCATCATTATATAAATTCCATAAATGAAACTTTAACTTCATATATTCGGGTCTGATTAATTCAGAATTAAATATAACATTCTTTCCTAATCTGAAATTTAGGGAATGTATTTCTTTTCTTTGCGGTTCATCAATCAGCTTAAATTCATCTAATATATTTATTTGGTAAAGATTATATTGGCTTTCAATGATCTTAAAAATAAAACTTCTTTCCACTGGTTTTGAATTAAATTTTTTTAGTTTGTCCGATAAATCCAATTTCGAAAGGTAATTTTTCTCGAACCAATTTTGAATTTTCTCCTGAATTTTTTTGATATTGTCAGGTGATACTAGTAAATCGTCTAGGATTGGTTCTAAAATAGGATGGTTAATATCTTTTCCTTTTTTAAATATTGCTACGTTTGTATCCCCCCATTTAACATATAAATTCTGAAAATTTCCTTTCTCATCAACTTTTGAATCGATCAGCAAGCTTTCATTCGGCGCTGCTATAAAATTATCAATGTTAAACGACATATACGGGAAAATTTGCTCTTTAATTATTCTATGGTAGTTGTTATTTAAAATATCTTTATATTTTTCATCAAAAAAAATTTTAAAACCTTTTATAACTCCTATTTTTTCATCTTTTATCTTAACATATCTATTTTCAGTTAATGATATATTTTTTTTACTGATATTTAAATTTTGAATCATCTCACTTTTATTTTTATCAACAAATTTTTGCATTAAGCTTATATGTATCTCCTCAGACAGTTTGTTTTCAATATTTTTAACAGTTTCAACCCAAATAGAGTTTCTTATCCAGTGTTTCTGGTTAGTAATGTATAGCCAAGTCCTTGTTTCATTTAAGTTGTAGATAAGGTCATCAATACTACCGTTATAATTTTGTAAGTAAGAAATTTCTTTATCTAAAAATTTGTCACTAAATACCCATTGATTATTTATGAGTTCATTGAATATTTTTGTTAACAGCTCAATATGTTTTTCATCTGAAATATTTTGATAATCTGGTATTCGACATACATCCCATAATTGTTTTAAGATTTCGGGATTATCAAATTTAAAATTTTTTTTATGATCCTTTAGGAACCTAATTAAAAATTTTTGATCCTCAGCATCTTTTTTTAGAATAAGTCGATGATTATCTGATTTCTTTTTTAGAGAATTTACTAATTCATATTCTGACTTAAATGATAGAAGGTGATTTCGCCAAAAAACTTTTTTAACAGATTCAAATTTATGTGCTTGTATATTTTCTATAGAGTCCAGTTTCGTAAACTTTGCCCCGAGAGTAGTCCCAAAGTAACCAGATTTTGTATAGCGACCAGCCCTTCCTGCAATTTGACCTATCTCCATATCATTCAAAGGTCGAACATATTTTCCATCAAACTTTTCTAAACCAGAGAAATAGACTTGGTTGATATCTAAATTCAAGCCCATTCCTATTGCATCGGTGGCTACTATATAATCAACTTCTCCATCCTCATATAATTTAACTTGAGAATTTCTAGTTTTGGGGCTGAGCGCTCCAGCGACAAGAGCCACACCTCCTTTTAAACTTCTAATCTGTTCAGCAATTTCGTAAAGACCAATTAAATTAAAAGCAATAATTGCTGATCGAGGTTTAATGTTTTGAATTTTTTTATGGCCAATAAAATTTAATTCTGAAAATCTATTTTTGAAAGTTATTTTTGCATCAGGAATTAATTCTCTAGTAATTTCCTCCATGGTAAGAGAACCAAGAAAAATAGTTTTTTGTTCTCCACGAGAATGTAAGAGTCTTTGGGTGAATATGTGTCCTCTCTCATAGTCAGATGCTAACTGAATTTCATCTACACAAACAAATTCAAAAAAATCATCTGGCATCGATTCGACGGTACAAAAAAAATATTTTGCATTTGAGGGAATTATTTTTTCTTCACCAGTAATTAAAGCAATTTGATTTATAGGATAAAGTTTGCATGCTTTATCATAATTTTCTCTTGCCAAAAGCCTTAAAGGGAAACCAAAAACACCGTTTTTAAAGGAAAACATTTGTTCAAAAGCATAAAATGTTTTTCCAGTGTTAGTTGGGCCTAAAATTATTTCAATTTGATTCATTCAATGAAAAGAAGTTACCATAAATAAAATGTTGACTTAATTAAATACTTTCTTAAGTTTTTTTTAAGAAAATGAATATCATTAGATATTCGTTTTATACTTACTAGTAAGTGTAAAAAGTAAGGAGGCTATAATGGCTAAAAAGAGAAAAGCTGCAAAAAAGAAAGCAGCACCTAAGAAAACAAAAGCAGCAAAAAAGGAAGCACCTAAAAAGAAGAAGGCTGCAAAAAAGAAAGCAGCACCTAAAAGAAAAGATGCAAAAAAGAAAGAAGCACCTAATAAGAAAAAAGCCACTAAGAAAAAAGCTGTAAGAAGGAAAGCTGCAAAGAAAAAGGCAGCTCCTAAAAAAAGGAAAGCTGCAAAAAAGAAAGCAGCACCTAAAAAGAGAAAAGCTGCTAAGAAAAAGGCAGCTCCTAAGAAGAGAAAAGCTTCAAGAAAAAGAAGATAATTTTCTAAGTTTTAAATATTTAAAACATCAAAAGCGGGTTATAATCACCCGCTTTTTTTATGATAGAAGTTAACAACTTATCTTTTGCTAGAGGAAATAATCTTATCTACAAAAATATTAATTTTAAAATACATCCTGGTGAATTATTGCTCATTCAGGGTGCAAATGGTGTCGGCAAAACAACCCTATTATCTAATATCGTCAATTTTATAGATCCACTAGAAGGCAGTATAACTTACAATAACTTAGTTATTGATAATGATATTGCCTCTCAATCTTTTTTATATATTGGCGAAACTAACTTTGCCCATGACTCTCTGACTTTAAATCAAAATATTGAATATTGGCTTTCAATACATAATGTAAAATTTAATAATTCGATAAAAAATAAAAGCGTAAATTATTTTTTTCAAGAATTAAATCTTGATAAAAAATTTTATCAGCTTTCATTTGGTCAAAAGAAAAAACTTCAATTGCTACTACTCATGTTAGTTAATAAACCCGTTTGGATACTTGATGATCCACTCAGTGGGCTTGATGACAGAACAATAATTAATTTAAATACTTTGTTTGAAAAAAAGTTAGAAAATAAGGGAATAATTATATTAGCAAGTCATCAAAATATTACTTTAAATAATTATAAAACACTTCAATTAACATGATAAAAAATTTTTTTAAATTAATTTCAAGTGAATTTCAACTAATGCTTAAAGGAAGTATCTTCAGTTTTGTTCTTTATTGTTTATTAATTATTTCATGTGCCATTTTTGCATTATCATTAAAACACCAGTCAATGGGAATTAATGCGCCGTTATCTTTCTTATACATAATGATTTTTTTTATTTCATTATTTAAAGTTGAAAAAATTTATGATCAAGATTTTGATGAAGCAAAACTTCATCAGTATCTACTTTCACCTTTCTCTTTAGAGATAATTGTTTTTGTTAAAAATATGATGATCTATTTAAATTTAATCATTTTTTTCTTTATATTCTCTCCACTAATTTTGATTATTTTAAATATCGATCTAACATATTTGTTAAAGATAAATATTCTTCTGGCGCTATCTCTTTTAAGTATTATTTTTATAGCTTCAATAACGGCATCTATAACAATCTCTAAGAATAATAGACTCTCGCTTACAAGTATTTTAACATTGCCTCTTTTTGTCCCTATTCTTATATTTTCTATGGCAATAACGGATTTAATTGATTTTAATACAGGTAGAATGTATTTATTTTTTGTAGCTTATTTTTTATTAAATTTGGCCTTTTCACCTTTACTAACTAGTTTTGCTCTTAAAAAATTATCAGTCTAATGTTTGCTATAACTCCGAATATACTTTCTAATTTTATGAACTCTCTATCTAGATATGTTATTTTATTATCACTTATATTGATTTGTGTTTCTATTTTTCTGATTATTTTTTTAGAAAATGATTATTATCAAGGCATCTCATTCAAAATAATGTTTATCCATGTGCCCACTGCTTGGTTATCATTGGCAATTTTTCTGATCATGGGAATTAGTAGTATAGTTGGCTTAATATTTAAATCCCCAACAGCATTCACAGTTGCAAGATCGTTATCTCCAATAGGGTTGATAATGAGCATTGTTGTTTTAGTTACTGGGTCTATATGGGGAAATTTGACTTGGGGAGCGTATTGGGTATGGGATGCGAGGTTAACTTCAATGTTAATTTTAGCTTTTATTTACTTAGGTCACATTCTTCTTTTGTATTCATTTGAGCACTTCCAAAAAGCAGATTTTGCAGCGTCAGTTCTAGCAATAATAGGAATGGTGAATCTTCCTATTGTAAAGTTTTCGGTTGATTGGTGGACAACTCTACATCAGGAAAGTAGTGTTTTAAGAATTGGAGGGCCTAGTATGACTAACGATTATCTTATTACATTATTAGTAAGTTTTTTTGGTATTTTTATGCTCACAATATTTTGGTTTTCAAACATTTTTTATATAATTGTTGAAAAAAGGAAGATAGAGAGGTCTAAACTTTTAAATGACTAGCTTAGAATTTGTTTTAATTTGCTATGGATTTTTTGGAGTCGTCTGTGCTGTGACAACGATTATAATTATGCTACTGAAGAAAAAAGTCTTTAATATGGTCAGTGCGCATAATCAAATTAAATAATCAAATTAAAAAGCGATTTATTTTTTTACTAATTATATTCGCCTGCTTTTCTACTTCTATATTTTTAATAAGTTATTCTTTAAAAGATCAAATTGCATATTTTGTTGAACCAACTGATCTAAAAAGTATGGATGGGATAGAAAATAAGTATTTAAGGGTTGGGGGGCTTGTTAAAACAAATAGTTTAAAATTTTTAGATGGAAACTGGGTTTTTGAAGTAGTTGATCAAAATCAAAATTCTGTAAATGTTATATTTTCTAAAACACTTCCAAATCTAGTAGAAGAAAATAAGGGTATTATCGTTGAAGGAAAATTTATTGATAACATTTTTGTTGCAGAGATAGTTTTGGCCAAACATGATGAAAACTATATGCCCCAAAGCGCTATAGATAAACTTAAAGAAGAAGGAAAATGGAGAGGGAATTAATTGATATCTTATTTAGGTAATAGCTTCATTTATATTTCGTTAGTGCTAACTATCTTGTTTTATATAAATTTATTAAAGAGAATAATTCCATCAACTACTTTTTCTTTAAAATTAATTTATTTTATAAACCTCATTCCCTTTGGTCTTTTAGTATATGCATTTTCAATTTCAGATTTCACTTTATTGAACGTTGTCGAAAATTCTTATGTTGACGATCCCATTTTTTATAAAGTGACATCTGCCTGGGGCAGTCATGAGGGATCAATTTTATTATGGGTTTTTTTAATTAACTTATTTGGGGTTTTTTTTCTTTACAAAAATCAAACTGTTGAGATTCATAAAAATATATTATTTATATCAACTTTATTTATTCTTTATGTAGTAATTAGTTCAAATCCATTTACTCATGTAGAAGCAAATGAAAATGTTTTAGGTTTGGGTCTAAATCCAATCTTGCAACATTTTTTATTTGTAATTCATCCACCAACGTTGTTCTTGGGATATATTGGTTTAATTATACCTTTTGTGATATCTGCACATATGCTAATTAATAAAAATTTTTCAGAGAAATTATTTAAAGAAATGTTGATTTGGTCAAGAATTTCATGGTTTTTTCTAACTGGAGGAATAGTTTTAGGCTCTTATTGGGCCTATTCAGAACTAGGATGGGGAGGTTGGTGGTTTTGGGATCCAGTAGAAAACATCTCGTTAATCCCATGGTTATTAAACACCGCCTTGATACATTCCCTTCAAGTTTCAATCAAAAGTAACCAATTAAAATTATGGAGTCTAAATTTAGGGCTTTACTGTTTCATTGCATCAGTGTTTGGAACTTTTTTAGTTCGTTCAAATTTAATTGTATCTGTTCATAGTTTTGCCACAGATCCACTTAGAGGATTATTTTTGATTATTATAATCGCATATTTGCTAGCTATTACAGTAAGGCTAAATATAAAAAGCATTTCTAATTTTAATGAGGACTCTTTTAATTTACTTAGCAGAGAGAGTTTCCTTTTATTAAATAATATATTTTTTATTTGTTCTGCTCTCGTTGTCTTCATTGGAACAGTTTATCCATTGTTTAGCGAAATGATTCTTAAAACATCAGTGTCAGTAGGTGCACCGTATTATAATTTCGCATTTAATTTGTTACTTGCACCATTAATTTTATTCATGGCATTTGCACCACAGATAAATTGGGGAAAGCATGAAAAAAAAGATAAACAAATACCTTTTATAATAATTTTTTCATTCTTGATTAGCTTGGTATCCTATTATTTTTTAAATAATTTTTATTTTGCGCTTAGTGTATTTGTTACAGTTCCATTATTTTTAAAAAGTATTTTAGTTTTAAAAAATAATTTTAAAAAAAATATAAGTTTTTATTCTCAATGGCTAGCACATTTAAGTATTGGTTTTTTTATTATCGCAGCTGTATATACAGAACAATTCGACTATGAAGAAAATTTACTATTTGAAAAAGAGTCCACTAATGAAATAAAATTACAAAATAATAAAACTGCAATAATTAAAAATATTAAAGACGAAAAATTCCAAAATTATCAAAGAATATCAGTGGACTTATTAATTTCTGATGGACAAAAAGAAAAAGAGCTCTCGCCTTCAAAAAATATCTACCAACCCTCAGGGCAAGTCACAAATGAGGTTAGTACTACTAATAAGCTCTTTAGTCAATATTATGCAACAATATCAACAATTGAGAGCAATAAAGTTGGGATCAATTTAGTATATAAACCTTTTATAAATTTATTATGGTTAAGTGCAATTATGCTTGTTTTTTCAATATTTTTATCTGTTATTAAAAAACGATGAAGAGACATCTATTAATACCTATAGTTGGGTTAATAGTGTTAGTTGTAAGTGTGATATTTTACTTCAATCAATCAACTGAGAAAAATAATACAAGAGATGAGGTATCGAATTTAATATTCGAAACACCAGACTTTTACAATAATAAGTTAATTAATGAAAATACATTAGGTGAATTTTATATTGTTAATTTTTTTGCTTCTTGGTGTAAGCCATGCTTATTAGAGCACCCTTTGTTGATGGAAATGAAAAAAAAAGGTGTAAAAATTATTGGTATTAATTTTCGAGATGATGAAAAGAATTTTAAGGAGTGGATTAATGAACATGGAAATCCTTTTGAATACATTTTAAGAGATGATGGGACAATCGCTTATGAGATGGGTTTAATTGGTGTTCCAGAGACGTTTTTTATTGTTAATAAAATGACTCAAAAAAAGATACAGGGGCCTTTATTTTATGAAGATGTCGAAAAGTATTTATAAACTAATTATACCATTTTTAATAATTCATATATCTGTAATTAGCTTTGCAGGTGTAAATGAACTAAGTGATTATTACAAAACGATCAGATGTCTTGTTTGCGAGGGTCAGAGCATTCAAGAGTCTGATACAGAGTTTGCAATTAATTTAAAAGAGCAAATCCAAAAAAAATATAGCTCTGGAGTGTCCATTGAGGAAATTAATCAAGAGCTAATCAAAATTTATGGTGAAGAAATATCTTTTAATCCACCTAAAAATCACATACTACTTTGGGGAACTCCTTTTATTGTGCTAACAATTATTTTTATATTTATTAGAAATAAAATTAGATTTTTTAAAAGAGTATAAAATGAGTTATTTGATCGACTTATCTAATCAAATTGTACTTATTAAACCTCAATCTTTTTCTTTCGTTAGTTGGTAAATGTTTATTCAATCTTCTATTAATAAAACCAAATAAGCCAATTATCAATAATGTTAACAAAACAAAGTAAAAGCCAACAATTGGATAAGGAACAAAAGGATTAAAAGTTTTATCAGCGAAATAACTGGCATAATAAATCGCATCTCCTTTTTGTTGCCACGCTGGAAAACCAGTAAAAAATACCAATGTTGTTGCATGAAACATAAAAATTGCTTCATTTGTGTAAGAGGGCCATGCCAAGCGGAGCATAGTTGGCCATATAATGCGTCTGAATTTTTTAATACCTGTAAAACCAAACGCATCTGCTGACTCTAAGTCTTGACTAGGAACGGCACGCAACGCTCCATAAAAAATCTCTCCTGCGTAAGCAGATGTGTTAAAAAATAAAACAATTAAAGCTCCTAACCAAGCTTTGGTAAGCCAACGCGTTTCAACTGTAACAACAAGAAATCCTAGATCAATATCAAATCCTAATCTTGGTAAAAGAACAAATAAATCATATGCAAAGAAAAATTGGATGAATAAAGGAGAGCCTCTAAAAATAAAAATAAATAATCTACAAGGAGCGCTAAATAGAGATAGATTTGAATTTTTACCTAAAGCCAGAACTGTTGCAAAGAAAAACCCTAGGAGTAATGCCAAAACAGCAAAATATATATTCCAAATCATGCCTGAGCCAATTAATACAAATTGCTCACAAAGTGTTATGTCAGATTTTGGTAAAAGTCTCTCTCCATAGCCTATAGATCTAAGACCGTAATCAGATAGTGTTTGAAAACAACTCGACATCAGCCAGCCTTACCTGCCATGGTAGCTTGTCCTTGAGAAAGACGAGCTGATATTTTGTCTAATACAGATTGTGACAAGTAAGTTAATGATAAATAAAAAATCATAAGTACTCCAAAATACCAAGCTCGCCAATCGGGATGAGGATACTCATATACACCAGTCTTAATTCCACCTAATTCTTTAGCCCAGTAGACAATATCTTCAATGCCAAGAAGAAATAGAAGTGGGGTTGCTTTAATTAAAATCATCCACAAATTGGACAGACCTGGTAAGGCATAAATCCACATTTGTGGTATGAGAATTCTTCTAAAAATTTGACTTTGGGAAAAGCCGTATGCCTCTCCTGTTTCTATTTGAGATTTTGGAACAGCAGCCATAGCTCCAGACAAAACGTTGCCAGCAAAAGCTCCAAAAACAAAGCCAAAAGCAAGTAAAGCTAGAGAAAATCCATAAATATCGTGCACCCACTCGCTAGCAGTGTTTAAGGGAAGTTTCGCAGCTGTACAAACGACAAAATCATTACCTTGCCTAATTGGCTCAGTAACATCAGAACATAAAACTTTATGACGCAAATATTCAAAAGCTTGATCAAGTGCTATTGGAATAAATAAAAAGAAAACAATATCTGGAATACCTCTTATCATAGCAAGATACCCTTTTCCTAAAGAGCGAATAATTCTAAAGGTGGATCTTGAAGCAGTTGCGCCTGCAAAACCAAATGCCATTGCCAATGGAGCCGCCAAAGAAAGCAAACCCATAACAACTAAAAAAGAAAAATAAAATGACATATGTTTTGCTGTAGTGACATAACATGATAACCACATTAATCCTTCTAAGGTTTTAGGGTCCGCACAATAACTAAACATTTGGATATTCCTTTAGTTTATCTGTTATTTGAGGTGAAAAATCTCTAATTAAATTATTTCTTTTTCCTGATAAAACCTCATCTATACCAAGCTTACCAGCCAAAGGTGCATTGGTTATACCTGAATGCATAACTGCTAAGTACAAACCATTTAATTTTTCACCTTTTTGATTTATAAGACGCCCAATTTTAGGCCTTCCATCAACTGGCAAAGGTCGTTTGCCAAGTGTAAAGTGATCTAAAATCATATTTCCATTATAGTTGAGCCTAGTTGCCATGTCTTGAATAAGTTTTTTTGCAGTACCCTTAATGTCTTCCTCTTGGCTTGAGTCACCATCAAATTTTCCCCCTATTATTAATCTTCCTTTGTCATCCTGTCTTGCATGGAAATCAAAACCTGTGATTGGATATTTTAATAATTCGGGCAATGGTTTTGTATAAACTAATAAACCTAAACTTGAGTGCATTTCAAAAGGAATATTAATTGTTGATAATAATTTCGTAGCGCCAAGTCCAGCAGTTAAAATTACCTCATTATCATTAATAATTTCATCATCGGTTTTGACACCAGTAACATTGTTGCTATCACATATTATTTCTTTTACTGTATTTTTTAATATTTTCGATCCACTAGCTTTGAAAAGTTCTTTAGTTGCTCTAACACCATCAATGGCCAAGTCATCAACACCAAAGCCGGCAATAGTTGGAATATTATTTAAATAAGGTAAATGTTTTTTTAGTTCAGATTTAGTTGATATTTTTACCGATTGCCCCCAATTTTGATGCTGCTTTATAGTATTTTGAAGCTCTTTCTCTCCTTGATCCCAAATAAATGCACCTTTAGATGTATAATTTAAATTTGAAATATAATTTATTAATTTTGGCCAGTAATTCAAATTAGCCAAACGAAAAGTAGCGTAGCTTTTATCGTTACTAGCATATCCATTCACCCAACCCCAGGTATTTGATGTGGCTTGGTTTTTATCACCAGGTAAATGTGATGATAAAACAGTTATCTTATCTACACCATTTTTGTAAGCATGGTAGGCAAAGGATGCACCTACAATTCCTGCCCCAACTATAATCATTCTAAAATGGATTTTATATTATGTTTCAATGTTTCTTGAGTAAATATTATAAAGAAAAAAAAAGAGGACGGATATTCCGTCCTCTTGTTCATTAATTTAAATTAAATAATCTTAAAAAGTTGCGGCTTCAAAACCAAACCACTTTTTAATAAGTGCATTTAATGATCCATCGTCTTTCATAGAGCTAATAGCTGCATTCATTTTAGCTTTTAACTCTGTATCAGATTCACGGATACCCATTCCAACACCGCCTCCGATTGAGACCTCTCCTATATTTGCAAATTCACCGTTTGATTCTGCAATTATAGATGCGAGGTAATCACCATCTGCTAAGACAGCATCAGCTTCACCATTTTGCACTGCAGATATTGTTTCTTCTGCTGTTGCAAATTCAACTAAAGTCGCTCCACTTTCAGCAACATAACCTGCCTGAATAGTTGCAGTTTGAGCAGCAATAACAGCACTATCTACATCAATGTCTGCCCCGCTCATACCCATATATACTGATGGAGATGGTGGAAAATAATCTTGTGTAAAGTCAATCACCTCATCACGTTCTGCGGTTATTGACATACCAGCAATAATCGTATCGTAGTTACCAGACACTAAATTAGGAATGATAGAGTCCCACTCGTTTATGACCCAAACGCAATCTAGATTTGCACGAATACAAAGCATGTCTCCAACATCTTTTTCGAAACCATCAACTTCGCCATTATCGTTAATAAAATTATATGGAGGATAAGCACCTTCTGTGCCCATTCTTACTGTTTCAGCAAAAGCAGAACCAACTAAAAAGAGCGCAGCAAATGCTGATAGTATTATTTTTTTCATAATTTTCTCCTTGTTCTTCCTCTATTACTTCGAATAAATACTTAATAAAATATAAACTAAAATAGAGTAAATAGATAAACTTTTTATAAAAACGCTTAGGATATTTGATTAATTATGATGAATAGAACAAATCTGCGTTGATTATACTACCGTTTTGAATATCAATATTTTGATAACGAATATTTCCCTTAATTTTTGCTGTTGACTTAATATAGATATCTTTAGCTTGAATGTCTCCGTCAATTTCACCCTCAACTGTTATAGTATCAGCCGTAATTGTTCCCTTGACATAAGAACCTGGTTTTAAATTAATGGTTGATGCCTTTAAAGTACCCGTTAAATGCCCAGAGAAATCTAAATAGTCTGCAGACTCGAGAGAGCCATTTATTTTTATATCTTTTGCTAAAGTTGATTGATTGATAGTGCTCTCAGTATCAAACATAAATTCAGTTTTTACTTCAGGTTTTTTTTCACTAGATCCAAATAATGCCATTATTGATCACCCTCATGGTTTTCATTAATTTCATCTTCTTTAACTTCATCAGTAGAAACTGGTGAATAAGATTGGACACTACCTCTATGTCTTAAAGTACCTTGAATTCTTGCACCATAACTTACTTGTAATGAAGTATATTCAATTACTCCTTTGATATTTGCAGAGTTATTTACGATCAAATAATCCTCTGAATTTATCTCACCATCCACACTCCCAGAGATAGTTATCTCTTGACCTGACATGTCTCCACTAAAAGTACCCTTACTGTTAATATTAATATTTGAAGATTTTAGAGTTCCTGTAAGAGTTCCAGAAATATCTGAGGTTTCTGCTCCCTCTATTCGACCATCAACTCTAACGCCAGAACCTATGTTAACAGCTTTAGCATCATTATCTATTGGATTAGATTGTATTTCATCACCTGATAACTCAGTGTTATTTTCATCCATCTCAATATTATTTTCATCCATTTATTTATCCTAACACAATCTAAATATTCATAAAATCTAAATTATTTTCTAAAAACATTGAAATGATTAGGTTTTTAGAACTAATAACTTAGGTATTTATAAATTTAATTATATTTAACATATTAACTTGAAGATTTGCTTTTTTTAGCAATATCTTTGAAATCGAAAAAATGAAATATTACTGAATAATGAAAATACTTGAGTTAAATCAGTTAGAAAAAAAATTTGGTGAAAATAAAGTTTTAAAAGGCATTAATCTTGTAGCTAATAAAGGAGATGTTGTAAGTATTATTGGAAGTTCTGGTTCAGGAAAAAGTACTATGCTTCGCTGTGTAAATTTCCTTGAAACACCTGATAGCGGAACCGTAAATGTTTGTGGTGAAATTATCGACTGTAGCGATGAAAATTTTAAAAAACCTAATAAGAATTTACAGTTGAAAATCACTTCAATTAGAAAAAAATTGGGTATGGTTTTTCAAAGTTTCAATCTTTGGTCTCATATGAATATCTTAGATAACGTTACGGAAGCCCCGGTAAATGTTTTAGGAATAGATAAAGGTCTTGCAGAAGAAGAGGCAATGATCCTATTAAAAAAAGTTGGGATCGCTGACAAAGCTCAAGAATATCCTTCTCTTCTATCAGGAGGACAGCAACAAAGGGCAGCAATAGCTCGAGCGCTCGCCATTTCTCCAGAAATATTATTATTTGATGAACCGACATCATCTCTTGATCCAGAATTGGTAGATGAGGTCTTGTCTGTTATACGCAATTTAGCCGAACAGGGTAAAACAATGTTAGTTGTAACTCATGAGATGGAGTTTGCTCGAAAAGTTTCAAATAATGTAATTTTTCTTCATGATGGTCTGGTAGAAGAGGAAGGACATCCTGACACAGTTTTCACAAATCCCCAATCAGAGCGTTGCAGAAATTTCTTATTTAATAGACGCGAATAATAATTTTTTATAATTTATCACAGTGAATTCATTATTACTGTTCCTGGTAAGACTTCTAGACTTTTACACACTTATAGTATTTTTTTACGTAGTCGTATCTTGGTTGTTTCACTTTAACATATTAAATAGTCAAAATATTTTTTTGTGGCGAGTTTTTGAAAGTTTTAAAAAACTAACTGACCCTCCCTTAAACTATATAAGAAGATATTTACCAAATTTAGGCGGCTTAGATATTTCACCAGTGCTTTTAATACTAATAATTTACTTATTTAAAGATTTACTGATTGAGTATTGGCCAAGAGGATAATGATAAGGAGAATAAAAAAATGGCAGATATAATTGATGGAAAAGCTTTTGCAGCAAAAATTAGAGCTGAGGTAAAAGAAGACTCAGACAAATTAATCTCTCAAAAACAAGTAGATCCCTGTTTAGCAGTGGTGCTAGTAGGAGAAAATCCAGCAAGTAAGGTTTATGTGGGGCAAAAAACAAAAATGGCTGCAGAATGTAATATAAAAACTAAAGATTACAAATTAGATGCAAATACAGATCAAGAAACATTATTAAAATTGATAGATGAACTTAACAATGATGACTTCGTTCATGGTATTTTAGTACAATTACCTTTGCCTAAGCAGATTGATGAGAGAAAAGTGATTGATGCTATTGTTGTAGAAAAGGATGTTGATGGTTTTCATGCTATAAATGCAGGAAGACTTTCCATCGGGGGTGAAATGTTGAAAAAAGCTTTTATTCCATGCACACCTCTGGGTTCCCTTTTACTTTTGAAAGACCATGTAGAGGATTTAAAAGGTAAAAGTGCTGTTGTAATTGGTAGGTCAAATATAGTGGGCAAACCTATGTCACAACTTTTAATCGAAGAGTCATGTACTGTTACGGTAGTGCATTCCAAAACCAAAGAAATTGAAAAAGTTTGTTCACAAGCAGATATTATCGTAGCAGCCATTGGAAGGGCTGAAATGATTGACTCAGAATGGTTAAAGGATGGTGCGGTTGTTATTGATGTTGGCATAAACAGAATAGCTATTACAAAAGAGGACGGAAGTGAAGGAAGTAAGATAGTGGGTGACGTAGACTTTGAAAGTGCCTCCACAAAAGCCTCAAAGATTACTCCTGTACCAGGTGGTGTTGGGCCGATGACTATTGCATGTCTACTAAGAAATACTGTAACATCAGCTTATCGTCATACTGGTCTTGAGGACCCAAGATCAAATTAAAAATTAAGTTTTTATTTTTCCTGAAATACTTGAACCAGGTGTTACGACATTTCCTTGCTCATCAACTATTACTGGACCGGAGACTGGATCAGTTACTCCCAATTCTGAACTGAGCTCCTCTAAAATATGTCTTATAGTGTCAAGATATGCGATCATTTGTTGGCGAGCATTGGCAAGACTATTTTCATCAACCCACTCAACAACGCTACAATAGGATCTCTCACCTGTCTTTATAACTTTACGGGTAATAACTCCATCAGGATTTGAAAACTTCTTCATTGAGTCAATAAAGGATTGTTCATTACCAGGTTTAACTTTGAAACGCACGACACTCAAAAATTTAGCCATAGCTCATCCTATTAAAATTATTAAATGAAAACATCATAATTCTTAGACTTAAAAACTTATTTCTCTTATAAGGGTCGCAGATATTAGATTTAATATTTTATCAAAATAGGACTGGGGCTGAATACCTACATTTGCAAGACCTAAAACTTTCTTATCGGAAAAGATTATATTTTCCGACAATTTAAGGGTTACTTTATAATAGGACTTCTCAGATTGTATTCCTCCACCAGGTTTTTCTCTCGCAGCTATAGGGCCGTTAAAAATAGATGTAACCGAAGGATAGAGACTAAAATCGTCTACTGGTGATTTGCTTATGGACACTACTTCTAAAGCAACCCTTGGCATTTCAATTGAATTAGGAACAAAAAAACTATTTTTAAACTCTTTAACCTTTGAAATATCATTTTCAGATAAAAAAGCTATGACTTGAAATGACTCTTTATTTACAATTGACATAATTGGATCATCTTTATTTAGCCATTGATTTTTTTTTAATTCAATTAAACTTACAATCTCTCCTTTAAATGGTGCAGTGATATTTAACGATGATTTAATTTTTTCTAAATTATTAATATTAGTTATGATTTTTTTTTCTTCACTTTTCATTATCATTAAATCTGATTTATTTTGATCGCCCTCTAATGCATTGTTTATTTGAATTGAAATTAATTTTTTTTCTTCAAGAAGTTTTTGTATATCTGAATTAAGTAATGGCGAATTTAGTTTTATTAAGTCTGCTCCTAATTGTACAGATTGATTTTCTTTAATGTATATATCTGAAACTTGTGAATTTATTGATGGGTAAATTGTAATATATTCTTCTGATTGATAAATTGCAGGAATGGACTGAGTATTTTTCCAAGGGTAGAATAAAATAAATGATAAGGTTCCTAAAATTAAAATTGTTCTAATTATACGAATATTTAAAAAGAAACTAGAGCGTAGTTTCCACCATTCTCTTAACTCTTTTAAAATAGGCAGTGCAATAAACCAAATAATTTCTACTACAAAAAGAAATATTCCTAAAATTTTGAATGCAAAAAAATAAACCAGTAAAGCTATTCCTATAAATAGGAAGAACCTGTAAATCCAAGTCGACCAGGCATAAATAGTAATTAAATTTTGGCGTTGTTGGCTCATATGCTCAGGAGGGCTAAGGCTCAATCCAAACAACCAATTTCGCAATTTCCATTTTGCAATAGCAAATGCTCTGGGCTGAAGGTTGTCTATTTTTATAAAATCAGCAAATACGTAATATCCATCAAACCTCATAAATGGGCTAATATTTATAAGAAGTGATGAAATCCATCCTGTCGTAGCAACGAAAAAAGCGGCACTTTTTAAAATTCCTGGATCAGACACTCCCCATACAAAAGTAGCCAGCAAGGCTAAATGTAGCTCTGTTGAAATTCCAGCAAAATTTATTGTCAGTCTTTTTTTATGATCTCTAAGCCTCCAAGCGTTTGTATTATCAGTGTATAAAAAAGGAAAAAAAACTAAAAACGCAATTCCCATTGAATTGACATTACATCCAAAATTCTTAGCTGTGTAAGCATGGCCTAATTCATGAATTGCTTTTACACCTACTAATGCAATTGCGTAAAAAATTAATCCATTAAAATTGAAGAAATACAAAAAAGTAGATAAAAATTCATCCCAGCTTTGAATAACAAAATAAATTCCAATAATACCAAAAAAATAAATTATTGATCTAAAAAGTTTTTTTCCAAAAAGCTTAGCTATATTTATTGTTCTGTCTAAAAAAGGATCTGGCTTAATTAAAGGTATTTTAAAAAAAAGATAATTATGAATTAAATTTAAAAACCAATGCTTTTTTTTAGCCTGATGTTGAGCTAGTAATAGTTTAACATCTTCTGAACTTGAGTGAGTTATTAAACTATTAACCTTTAAAAAATTTATAAAATCATCTAACTCCTCCTCCTCGATTGAAACCCCCTTAGCTTCTACTTTTTCAATAAACTGTTTTGAGTCTACTCCTGCAATCCAATGTCTCAGTATTCGAAAAGCAGTTAAACCTAATGTAAAATATTTATTTCTTAAATTATCATAAATCAGCCATGATGGAGAACCATCCTCCATAGGAGTTCCTGGTAAAAGTTGAAGGTCTTGTCTTATTGATGGAGTAATCATTTAGATACCAAGTGTTTGTCGAACAAAAATAATTGGTTTTCTAAATAAGTAAAAAAATAGTTTCACCTCTTCACCGAAAATTTTTGCAGTTCCTCTGAGTCCAATTCTTGGAGAGTTTTTGGCCGTAAGAATTTCCGCTGTTACTCGGTAAGCTAGAGTGTTCTCACTGGTAAGTTCAGGCTCATAAGAAAATTTTGAAACCTTTGCAGGAACAACATTTAGTGGATCAGAGTCTAAAAAAACGTTTATTTCTGCGTCTTTTTTGACTGTTATAGCATCTTTTACTGGCATCATTATCTCGACAACAACATTCGATGGGTCAGCAATAACCATTATTGTCTCTCCTACCTTAAAAGGCTTGCCTATAAGAAGTGATTTATCCTTGATAACTGCAATTCCATCAGCGGGAGAATTGATCGTAGATTCATCTAATAGATACTTCTGATAACTTAAGGTTTGTTCTACAAGTTTAATTTTACTCTGAAGTTGACTGACCATCGCTTTGTCCTCTTTACTTTGAAAAGAAGACTGTTTTGCCTGAAGTAATTCTGTTTCAATTACTTTTAATTCTTGGAAGGCTAAATCGTAATCGTTTTGTAAACCTGTTTTTTCAAAAGATATTAATGTAGTTCCAATATCAACTTCATCATTATTTTGAATAAAAACTTCTTTTATGACGCCTTCAATAGGAGCATTTATAACATAGGGATCTTTTGGGACAATTTCTGATTTGCCAACAGTTGAAAGAGAAATTGGAATGAACATACTAGCGATAAGTCCCGCTATAATTAAAAATTGAAACCATGTATTTTTAAAAACTTTAATTGTGCTTTCAAAAAAATTATTTTCTTTGAGCGATCCCATCGCGTGTCCAATAGATGAGCTCAGGTGTCTAATGTACTCGATATCTTGCTCTTCCCAATTTTCATCTCTTGCAAGAAGCAATGCTGCTTGAGGGCCTTTTTGATTTGAAAAACAAGGAACCCATAAAAGTTTATCTGGAATTGGATTTTCACCTTTAGCAGGGATTAATGAGTCTTTTTCGATTGTAAATGGATGTGTATCAGGAGATCCCTCTTTTAATTTTTCTCTAATTATTTTCTGAGCTAATATAGTTGTCGAAGAAGTTTGTTCTACAACTGCTATGTCAGAAATAGCATCAATCTTAAATTTATTTGAGTTTGCCCATTCTCCAAAAAAAGCAAAGACAAAAGGGGTTATGTTTCTTAGTTCGTTTGTAACTGTATATCTGATTTCTACAAAAGACTTTGCTTCACGTAATTTTTTTTCAAACGTGAAAATCCTTGCTAAACGATTTAATTGGTCTTGACTCAAAATACAACTCGCCCACTCATTCCAGGCAGAAGGGCAGAGCTAGCGTTTGTAATAGTACCTTTTAGTTGAATTGTTTGGCTTACAGCATCAACATTTGCACCAATTCCACTTATAGAGGCATTGAATTCTTCTTGTATTTCATCGATATAAACAGTGATTGGATGGCCTATTGTTAGCCAAGAAACCCATTCACTAGATACTACCATTTCTAATTCAAGGACATCAGTTTTTATAATCTTCATTAATTCAACTTGAGGCTGTATCGACTCAAATGCGTTTACCACAACTTCCTCAACCGCACCATCAAAAGGCGCTCTAATTTCACATCTCTCTACATTTAGTTCAGCAATACGTAATTCTGATTTTGCCTTCTCATACTCTGATATAGAGAGTTCAAGTTCATATTTTCCAATTGATCTCATCTGTAACATCTGTTCATCACTTTTTAGTTTGATCAATGCACTATTTTCATTGGCTCTAACTACATCTTTTTGTGCTTCATATAAACTACAATCGAATTGAATAAGTAAATCTCCTTTTTTAAATCTTTCCATTTCTTTTACAGAAATACTAGTAATACGAGCGGCCAATTCACTGGAAAGAACAGCTTCTTGTGATGCAACCACTAAAGCTCTTGATTCCCTAACTTCTGCTTTAGAGGAAACAGTAAATAGGAGAGATAAAATGATTATTTTAACCAGAAACTTTAACAAGTTTATCTCCATAATTTTCATGACCTTCATAATGTAAATCTAATTGCTCTTGAAGTGTTGCAAATTTAATAAGTTTTTCATCTGTTTCAAGATTTTGTGTATTTAAAACAATAGAGTCTTGAGAAGTGGCCTCATCAATTTCTCCTGGAATAGTTGGTATATCAATAAGACTTGACTGATCGTCTGTGTTTGGTGTTTGGTTTTCATTATTGATTGATTCATTCGGGTTAAGAGTATTATTTATAATCGACCCATCTTCTAAATCATTTTGTGTGTCAAGTAATATTTGTCCTTTTTCATCAACAGTAACTTCGGTTTTTAAAGCTGCACTTCGGTCTATGAAAGGCTCGAGGTCGCGTTTTAAGGCTTTATCCTGACTAACAGAGTTCCTATCTAGAGTAACATTAATCTCTCTTGTGCTATTATCATTATCGATTGCTATCACCTTGACATCGATTGAGTAAATATTTTGAGGAAACTGAACGATCGTCTGACCTGTTGATGGATCAACACGTATCCAGCTTGGGAGAGAGGAGCCATCCTCTAAGGTTCCTGTGTATTGTTTCACATTAAGCCTATAATCATCTCCAATAGCAAATCCTAATAAAGTATTTTCATTTATTCCAGGCCTTCCACTTTGATCAATATTTAAATCTTCAACAGCAACATCGATTACCTTCATACCACCATTGAATGTGTATTCCTTGACTAGGGAGCCTAAATTTACTCTCACCGCAAGATCAGCTATTTGGTCATTAACTTTAGGTGTTTCAAACGTTACTGTTTTATCAGCAATTGCAGCTTCTAATGTTTTTTGCTTCACAATCAGTGGTGGAGTTGGTGCTTCACCAGGCTTTCCGGGCTTTCCGATGATTATTGTAAATGTTTGTTGAGTTGATAGGTTACCTCCATCTGTTGCGGTTACCGTAAAAGTATAAGTGCCCTCAGTAAGACGGCCTCTGATCCTCCCTGCATCGTTAACAGTTAGACCAGCTGGTAAACCACCATAACTATAAGTTAGTGTTCCGTAAGTGCTACTGCTTGGATCTGGATCATCAAAGAAAAGTTTTGATTGAATGACAATCCTATTATTTTCAGCACCCCTAAATGTAGGAGCTGTTGAAGAAGTAGGAGCGTCATTGATACCAGTTACTGTAACAGCTAATTGTGCTGTATCAGTGCTCGATCCGTTTGAGATAGTATAAGTAAAATAATCTATAGCCGTAGTATCTGGGGTCAGTATGTCTGCTCCATCTTGGTCTGCAACATATGAGTAAGTACCGTCTGAGTTGAGTGTTAGTGTTCCGTAAGTGCCTTTTAAAGAAGATCCCACCGTGCCACTTGTACCAGTACCTGCTTCTGTTCCTGTTCTTACAGCAGAAATTGTTGCATCTGCGCTCTCATCAGCATCACTTCCACTATCAGTATCATTTGACAATAGACCGGAGCCTTTATTTCCAACACTTAGAGTATTACCATCTGTAACACTTCCAGTATCATTATTTCCAACAACCTCATTATTTTGACCACTAACTGTAATGGTAATTGTTGCTGTATCAGTTGCTGTTCCATCGGATACAGTATAAGTAAAGACATCTATCTCAGAAGAGCCATCGGCTATATTATCAGCTGCAGCTTGATCAGCTGTGTAAGTGTAAGATCCATCAGCGCCAACAGTTAATGTTCCATAAGTACCTACTATTTGAGTACCATTGCTCTCATAAGTTGAGCTTGAGGCAACAGTGCCTGAATTGCCATTTGAGTGAGATATATTTGTTACCGTCAATGAAGAGGAGTCATCAACGTCTGCATCGGTATCATCATTTAATAAATCGTTCTGAGCTGCTGTTTTTGTAACAGTTTCATCCTCATTCACAGAGTCAGTATCATCTACCCCGACTGGATCATCATTAATACCAGTTACTGTAATTGTCAATGTTGCTGTGTCAGTAGCTGTTCCATCAGAAACTGTATAGGTGAAGACGTCGGGTACTGTATCACCAGCATCTAAGGCATCAGCTTTTGCTTGATCTGCTGTGTATTTATATGCTCCATTAGATCCAATCACCAATGTACCATAAGCGCCTGTCACAGATGTGCCATTAAGATGTGTAGTACCAGATGAAACGTTTGACTCTGATCCGGAGTCAGGTTGAATTTTTGTAACAGTTAAATTGGCGGGGTCGTCATCGTCAGCGTCTGTATCATCATCTAAAACATCATCTTGAATAGCTAACTTAGTGACGCTAGAGTCCTCATCAACACTATCGGTGTCATCAACAGCTACAGGGGTGTCATTGACACCCGTTACAGTTATTGTCAATGTTGCTGTATCAGTTGCTGTTCCATCAGAAACTGTATAGGTGAAGATGTCGTTTGCTGTATCACCTGCATCTAAATCATCAGCTGCACTTTGATCAGCGACATAAGTATAAGATCCATTTGAATTAAGAGTTAGTGTTCCGTAAGTACCAGTTAAAGCAGATCCAACAGTGCCGCTATTACCCGTTCCATCCTCTGCCCCAGTTCTAATAGCAGAAACTGTAAGAGAGGCTGAGTCATCTGCATCTGTATCATCATTTAAAACATCATTTTGTGAAGCGGTTTTAGAGACAGTTTCATCCTCGTTCACACTATCGGTGTCATCAACAGCTACTGGAGCATCATTTACACCAGTAATATTGATTGTCAGTAATGCTGTCGCGGTTGCAGAATTTTCATCGGTTAGCGTATAAGTAAAGACATCACTTGCAGGATCATTAGCATCTAAATCATCAGCTGCAGTTTGATCGGCTGTGTAAGTATAAGAACCATCAGCTCCAACTGTTAAGGTACCATAAGTACCGACTATTTGTGTGCCACTACTGCTATAAGTCGAACCCGAAGAAACAGTTCCAGAGTTACCATTTGTATGCGATATATTAGTAACTGTTAGCGAAGCATCTGTATCAGCATCTGTATCATCATTTAACACGTCTTCCTCAGATCCCGTTTTAGTAACAGTAGCATCTTCGTTCACACTATCGGTATCGTCTACACCTACGGGTGTGTCGTTCTTTCCTGAAACTGCAATCGTTAGTGTTGCTGTGTCAGTCGCTGTACCATCCGTCAATGTGTAAGTAAATACATCATTTTTACTTTCTCCAACATCTAAAGCATCAGCTGCTGTTTGATCAGCAGTATAACTATACGATCCGTCTGCACCAATTGTTAAAGTACCATAAGTACCAACTATTTGCGTACCACTACTATTATAAGTCGAACTTGAGGAGACTGATCCAGAGTTGCCATTCGTATGCGATATATTTGACACTGAAAGAGACGCACCGGTATCAGCATCTGTATCATCATTTAAAACATCATTTTGAGATCCCGTTTTGGTAACAGTTTCATTTTCGTTCACACTATCGGTGTCATCAACAGCTACAGGGGCGTCATTCACACCTGTAACAGTAATAGTTAGTGTTGCCGTCGCGGTTGCAGAACCGTCAGTAATTCTATAGGTAAATTCATCATTCCTTTGAACATCTGTAGCAAGGGCTTCAGCAGCTGATTGATTTGCTGAGTATACATATGAGCCATCTGAACCAATGGTTAGTTGACCGTAAGTTCCGGTAACAGTTGTGCCCGTGGTAGTTCCAGAGGCACCGTAAGTAGTATTATTACTTACAGATGTGCCTGAAGCTGCAGTGCTATGTTGAATTTGATCAACTCTAATTGTATCTCCATCTGGGTCACTGTCATCATTTAAGACATCGTTTTGAGCACCTGTTTTGGTTACAGATGCATTTTCATTCACACTATCTGTATCGTTAACAGCTACTGGGCTTTGATTGCTTGCAGCACCTCCAATAACAGTCAGTACGAGATCTGCAGTGGTGGTGGTTGTTCCATCGAATAAAGTGTATGTAAAAGTATCAGACACTGTAGCACCATCGTTTAATCCTGAAATATTAGAGCTTGCTACATATGTGTAAGAACCATCTGCGCCAATTGTCAAAGTACCGTAAGAACCCGTAACATCTGTGCCACTACTATTATAAGAACTCCCTGAAGAAACACTAGAATTATCACCACCACTTTTTTTAATTTGAGTGATTCTAAGAGTGTCGTTTGTGTCAAGATCACTATCTTTGTGTGAACTTGAAGTTGTATGTATCACATCACCTGAGTGTTCACCGTTTGCATCAAAACTGCCGTCAACATTTGCATTTGCACTATTTTGAACAGTTAGTGTAGATCCTTCATTGACGACGCCGACATCATTTTGTGCTGATGGGTTATCGTTTGCCCCTAATACTTTAATAGTAATATTTGCTGTGTTATCTTGCGTGCCATCAGTTATGGTGTAAACAAAGACATCATTCTGACTCTCTCCAGCTGCAATGGAGTCTGCAGCTGCCTGATCAGCAGTATAACTATACGATCCGTCTGCACCAATTGTTAAAGTACCATAAGTTCCTGTTACGGAGGTACCGCTACTGTTATAAGAACTTCCTGGTTGAACAGAAGAATCTGTGCCAAGATTTTTTCTAATGAGCTTTACGCTTAAAGAAGCTGATGTATCTAAATCAGTATCTTTATGAGAGCTTGAGGAGGTGTCTAAAACATCACCTGAATTTTCTCCTGTTGTGTCAAGAGAACCAGAAATGTTGGAATTTGATCCGTTTGTAACAGTCAAAGTTAGATCTTCGGTTATTGCACCTTCGTCATCTTGTGCGGTAGGAGTATCGTTTATACCAATAACTGTGATAGTAATTGTTGCAGTATCCGTTGCAGTCCCGTCAGTCAATGTGTAAGTAAATACGTCTGTGACTATATCGCCTGCATCAAGAGCGTCCGCATCGGAGTCGTTAGCAACGTATTTATATGAGCCGTCTGAACCAATGGTTAGTTGACCATAAGTTCCACTAACAGTTGTGCCCGCGGTAGTTCCAGAAGCACCGTAAGTAGTATTATTGCTTACAGCTGTGGAAGAGCCTGCCGAGCTATGTTGAATTGCTGAAACTCTCAAAGAAGCACTAGCGTCAGCATCAGAGTCATTGTTTGAACTTGAGGTTGTATCTATTACATCGCCGGTATATTCGCCGGTGATGTCTACAAAACTATATGGACTTGAAAGTGAAAAAGATTGGATTCCGTTACTTGATGCTCGAGCTAAAAATGCTTTGGATCCATCATTATTAAATATAATATCAGTTGGTTTATCTGCATAGCTACTCACATCAAATGCACCATTAAATGTTGCTGTAGATAAGTTAAAACCGGTACTAAGATCGTATTCTAAAATATCATCATTTTGCTGACCTGTGATAAACAATTTTGTGCCTGTTGCGTTAAATGAAATTCCCCTTGGTGTTCCTTCTTTTGCACTAAAATCTAAACTTCTACTTGTGTATGAAATTGTTGAGGAATCAAAAGCGGTTGATAGAGAATATTCATAAACAGTATCATTAATATCTCCCAGTAAAAACATTTTAGTTCCATCAGTATTAAAAGTAAAACCTCTAGGGTTGCCGTCTTGACCGCTTATGACAGTTGAAGTAGGTGATGGTAATGAGGAAATATCATAGGCTGTAGATAAAGCAAATTCATGAATCTTTTTATTACTTCCTGAGCCATTGCTTATATACAGCTTCGTACCATCATTATTAAATCTTATACCACGTGGATTACCTGCGTGAGAAGAAATGTCTGTTGTACTACTTTGAGTAGCAGTATTTACATCAAAAGCAGTTGTTAAAGTATGTACAGAGATATCTGGTGAATTGCTATGTTCAAGAACAAACATTTTAGTCCCATCATGATTAAATGCTACAGAACGAGTTGTATTTGTAGTTGCATATGGAGAACCAGTATCAAGAGATGCAGGTGTTACGGTAGTATTATTACTGCTATTAATAACAGTCAAGGTTCCATCTTCATTAATGGTTCCAGTATCATTTTGCGCAACGGGGGCATCGTTCACTCCCGTTACAGTTATAGTTAAAGTTGCGGTAGCTGTAAGTGTGCCATCTGTAGCTTCATAATCAAAGACATCAGTTTTTGTATCACTAGCATCTATAGCATCAGCTGCTGTTTGATCAGCTGTGTATATATATGATCCGTCAGCACCAATTTTTAATGTTCCATAGGTTCCGGTGACTGTTGTAAAATTACTTAAATGTGTACTGCTTGATGTAACAGAAGAGTATGAGCTGTCTGTACTATGTTTAATTTTCGACACACTTAAAGATGCTGACGCATCTGCATCTGTATCATCATCTAATACATCATCTTGCGCTCCAGTTTTTGTCACTGAAGCGTCCTCGTTGACAGAGTCAGTGTCATCGGTAGCAACAACTGGGTCGTTTATGCCTGTAATAGTAATTGTTATATTTGCTGTATCTGATCCGCTATTTCCATCTGAAACTTCATAGACAAACACATCTGTAATAGTGTCAGCTGGGCTACCACCGTCTAGAGCGTCTGCTAAATCTTGATCAGCAGTGTAAGTATAAGATCCGTCAGCGCCGATGACTAATGTTCCATAAGATCCTGTAACGCTAGTTCCATTACTATTGGTAGTTCCTGAGGATACATTTGAGAAATTTCCATTATTCTTTTTTATTTTTGAAACAGTAAGAGTATCTCCCTCGGGATCAGTGTCATTTATAAGAACATCTCCTGTGACACCTGTTGTTCCATCCGTAACAGTGACTGTTGCGTCTTCATTAACTGCGTTAGTGTTATCGGTAGCCGAGGGGTTTTCATTATCTTGACCCAAAAGCGTAATTGTTAAAGTACCCGTATCTGTTGCACTTCCATCACTTAAAGTATAAGTAAAGCTATCCGTTAGTGTTTCACTGGAGTCGAAACCAGATATACTATCATTTGCAACATATTTATAAGAGCCATCTGATCCGATTGTAAGTGTACCATACAATCCAGAAACTGATGTGCCAGCACTACTGCCAGTACCATTATATGTGCTGTTTGAAGTGATGCTACTGTTAGAACCTGCGGTTGTCTCTTTTATGAGTGTTATCGAAAGAGTGTCGCCATCAGGGTCACTGTCTTTATGTGAGCTTGAACTTGTGTCAATTAGATCACCAGAATGTTCCTCATCTGCATCAAAACTTCCAGAAACATTAGCATTAGCGCCGTTTGCAACTGTTAATGTCTCGCCCTCATCAATCACACCCACATCATTTTGAGCACTAGGGGAGTTGTTGATACCTGTAATCGTAATAACTAAATCTGCTGATGCAGTACCGCCTTGAGTGTCTGTAATAGTATATTCGAATGTATCAATGGCTGTTTGATTAAGAGCCAATCCAACGGCGTTATTCGCGTTATAAGTATAAGAACCATCAGCTCCTATTGTAAGAACACCATATGTACCAGTAACTGAGGTTCCATTGGAATTAGTGGTCCCTGAAGATACAGTTGAGTCTGAGCCACCAGCTTTTTTTATGTGGGTAACAGTAAATGAGTCATCATCATCAGGGTCGCTATCATCGTTCATAACATCATCTTGTGAAGCAGATTTTGAAACACTTTGAGCTGCAGTAACAGAGTCTGCATCATCAACTGCAACAGGGGCGTCATTCACGCCTGTAATTGAGATAGTTAAATTTGCGGTATCTGTAAGTCCACCATCTGTAATTGTGTAAACAAAAATATCTGTTGCTGGATCACCTGCATCCAGATCATCTGTTAAATCTTGATCAGCGACGTAAGTATAAGAACCGTCACCTCCAATAGTTAAAGTTCCGTATGTTCCAGTGACTGATGTTCCACCACTACTAGATGTGCTTGATGAGGAAACATTTGAGTTAGTGCCGCCGTTATGATTAATTTTTGATACAGTAATTGTATCTCCATCTGGATCACTATCGTCGTTAAGCACGTCATTTTCAGATCCTGTTTTTGTAACAGTAGCGTCCTCATTAACGCTGTCTGTATCATCTACAGCAACGGGTGCTTGATTACTTGCTTTTGTAAATACTCTTACTATATCACCATGATCTGCACCATTATTAAATCCTATATAAAGTTTATTTGAGTCAGTATCGACACCAAACCAGTCATGTTTATGGCCTGAGGGTTTACTAGTATCTGAAACACTTGCGCTCCACTCCCATTTTAATTTCTCTGTGCTGAATGCATTTTGGCCTCCACTACCATGTTGGCTTATTGTGTGATAATTCCCTCCACTTTTATCAACTCCTGAATATGCAATGATATTATTCATGTTGAACCAAACACCTAGTATTTCATTTTCAAAAGTAACTGACCTCACAGTATTTCTTCCTGAGTTTTCTGTGGCATAAACATAATATGAATTCATAGGCGTTGATGAAGCATCAACAGTAGTAGTGCCTGATGTTATGTCAGGACCTCTAGTTCGGACACCGCTATTATTTTCTTCATATCCAGTGCCTAAATTTGTAGTCTTATAAAAAGCAAATGAGCCTGAGTTTATATTTTCTCTCTCTAAGGTAATAACATAGGGACTGTGTCCATCAGTGTGATTAGAAGCAGATGCTGCGTGTCCACCATCACTAGTACCCGCTCTTAAATTAGTTCCCGTATTTTCTACAAAACCATCTAATGATGAAATTCCATTTTGAAGAAGAGAGTGTTTGTAATCAACAACACTAATTCCGTTAGTTTCAACGATACCGTATTTTTTTTCTAAGTCCCAGTCACCACCCTTACCTGTAATATCATCAGAGGCTGCGATATCTGCTTGAGTGATATTTCCAATTTGTTGAATAAGTAATTTTCCTTGTTCACCTTGTGCCAGATTACAACCATAGAATAATAAGTCACCGTCTTGAGTTAACGAGGTACCAATTGATTGAAGTGTAGTGCTAAAAGAATTTATCGTTTCAGAGTTTAATATTGAATTGCCCAGTACTACCTGACCAGTACTTGCGTGTCCTATTATATGTACTGCATCGATGTCACTTTGATCTTGCAAAATACTTTGCATTTTTGCAAAGCCGTTTTCATTGGAGTCAATTAAATAGATAGATTTTGTGTCATCGATGGAGTTAATGATTGTTTGATAATCATCAACACCCTTGTCTATGAAGACAATTTCTTTTCTCGAGTCATTGTTGTGTGTAATCGCATTTAAATTTGTTGAAAGATCAGTTTCATTGAGAGAGTTGTTTTGAATTTGGTCTTCGACAGCTTCAATGGCTTCACTAGCAGCATAAACAGCAGCACCATCAAACATGATCCTCGGTTCCAGCATTTGAATGCTAAAATGTGGATAAGTTTTCTGTTTGTCAGCCACTTATTTACTCTCCTCTTATCTCTCCAGCACAGAAATATACAATAAATTCAATGGATTTTCATTGAATTTGTAAAAATATATAGAAATTTCTTAGTTGTTTTTTATCCACAACTATGAGATTTTATGCTGTTATTTTTGACGGGGAAAGAATGGCTAATTATAAGGTTTTTGTTGTATTTATTGCTTCTATTTTCATTTGGGGGTGTTCAAAGACACCCATGCCAATTGTAAAAGAAGAAGTCCAGCTTTCATCACAAAAAGATTTAGAGTATCTCAAACAAACATCTGAAGGTGCCCCTTTAGAAATTGATCTTTACCAGGCTATTGCGATCGCAATCAAAAATAACCGTGATTTACGATTGAATCTAATGGACTCCGCATTAAGTCAGGGCCAAATAGATGTGGTCAAGTTTGATATGTTGCCGAAACTATCAGTCAATGCAGGTTATAAAGTTTTAGAAAAACATCCTGCTTCAACGAGTGTTAATATGACTGCTGAAAAAGACAGCGATGGAAATGATATTACTGGTACAGAAAATAAGGCTGCAGAGGCTATTGCCGATAGCCCTACATACACTCTTTCACAACAAACACCCTCAAATTCATATGACATAGGTTTCACTTGGAATGCATTAGACTTTGGTTTGTCTTATGTCAGAGCAGGTCAGCAAGCTAACAAATATTTAATTTCAAAAGAGTTAGAACGTAAGGCTATTCATAATTTAACAAAAGAAGTTATTTATGCCTATTGGAAGACACTTTCTGCTGACGAGCTATTAAGTCAAATAAATCCTTTAATGGATAGGGTTAATGCAGCTTTAGATGATTATGAATACATTGAAGAGCTTTTAATTAGTTCGCCTATGGATGCTTTATTGTACCAAAAAGAATTACTGGATGTTTTACAAATTTTAAATACACAGCGTCGAGCTTTAATGGACTCACGCGCACAGTTATCTAAATTAATGGGACTATTACCAAATCAAGAATATACTTTAATCAAAACAGAACAGCCTCTAACGGAATTAAATATGTCTCTAGAAGAACAAGAAGAGGCAGCATTATTTTCAAGACCAGAACTTTTAGAGGTTAGATACCAAGAAAAAGTTACAGCTCAAGAGGCAAAAGCTTCCATGCTCTCATTGTTTCCTTCACTTCAATTTAATGCCACATGGACTTATGACTCTAATAAGTATTTGTTAAACAAAGATAATGTGGAGTACGGTGCTGTTTTTGGCGCCAATTTATTGAATATTTTTCAAGCAAGTAACATCAATGACATTAATCAAATTAATGAAAAACTCATCGAAGAGCAAAGATTAGCTGTTTCAATGGCTGTTTTATCTCAAGTCCATATTGCTAATATCAACTATGCACAAAGTTTAAGAGAGTATAGTAACGCTAAACACTACCTTAGTGTTGCTAAGAGAATTAATGATTTAATTTCAAATGCTCAAAAAATATCTCGTTTTGGAGAATTAGAAATGATCAGAGAAGAAGCAAGCCTACTTGTTTCGCAATTGAGAAATGACATTGCATATGCTGAATTACAATATAGCCTGGGAACGCTGTATTCATCTGTGGGAATGAACTTTACTCCAGAAAATTTATCTCAAATCAGCGATAATGAATTAGCATTGGCTCTTAAAGAAAATTTAAATCGTTGGACAAAAAAATATAATTCGTTTGTAACTATACCATTGAATGAGCAAAACCCTGTCCTTGTTCAATCAGCAAAAATAGTCGAAGAGAATGTGAATTTATCAAATTATGATTTCGTGGATTTTATATTTCAATTTGATGAGAAAACATTTTACTTAGAGGGTAGTGGCAAAACTAGATACAGCGTAAAGATGGCTAATGGGGATGCCTTACCATCATGGCTCGTATTCCTTCCTTCACAATATACTTTTGTTGCTAGTCCGCCATATGCTATGGGATCATTAGATTTAATAGTTGAAGCGAGTAACGATATCACAAATATTTCTGATACATTTACACTTAGTTGGAATACAAATAATTTACGCCCTAAAAACATTCCTGAGGAAAAAATTAATGAAGACCTATTAGATGAACTAAACGAGATACTTGAAGCAAAACTTAAAAGTATCATTATCTTTGATGAGGAAGTAAATGAGGAACAGCTTGACTCTTTAATAGCAGCACTCAATTTTAAAGAGCAACAAAATGTAGAGGAAACATCTGACATAATCTTTGACTCAAGTTTCAAAATAAAATCTAAGCCCAAGCCCAGTAAAAATGTTTTAATTGCTGCTCTCAATGATAGTCTCGGGAGTCAAATAGAGTCAATGACTTCTTATGATTCCAATCAATCAGCGTTTATTCAAATTGGTGCTTTTAAGAAAGAAAAAGTCTCAAAAATTGTTGCTGATGATGTAGCAAAAAAAATAGGTACACGTGTGGAGGTTAGGCCAACATTAGTTTCAGATCCAGTAATGTACAGGATTTTAGTAGGACCAGAACATAAAGATCAAATTGTAAATGTAATTGCCGATATAATGGAACTAGGAATATCAGATTATTTTTTGACCCAGGGATAAACTGGCAAAATGAATGAGTCTAAAGCTAAGGAAATTTTTTGACCTAGAATTTAAGTTTATTTTTTTTTAACCTTAATGCATTGAGTTTTATAAAACCCTCTGCGTCACGTTGATCATAATTAGAAGTCTCAAAAGTTGCTAGATCTTCGTCATATAAGCTATTAGGCGACTGTCTTCCAATGACAATCACATTGCCTTTATAAAGAACAAGCTTTACTTGTCCGTTTACTCTTTTTTGCGTGGCGTCAATTGCTTTTTGCATCATCACTCTTTCTGGAGCAAACCAATATCCATTATAAATTAATCTTGCATATTTAGGCATAAGTTCATCTTTTGTAAAAACCTCTTCTCTATCAAGAGTAATACTTTCAATAGCACGGTGTGCTTTTAGAAGAATTGTACCGCCTGGTGTTTCATAGACACCACGTGATTTAATTCCTACATATCTGTTTTCAACGATATCAACTCTTCCAATTCCATTAAGAGAGCCTAATTTATTAAGTTTTTCTAATAGGTTAAAAGGTGAGAGTGCTTTTCCGTTTATAGCAATTGGGTCACCATTTTTAAATTGAATAGTAATTACAGTCTCTTTATTAGGGGCTGACTGAGGGCTTTTTGAAATACCAAAAACATTTTCAGGTGGTCTTTTCCATGGGTCTTCCAATATTTTTCCCTCTGCTGATCGATGAAGAACATTTGCATCCACACTATAAGGGGACTCCTTTTTATTGTGTTTCATGATAGGAATTTTGTTATTAGCTGCAAATTCCAACAGTTTTGTTCTAGATGACAAATCCCACTCTCTCCAGGGTGCAATTACTTTTATTTTAGGATCTAAGGCATAGTAAGAAAATTCAAATCTTACCTGATCATTTCCTTTACCTGTTGCTCCATGAGACACGGCATTAGCTTTTTCTTTTTTTGCAATTTCAATTTGTCTCTTAGCAATTAATGGTCGAGCAATTGATGTGCCTAGAAGATACTCACCCTCATAAATTGTATTACAACGAAACATTGGAAAAACATAGTCTCTAACAAATTCTTCTTTTAAATTTTCAATGTATATTTTCTTAGCGCCAAGTTTTTTTGCTTTGATTTTCGCTTCAGTTAACTCTGCGCCTTGACCAAGATCAGCTGCATAGGCGATGACATCTGCGTTATATTCAGTTTGCAGCCATTTCAGTATGACGCTTGTGTCTAATCCGCCTGAGTAGGCTAAAACAATTTTATTTTTCATTTTCTTAGCAGTCTTGTTGAAGAGAATTATATGCGTTAGTAAAACCTATTAACGTGTATATATCTGTTGTCTCTGTACCTCTTTTTGAATATCCAACAACTGTCATTTTTTTACCAGCTTTTAAAGCTTTAATGATGACAGTATCATCTGCCATTGACCAAGCAGAGTCATCTTCTCCAAAAAATTGATAATTTTTTGAGTCAATAGTAACTTTAACATATTTTTGTGAGTCATAAGGATAACCAGCGTCTATTCTTACGTATTCTGCTGCACCTTCCTTGAACACATAAAAAATTACTGCTCCTCTGTTTGTGTAATCACCTTTTTCTGAAGTCGGTACTTGAAAAATTGAACATGTTTTGTTGTTTATTTTTTTAAAGGACCACTTGCCGTGCTCGAAATCAATAGAGTGACTAGCAAACAAATTACTCATTAGAAAACATAAGAACAAAACTAGATATGATAATTTTTGTTTAAACATGCTGATTTGATGTCAGAGAATATACCAATTAAGATTGATTTTTAAAATAATAAATGGAAAGATGTATATGGAGAGATTAATGGTTAAAGTTAAAAATCCCTTTGTGGAGGCATTACAGAATATTGCTGAAAGGCAGGATATTGGGAGTTTTAAAAAAATTTTTGATTATTTTGGTCCAAGGCTGAAGTCTTTTTTAATGAAGTCAGGTGCAGATGATGCTGTAGCAGAAGAAATAATTCAAGAAACCATGACGATTATCTGGACCAAAGCTGATTATTATGACCCATCTGTGGCTTCACCAAGCACCTGGATTTATACTATCGCTCGGAACAAGAAAATTGATATTTTAAGAAAAACCAGAAAGGCGGTATTGGAGGACATTGAGACTGCTATTTTGCCTCCCGTTGAGTCTAAAGCGGATGAGAATATAGAACATGATCAAAAGTTTGAAATGGTGGCACAATATTTAGATGATCTACCAAAAGATCAACTAGATCTGCTAAAAATGAATTTCTTCGAGGAAAAATCACATGGTGAAATCGCTGAGATCACCAAAATCCCATTAGGTACTGTAAAGTCAAGAATTCGTCTAGCATTGGAGAAGATCCGCGGCAAATTGGAACAAGACGGCAGTATGGTTAATCTAAATAATGATGGCGGTAGTATGGTTAATTAACAAAATGACTTTTGAAATTCTTAGTACACCCGTAAGTTCACCTGCAAGTCTTATTTTCCAGCAGTGCTTGGCCGAAGTTGATCCTGAGAACAGGTCTCTAAACTCTGCGATGAATGAGGTGGGTGGTTATTTTTTAGATAAGTCTGATACCTTACCCCTTTCTAATGAATTATGGGATAAAGTTTTAGATCAAACAAAAAATGAAACGTCTTCGCCTCAGATTGATGAAGAGCATGATCCTTTGTTAAGTCAATTACCAATTACTCTAAGATCCCATTTAAAAAATAAAAATATTAAGTGGAAATCTTTCAAGGATGTTAAGATTGCTTCTATCCTCCCCAAGGACAACAATGAAAAACTAGAACTTATCCACGTAATGCCTGGTGCAAAAATTCCTCAGCACACACATGAAGGCAATGAAAGTTTTTTAGTTTTACACGGTTCTTATAGTGATGAGTATGGCAATTATAAGCAAGGATCTGTTCAAGTAAGAAGTGATGATCATAATCACACACCTGTTGGTGATGCAAAAACCGGTTGTATCGGACTAGCTTACACTCACGGTAAAATTAAATTCTCCGGTAAATTTGGCAAGCTACTAAATTTAATCGCTAACTAATTAATTATAAAATATATAGAATATGCGCTGGAGCAATACCGGCAGTTAGTATTAACCTTAAAATAAAATAATCAGTTTTAATTATTTTTTCTTTGAAATAAAAAAAGAAATCAAAGCATAAAACTATAAAGTAACCTGCTATAAAAAGCCCAATAGTTTCATTAAATTTTAAGTCAAATGCTAAAACCAAAAATGCATAAACAGCTGGGCAAACACTAAACAAAATAGCTATGTTATTCTTTGATTGAAGATAAACGCCCCAATATACTGCGCCTAAAAATGACATTATAACTGAAGAGTAATAAACGAACATATCCTTATCAAAATCAAGAAATATTAAATCGATATTGTAAAAACAAAGATAAAAAGGAATTAAACCAGGAATACCTATAAGGTAAATCATTCTAGATAAAGTTTATCGATTTGCTCTGCTAAATCTAGGTCTCTTTGGGTAACTTTTTGAACATCATGAGAAATAAGAGAAATAGTAACAGTTCCGTAATCTAAAATAATTTGAGGATGATGATTTTTTTTCTCAGATAACATCGCCACTTGACTAGTAAAGGCAAAGCTTTTTCTGTAATTTTTAAATTCAAAAGTTTTTGTTAATCTACCCTTAATGTCTTTTGGCCAATCAGTCATAGCTTAAGGTGCCGGTGATGGATTGTTTTCATGTACATCATTAATTTCATCAATAATTTCTTTTGATAATTCTATATCTACTGAATTTATATTTTCTTTCAACTGGCCCATTTTTGTTGCACCAATAATATTACTGGTAACAAAGTCTTGTTGGTTAACAAATGCAAGTGACAATTCAGTAGGGGTTAATCCATTATTCTCAGCAATTTTACAGTATTGCTCTGTTGCAACAATTGATCTCTCATTGGTGTACCTAGTCCAATCCTCCCAAATTGTTAAACGTGCACCGTCAGGTTTTTTTGAATTTCTATATTTTCCAGTTAACACACCACAAGCTAAAGGGGAATAAGCTAACAAACCTACTTGGTCTCTAATGGATATTTCAGACATACCAACTTCGTAAGTTCTGTTTAATAAACTATATGGATTTTGAACAGACATAACCCTAGGTAAGTTTTTATAATTTGCTAAATTGATATAATTAGAGAGTCCATAAGGAGTTTCATTAGATAAACCTAAATATCTAATTTTGCCTTGATCAATAAATTTTTTTGCTGTCTCTAATATTTCTTCAAATGGAGTCCAATCTTTTTCTTCTATATAATTTTTATATCCCAGTCTCCCAAAAAAATTTGTTTTTCTCTCTGGCCAATGTAGTTGATAAAGGTCAATGTAGTCTGTTTGTAACCTTTTTAGACTTCCTTCTAATGCTTCAGTGAAATGTTTCTCATTGAACTGAAGACCGCCTCCTCTAATCCATTTTACATCAGGGCCAGCTACCTTGGTTGCTAATATTACTTTCTGTCTATTATTTTTTTGTTTAAACCAATTGCCAATTATTTTTTCGGTGGCACCATACGTTTTTTCTTTTCCTTTAACTGAATAATACTCTGCGGTATCAAAGAAATTGACCCCTTGCTCCATAGAGTAATCCATTTGCTCAAATGCCTCATTTTGTGTGTTTTGCTCTCCCCAAGTCATTGTTCCAAGACAAATAAGGCTAACTTGAAGGTCAGTATTTCCTAATGGTTTAAATTTCATAAAAGATTCATACGGTTTTACTTGAAAAATATCAAGATAATAGCCATATTAAAAATAATTAAGGAGAAATAATGGTCGAATTAAAACAAAATACATATTCGCAGTCACAATCTGCAGCTATAGATCAGGGCTTAAGAGATTATATGATGAAAGTTTACAATTATATGACTTCTGGTTTAGCGATTAGTGGTTTAGTGGCATGGGGATTTTCTCAGTCTCCTACTTTAATGGGGGCTATTTATGGCACTGCACTGCAATGGGTCGTGATGCTTGCTCCACTTGGATTTATTTTCTTTTTAGGCGCAAGATTGCAAAAGATGTCTACCTCTGCAGCTCAAATGACGTTTTGGGCTTTCGCTGCCGTGATGGGAATATCACTGTCTTATATATTCATTGTTTTTACAGGTGTGAGCATAGTTAGAGTATTTTTAATAACTAGTTGCACTTTTGCTGCGATGAGCATTTATGGATATGCAACTAAGAGAGATTTAACCAAGTTTGGTTCATTTCTTATGATGGGACTAATTGGAATTATTATTGCAAGTATTGTAAACATATTTTTACAAAGTTCAGCGATGCAGTTTGTAATTTCATGCGTAGGTGTTCTAGTCTTTGTAGGTTTAACTGCTTATGATACTCAAAGAATTAAATCAACTTATTATCAAGTTGCTGGAACTGCTTTTGCAGGAAAAGCTGCCATTATGGGTGCACTGACACTATACTTAGACTTTATTAACTTATTTATAATGTTGATGCAGTTATTTGGTCAAAGAAGATAAATAAATTTATAGATTTAAAAATAAGGGGTCTTTATTGGCCCCTTTTTTTTACTAATTTAACATATCAATTTTTTAATTAGTCATTAATATCCTCGCGTGATTGGATACATCTTAGCAGTTGGTGCTGCAGCTATATGGTCTATGGTTGCTTTATCAGCAACTAGAATTGTCAGATATTTTGGAAGTTATAATTACAATCTTCTAAGATTAATAGGAATAATATTCCTTTTCTTACCCTACATTGTTATTAATTGGGATCCAATTTATTATGATAAATCAATATTTTTAGCAATATTTTTATCTTCGGTAATTGGTATTATAATAGGAGATACATTTTTATTTGTTTGTCTCAAAAGACTTGGGCCTAGAAGGCAGGCTTTATTATTTTCTTTACAAATTCCCTTTACGATCATTTTAGCAAAAATATTTTTAAAAACACTTCCCTCTATGGTCGAGCTATTTGGGTGTTTTTTGATTTTTTTTGGCATCATAGTTGCAATACAATTTAATAGAACAATTCCTGATGATGACTTGGAAAATATTCAAGGAAACAAGTATATTGGACTAATTGCTGGTGTAGGCCTAGCACTATGTCAAGCTATCGGGATTATCCTTATGAAGCCAGCGCTTGAGGTAACAGACCCTATAGTTGTGTCTTATTTAAGAGTTTTAATAGCAGCGATATTAATGTTTTTCAGCCTAGGATTTTTAAAAAATAATAATCTTTTAGAAAGGATGAAAGACATTAAGAAAACTTTTTATAGTATTTTTCTTGGCTTTATGGGGATGGGCGTTGGTATGACTATGTTAATAATTGCTCTTAAAAGTGGAGATCCTGGAATTATTTCAACTTTATCTAGCACAATGCCAATTATGATAATTCCAATATTATGGGTTGTTACCAAGAATTACGCAGGACATTTAGCAGTAATTGGCGCCACTTTAACTTGTTTTGGAGCAGGAATTATTTTTTTAAATTAATCCGAACCTTTTTCAACATTTACTATTTTTAGATCTTTTGTTTTTTTAATTTGTGTTTGTAATATTTTATTTAAAGGATCTTTACCTAAGTATTTTTTAAATTTTTTCTGGCTTTGTGCAGCTTTATCAGTGTTACCTTCGGTTATTGCAACTAACGCATCTCTTAAATGTTCAAGGCCTTTTTGCTCATTTGAAGATTTATAGCGCATATAAGCAGTGCGTGGATAAATAAAAAGTTTTGTAAAAGCATATGAAAACAAAATTAAAAGAATTAAAAATGTTATTAAGACAAAAAGAAATTGAACTATGGGGACGCTCAATTGCCAAATTCCTAAAACGAGTGATAGATTACCAGCGTTATTAAAAAAATAAAAGAGAGCGCCATAACCACTTACAAAAATTATTAAAATTATTAGTAGTCTTATCATTAGATTATGTTCTCTAAAAAATTTCGATTAACGTTATAAATTTGCGCTAATTCATAAGAAGATTTAAAAAATATTTTTTGGTTAGGGTTTAATTTCTCATATTCTATAATTGCCTTTGAATATTGGCGATTATAAATCGCGTTAATAAATGATGGTAAAGGTTCTGAGGAATTTTTTGTTATCTGAATTTCAAATATGTTTTCAATAATTTTTTTAAGCCATTGTAAATTATTCTTTTTCATAAAATCATTTTGTACATATGTATTTTCATTGATTTGTAATTGCTGTAATGAATATGAATAGTCTGGAATAGTGAGTAATTCTTCAAATTTTTCTTCACTAAAAAATAAATATTGTTTTTGAAGTTTTTGAATATTTTTATTTCGAATTTGTTGTTGATCAATATTAACTATAATCTGATTTATAGATAAAATTAATTCATACGCCTCATCATTTGATAGAGTAATCTGTTGTGGCTCTGGCTCTGACTGAACAATGGTGCTTTGAGGTATATCTTGAACATTTTTTGCTAACTCTAGTATTAAAGACTCAAGACGATCTACTTTATCTTCAAGTTCTTTATTATTTAACTCGGTAACAGAAGTTATCTCATTTTGAACAGTTGGTATTTGAGTTTCTTGGTTTAATTTGCTGAATTGAGTTACATCAAATTTTAGAAAGTTATTTATGTACAAGTAACCTCCTGTAACAGTTAAAATTATTAAAAATATGACTATTAAGAAAAAATTTCTTTGAAGAAAGCCTTTTTTTCTAGCATTTTTTTGATTTTCAGTCATCCAAATAGAATCTATATTTTTTTATAATAATGAAAGTTTTGGCAATAGAAAGTTCTTGTGATGATACATCTTTAGCCATTGTTAATGGTGATAAAAGTGTTGAGTTTCTTGAAACAATTAATCACAGAAAATTTCATAAAGATCACGGTGGTGTCATACCCGAGATGGCAGCAAGACAACATTTAGAAATTTTAGATACATTAGCCAAATCAATTAAAAAAATTAATTTTTCAAAAATTTCAGCAATCGCGGCAACATTTGGACCTGGGCTAATTGGTGGATTAATTGTGGGGTCATCTTTTGCGAAAGGTTTATCATTGTCTAAAAATATCAGACTTATTCCGATTAATCATTTGCAAGCACATTTATTATCACCTCGACTTGTATCCAAAGTTAAATTTCCATATTTATGTTTACTTGTATCTGGGGGAAATACGGCATTAGTATTGGTAAAAAATTCAAAAAATTTTATCACTCTTGGATCGACAATTGATGACTCTGTAGGTGAGTGTTTTGATAAAGTAGCAAAAGGTTTAGGTTTAGGTTATCCTGGTGGACCAGAAATAGAAAATCTAGCAATAGGTGGGAATATTGAGAAGTATAAACTCCCAATACCTTTGAGTAAGAAAAATAACTGCGAATTTTCCTTTTCAGGTTTAAAAACAGCGGCACTAAATACCATCAAAAATAATAAAAAAACGAAAATTTTTCTTAGAGACTTTTCAGCTTCATTTCAACATACTGTTTCTAAAGTGTTAGAAATTAAAATATTAAATAGCATTACACTCTTACAAAAAGAAGATATTAAAATTAATGATTTTTCAATTTGTGGTGGAGTAGCAGCAAATAAATATTTAAATAATGAGCTCCAAAGACTTGTTGCAACAAAGAAAATTAATTATCATCAAGTACCTTTGTCTTTATGTACCGACAACGCTGCAATGATTGGTTGGAACGCTATCGAAATTATGAAAACTAGAAAAATTAGATTAAATAATTACAATGTTAGACCCTCACCTAATATACTAATTCATGAACACTTCTAAAAATTATTGGCTCCTTAAATCAGAGCCTAGTTCTTGGTCATGGGATCAACAAAAAAAGAAAAAAACTGAGCATTGGGATGGTGTGAGAAATTATCAAGCAGCAAATAATATGAAAAAAATGAGAAAAGGAGATGAGTGTTTATTTTATCACTCAGTAACAGAAAAAGCTATTAAGGGAATTGTTAGAGTTACTAAAGAATATTATCCGGATCACACCGATAAAAAAGGGATATTTGGGATGGTTGATGTAACCTATGTTAAAGACTTAAATGAAGTTTACTTATCAGAAATAAAGGAAGACCCTTTTTTTCAAGATTTTCCACTTGTAAAACAAGCTAGATTAAGTGTGATGCCTGTAACATTGAAGCAATGGAAGAAATTAATTAAGATGAGTGAAAAAAATGAAAGAATTTAAATTATCTAATCCACTGTTATCGAAAGAACAATATGAAGAGATGTATGCAGAGTCGTTTAATAATAAGGAACAATTCTGGTCTAGAGTGGCAAAGTCTCATCTTACTTGGTCTAAAGACTTCACAAAAATTAAAAATACCAACTACGATGGTGACGTATCTATCAAATGGTTTGAGGATGGGGAACTAAACGCCTGCTATAACTGTGTTGATAGACATGCAGAAACACAACCGGATGAAATAGCAATTATTTGGGAGGGAGATGATACTAGTAAAAATAAAACCTTCACTTATAAAGAACTAAAATCCGAAGTAAGTAAATTTGCAAATGTTTTAAAAAAACTTGGCGTACAAAAAGGCGATGTTGTAACAATTTATTTAACCATGATACCTGAAGTTGCGTTTGCTATGTTAGCTTGTGCAAGAATAGGAGCAATACATTCGGTAATATTTGGAGGCTTTGCACCAGAGTCAATTGCTGGACGTATTAAAGATTGTAAATCTAAGTTTGTAATAACTGCTGACGAAGGTGTTAGGGGTGGTAAAAAAATTCCCTTAAAAAAATATATTAATACAGCTTTAGAGAGCTGTGATAGTTCTATAAAGACTCTTGTAATTCGATACGCATACACTCAAGACAACCAACACCGAAATAATAATTTTTATTATGATGAACAAATTAAAGAAGTAGATGATCAATGTGAATATGTCACTTTGAATGCAGAGGACCCTCTATTTATTTTATACACATCTGGTTCAACTGGTAAACCAAAGGGTGTTCTTCATACTACTGGCGGTTACTTAGTTTATGCATCGTTTACTCATAAATACTCTTTTGACTATCATCCAGGGGATGTTTATTGGTGCACTGCGGATGCAGGTTGGATTACTGGGCATTCTTATTCTGTTTATGGCCCCCTTGCGAACGGTTGTAAAACATTATTGTTTGAAGGTGTTCCTAATTATCCAGATTATTCTCGCTTTTGGGAAGTTTGTGATAAATACAAAGTAAATATTTTTTACACAGCACCAACTGTTCTAAGATCTTTAATGAAAGAGGGTAATTCTTATATTGAAAAATGTGATTTAAGCTCCCTTAGAATTTTAGGAACAGTTGGTGAGCCAATTAATCCAGAAGCATGGAATTGGTATTCGTCAGTAGTTGGTAAAAACAAATGTCCTGTTATCGACACTTGGTGGCAGACTGAGACAGGCGGCCATTTAATTTCACCTATACCTGGCATTTCAAAGCTTAAACCAGGCAGTGCAACGAAACCCTATTTTGGAATTGATGCTGCGATAGTTGATGATAACGGGAATATTTTAGAGGGCGAGTGTGAAGGTAAACTTTGTATTTTAGACAGTTGGCCAGGCCAGATGAGAACAGTTTATGGAGATCACCAACGTTTTATTGATACCTACTTTAGTCAGTTTAAAGGCAAGTATTTCACTGGAGACGGATGCAGAAGAGACAAAGATGGCTTTTATTGGATTACTGGAAGGGTAGATGATTGTATCAATGTATCTGGTCATTTACTTGGGACTGCTGAAATTGAAAGCGCATTTGTTGAGCATGAACTAGTTTCTGAGGCTGCAGTTGTGGGCTATCCTCATGATATAAAAGGTCAAGGAATCTATGCTTTTGTAACCACCAACACAGGGGTCGAGGTAAGTGATGATTTAAAGCAAGAGCTCGTTCAATGGATAAGAAAAAAAATTGGCCCTATAGCAACACCAGAAAAATTGCAATTCTCTCCGGGTCTGCCTAAAACACGATCAGGTAAAATTATGAGAAGAATTTTAAGAAAAATAGCTTCAAATGAGCAAGATCAGTTAGGCGACACATCTACATTAGCTGATCCAAATGTTGTTCAATCTTTAATGGACGGGTCTAAAAATATCTAACACCTCAGATATTACCAATTTATATAACTCAA